>JAPDPX010000003.1:0-316316 GCA_034506255.1 candidate division KSB1 bacterium | reverse complement strand
CCAACGTGGATTGCCGATCATCGCAACTGGACGGACGCACTGAAGGCTTTGATTGACAAGATTGATCAGGCCGGGATTCTGGTGGCTGTCAGTGGCATTGTGGGCAACAACACACACCGCATTTTAAAAGTCGACGAGTTTCGCGGCTTCGTTCTGGTAGATGAATATGCTCCGCTCGTGTTTGTCAACGGTGCGGATGCCAAAGCCGCGCAAATGTTCACACTGGCGCATGAACTCGCCCATATCTGGTTCGGCCAAAGCGCTGCGTTCGATCTGCGGGATCTGGAGCCGGCACCGGATAAGATCGAACAGACTTGCAACCGTGTCGCGGCAGAATTCCTCGTTCCTGCCGCGCTGTTGCGCAGGTTCTGGCCCTCGGTTCACAAGACGAGCAATCGTTTCCAAGTTATTGCTGAACAATTCAGAGTTAGCGAGATCGTGGCCGCCCGTCGCGCCCTTGAGCTCAGCCTCATCACGAAAGAAGAGTTCTTGAGATTCTATCTTGCCCAAACCAAACGCGAACGCCGGTCACAACAAGGTGGTGGCGACTTCTATGCAACTCAGAATCTTCGTATCGGAAGGCGTTTTGGAGAGGCCGTCGTACGTGCTGCCCGGGAAGGTCGCTTGCTGTATCGCGAGGCCTACCGCCTGATTGGTCTTCACGGCCAAAGTTTTGACCGCTACGCAGAGGCAATCTTGGGGATGCCGGCATGAATGCAATGACCACTTAGTCCTGGATGCCAATGCATTCATCGGCGGCGCGTCGGTATTATGCCTTTGATATTGCGCCGCGATTCTGGGAGGCGCTGGTGGAGTATGCTGAGCGAGGGCGCTTGATGAGCATTGATCGTGTCAAATTCGAGTCAGATCGCGGCAGGGACGAATTGACACGATGGGCTAATGATCAATTTCAACAGTGGTTTCACCCCACCGATCGTGACGATGTGCTGGTCGTCTACCGTCAAATCATGCAATGATCGCAAAGCCAGTCCCAATTTACTGCAGAGGCGAAAGCGGATTTTGCTGACGGCAACAACGCCGATGCCTGGCTGGTGGCCTTTGCCCGCGCCGAGAGCACAATCTTGGTCAGGCATGAACAATATAATCCCGATCTGCGACGGAAGATCGCCATTCCCAATGCCGCCCGGCCATTCAACCTCAAGTGCGTAGATACCTTTCAAATGCTTCGTGAGCTTGGTATCCGGCTGGGCTGATTGCTTCTTTGCGCTCTCCGCCTTGGGCCACAGAACCATCGGGGAATAACCAACGGGAGAATGATTCTATCACGTGCGGATGTCTGGAATTGGAGCAGCACTCGCCCCTACACGTTGAACCGAATGTTCAGAATATCACCATCCTTCACCACGTAATCCTTGCCTTCCAGCCGCAGCAGGCCCTTCTCCCGGCAGGCATGCAGGCTGCCCTGCGCAATCAAATCGTCATAATGCACGGTTTCCGCGCGAATGAAACCCTTCTCCAAATCGGAGTGAATCACGCCGGCGGCCTGTTGTGCCCGGGTGCCGCGCCGGATGGTCCACGACCGGCACTCGTCCTCGCCCACTGTGAAAAATGAGATCAAACCGAGCAGCTCATAGGAGGTGCGAATGAGTTTGTGGAGTGCCGGCTCGGTGATGCCGAGATCCGCCATGAAAGCCGCCGCGTCCTCCTCGCCCAGTTCCGAAATTTCGCGCTCGATTTCCGCACTCAGCGAAGTCAGCGCGCAACGCGGGGCGACCTGCGCCGCCAGGCCCTGCTCAATGGCGGCCGCCCGGGCGATCTCGCCTTCCGCGATGTTGATGACGTAAAGCAGCGGCTTGAGGGTGAGGAACTGATAGCCGCGAATCATCTTCTCCTCCTCGGCCGTCAGCTCCAGCTCGCGCAGCGGTTTCTCCTGCTCCAGTTGCTGGTGGAAACGCTGCATCAGGGCCAGTTCGCGCACCTGCAGCTCATCCTTGCTCTTGGCCAAACCCTTTGTCAGACGCTCCAGGCGGCTTTCGACCACGGCGAGGTCGCTGAGCAGAAATTCGCTGTTGATGAAATGCATGTCGCGGGCGGGATCGATGCGGTTGAGTGGATGGGGCACACGGTCATTCTCGAAGGCCCGCACCACCAGCATGATGGCGTCCACGTTCTTGAGATTGGCGAGAAACTGCGGGGTCAGCGCCAGCGGCTTGTCGCCGCTGCTGTCCATGCCCTGGACTTTGACGTATTCGATGACGGCATTGACCTTCTTTTTGGGGTTGAACATGGCGGTCAGCCGGTCAAGGCGGACATCGGGCACTTTCACCATGCCGCGCTCCATCTCGGGCTTGTGAAAGGCGCCTTCTTCGCTCTTGTGCTTCAGCAGCGTGGAGAAAATCGTCGTCTTGCCGGCAAAGGGCAAGCCTGCAATTCCGATTTGCATGGGATGATCCTGAATGAGTGGCGGTTCATGCGTGCAGCGGCAAGATAGCAAAGCCTGCCCGCCAAAGTCAAGGCGGGCTGTTGATCCCACGGCCAGGTGTGGAGTGGCGCAGGCATCTCTGCCGGCAGACAAGAGGTCCGGGCTGCGTCCCCACACGCAACTGAGGGATCATGCGGGCTACAAATAATCCGTGGTGAACCGGGTGGGCCGCTCTTTGGCTTCGTACACTTCAAAGGGAATGCGGCCGAGCAGGCGCCCGTTTTGGGTGCGTACTTCGACGCGCCAGGAGCCGGGCTCGGCGTTGCGCTTGCGGGTGTACCAGCGCCAGCCGCCGTCGCGGCCGCCGTGCGCCTCATAGGAGATCGCGTCGCGCGTCACCCAGTCGCCGGCGGCGTTTTTCTTTTGCCAGTGATGCACGATGCGCTGTTTCAAAGCGGTGGGCGCGAACACCGCGGCGAAACAATAAATCGTGTCACCCGGGGTGTAGGCAAAGTCCCGGTCGTCCTTCTTGAACACCTGCCACCAGCGCGGCGTGGTGTACTTGACTTCATAGCGGTCAGCGACCCGCCGCACGCTGCGGTAGATGCCGCCCTCCTTGAGCGCCAGCGGCACAGGCGGCATCCAGTTGAGAAAATAGAAGAGCACCTGTGCGGCGAAGATTGCGAGCGGGGGCCACAGCAACCGGTGCAGGTCGTTTTTCATCCCCGCCAGGGCTTTGCCGTAGATGGCGAACCAGAGGCCGGCAATCAGCACCAGGCTCAACACCCCGCTGGCGAGAAACATCAGCGAATTCATCACACGCGTCACCACCGGCAGGAAGAAGGTGAGAAAGGCAAAGCAGCAGAAAAAGTAGATCGCAACCAGCAGGCGCAGGTGGCGCAGACGGTGGAAAAAAAACTCGTTGAGCAGCAGCAACGCCACCAGCAGGCCGATGAAGAGGTAGGAGGTGAAGACCGCCGCGCTCTTGAAGTAAAACACCACGTAGCTCGACAACAGACTGCCGAAGAGGAAATGTAGACCGAAGGTGAGCCAATCATGGCGCTGTTCCAGCCAGAGCGGGAAGCGGTGCCCGCGCTGCATCCGGCCCAACACCACGAGCAGCACGCCGGCGAACAGGGTGTAGAGCAACAGGATGAGGTTGTCCAGCCAGGCATCGATGCGTGTCAGCGTCAGGGAATCGTAGAGGAAACCCGCGACGAAAGCGGTGACAGGGATATATTTTTCGTAACGCCGGTACGTGCGGCCGGCCTTTTGCGCGAACTGCCGCGCGTATTGCTGTTGTTGCCGGCAAAACGCCTGCCATTTCAGGCGGCCCGCCGCCAGGCGCTGCCGGCACCAGGTGATCTGGCTTTCGAACATTTTCTCCCTCGCAGTGATGGGCGCGGTTGCACGCCGGTGCCTGCCAGCCTCCGAAAAAGCGCTTGCGTCTCAGACAGGCTGGCCGTACATTGCCGACGTCAAGGTATTGAATTCACGCTTGCGGTGCAAGGGTGACGCTCCCATTCGCAGGAACACGCCATGCCCTCCTTCGATATTGTCAGTGAAGTGGATTTGCAGGAAGTCGACAACGCCCTGAACAACACCAAAAAGGAGCTGGCGACCCGCTATGACTTTCGCCATTCCAACACCCGGCTCGAGCTCAACAAAAAGGAGATGACGATCGCGCTGCACACCGAGGACGAGATGAAAGCGCGGGCCGTGCGTGAAATCCTTTCCATCCATCTCGCGAAGCGCAAAATCGATCCGCGCGCGCTGGCGTTTGGCAATCCCCAGCCGGGCCAGGGCAAAACCATCAAGGTCGAAATCAAAATCAAGAGGGGACTGGACAAGGACACCGCCCGGGCCATCGTCAAAATCGTCAAAGACAGCAAGCTCAAGGTGCAGGCGGCGATTCAAGACGAGCAGGTGCGGGTGACGGGCAAGAAGATCGACGATCTGCAGACGATCATCAAGCTGGTGCGCGAGAGCAACCTGGACATTCCGGTGCAATTCGTCAACCTGAAAAGTTGAAACGGGCGGGACGCTTTCATCTTGTCAACCACGGGAGTGCTGCCATCAAGACCCCTTCCGCCAGCCGCGTGCGCACGGTCTATCTCACCCTGCTGACGTTTTTTGCCCTGTTTGGCGCCATGCTCGGCGTGGTGGTGATCAGCGTGGTGACGCTTGGCCGGGCACAGAACTTCATCACCACCACCCTCGGCAGTTGGCTCGGACGTTTCGTGCTCGGCTGCGCCGGCGTCCGGATTAAATTTCAATACCTTGAAAAACCGGTGCGCAGCCCGGCCATCTTCATCGGCAACCACAGCTCGACACTCGACATTTTTCTGATTCTCGCACTGCGGCTGCCGCGCGTGCGCTTCGTGGCGAAATACGAATTTCTTTACAATCCCCTGTTCGCCATCATGGGCCTGCTTACCGGCCAGATTTTCGTCAAGCGACAGGACTCTGCGCAGGCGGTGGCGGCGCTCAACCGCGCCTACAACCGCATCCGGCGCCGGCGCCACAGCCTGTTCATCATGCCGGAGGGCACGCGCATCGAAGACGGCACCATCGGTGTTTTCAAGAAGGGTGCTTTTCACATGGCAATGGACCTGCAGTATCCCATCGTTCCGATCTTTTTCGGCGGCGCGCGCCGGCTTTGTCCCGGCAAGTCCCTGCAGGTGCGCCCGGGCACGGTATTGCTGCGTTTTCATCCCGCGGAAGACACCAGCACCTGGACGCCGGACAACCTGGACGCCCAGATCGCACGCATCCGCGAAAATTACGTGCGCTGGGATCAGGAGTTCATGGCGAATTACGAGGCAATGCTGGCCACTTGAAACAACGCAGCAGCGTGGTTGAACCAGTCCATCCGGCCCGCTCGTCGTTTCAGCCTGAATCCGAGAAAATTTGCGATTCCATGTTGATTTGTACGGGTAACGCATGACAAGACCCCGGCGGCAGGCGTTGCCTCAGAGCGCTTCCCAAGGCAAACGCCTGCCTGCACCTGTTTTCCCTCGCAAAAGGAGAACTCCCACGAAAATCCCGACAAAACCTTTCGTGGGAGGGCTCTTGTTTGCTGGAATGGAGCCGTGCACATCTTTCAGGAACCAGCCCGGGTGTGGGCGTGCGTTCAGGCGCGCTGCCGCCGAGCCAGCAGACTCGCAGGGTGGGCCGGCGTTGAAACATTCCCTCGCGTGCGTCACCAGGGTGACGGGGAAATCGCATCGTTCCCCTTTGCCAGAGACTGACCATGAAACGTTACGCCGAAGTGCTGCGCAGCTACCTCGGCCGGCGCGGTGAGCTGCGGCCGGCTGACGGTTATTTCCACTTCACCGTGAGCCAGGCCGCTGCCGGCAGCGCTATACTCGTCGAAATCGGGGCGGACTATGCCGAGTTTGTGATGCCTTCCGGCAATCTGCTGGTGCCGCTCGCGGTGCTGGTGCTGGAGCTGAAATCGGCGCCGCGCCCGGCTGCCGAAAAGAGGTGAGAGGGGGTAACTGCGAAACCAGGAGTATTCTTGAGCATGATCAATGTGCAGCCGCCCAGCGGCACCCGTGATTTTCTCGCCGATGAATTACGCAAGCGCCGTCAGGTGATTCGCGTCATTCAGGAAGTCTATGAGTCCTTCGGTTTCGAGCCTCTGGAGACGCCGGCATTCGAGAATCTCAGCACGCTGCTGGGCAAATATGGCGAAGAGGGCGACCAGCTCTTGTTTCGCATTCTCCGCCGCGGGGAAAAATTGCAGGAGGTGCTCGCAGCCGGCGCCCGCTCGCAAAACGAGCTCAGCGATCTGGCGCTGCGCTATGATCTCACCGTCCCGCTGGCGAGGGTGATGGCGCGCTATCGCAGCCAATTGCCGAGATTCTACAAACGCTATCAAATTCAGCCGGTGTGGCGTGCCGACCGCCCCGCCAGGGGCCGCTTTCGCGAATTCATGCAATGCGACCTGGACGTGTGCGGCAGCTCCTCGCTGCTGGTCGAAGCCGAAGTGTTGGCGGCCGCCTGCACCGTGCTTGATCGCCTGCAGTTCAATGCTTACAACCTCAGCCTCAATCATCGCGAAATCTTGCGCGGGCTGATCGAGACGGCCGGCGTGCCCGCGGAGCTGGAGGAAAGCGCGCTGGTGGCGGTTGACAAGCTCGACAAACTCGGAACTGCCGGCGTGCACGCAGAGCTGCTCCAGCGCGGGCTGGCGGCACCGGCTGCGGAAAAACTTCTGCGGCTGCTGGCGGAGGTGCAAGATCTTCCGCACAACGAACAACGTCTGGCGCGCCTGCGCGAAGAACTGCACCGGCCCGCGGCTGTTGCCGGCCTGGAGGCCTTGCGCACGATCCTGGATTTGAGCCGGGACACCGCCGCCGGCCCCCGCCTGGTTATCAGCCCCAGCCTGGCGCGCGGCCTGTCCTACTATACCGGCGCGATTTTCGAAGTGATCGTGCCGGGTGCCGCCGGGTCATTGGGTGGCGGCGGCCGCTATGATGGCCTGGTCGGTATGTTTGCCGGACAGGCGATTCCCGCCTGCGGCTTTTCTCTCGGCCTGGAGCGCGTGGTGTTGATGATGGAGGAACAGGGCCGTTTCGCCGAAACCGCCGGCGCCGTGCAAGTGATGCTCGTCAACTTTGCCGAAACCCAGGCTGAAATTCTGGCGCTTGCCAGACGGCTGCGCGGCATGGGTGTAACGTGCGATGTTCATCCTGAAGTCGCCGGCTTGAAACAGCAATTCAACTATGCCGCCAGCCGCAACGTGCAGTATGTCGCCTTCTATGGTCAGCGTGAGAAGGACAGTGGCCGGCTTCGTCTCAAACGCCAGGCTGACGGCACGGAGTTGACTCTGGCTTTGGAGGATTTGGAGAGCGAATGGCGGAGGCTGACCGCATCGCACTAACCACACCAAAAACAGCTTGACTTTGGCGGCCGGATTCTTTATTGTACTGCCGCTTTTTGGGGCTGTAGCTCAGTTTGGGAGAGCGCTTGAATGGCATTCAAGAGGTCGCCGGTTCGATCCCGGTCAGCTCCACATCGGTTTGCGAAGGCGCTTTAACGAAGCGCCTTTTTCTTTTGCGGCCAACGAGAAATTTCACCGGCCGGCAGCCTGGCCTGCCGACTTTCCGCTTGCTTATCGCTCTCATTCTTTTTAACATTGCGCCGCTTGTGCCAGCAACGAGTGATCCGCGCTCATGTGTCGTTGAGGAAAGCAGCCCATGTCGATGCTCAAGGAATCAATCGAAATCAGGCGGCCGCTTGCCGAGGTGTGGCCTTATCTCGACATCGCGCACTGGCCGAAAGTCTCCCCGATCTTTCAGGAAGTCGAAGCGCTCGACGACACCATGAAGGCGGGCGCGCGCTACCTCGTTACCGCCGGGCCGGGTGAAGCCAAGGTCAAATACAATCTTGAAATCATTGTCTTCGATCAGAGTCTGGGCCGCCTGGTGTACAAGCGCACCGGCGGGCCGTTGCCCGGCACCAGCGAATGGTCACTGGCCAGCACGCCCTCCGGCACCCGCGTGGTCTACACCAACTACTACCAGCATGATTTGAATTCCACCGTGCTCAGTTCCATCATGCGCGCGATGGAACGCTTCCTCAACGACCTGCGCAACGCGGTGGAAAATTCTGAAAAGAAGCCGCAATAGTCCCGCCGTTCCAGGCGGCGCTCTGCCGTGTTCCGGCCACCATTGTGCCCGCCGGTCTCCCTTGGCATTCCCCCGCCCAAGTCCGGCACCCTCCCCACGGTCCTTCCGCTTACCTGAAGTAGTCGCGGCCTTCGTTGAACAGAACATCCACCACACTGAGATCGGCCAGGAATTCACCGTAAAGCTGATGATAGCGCTCGACGCGCCGCGGCAGAGAGAGCAGCGCGATACCGGCTTCGGCGAAGGCGGCCGCGGGCAGAGGGAGCGCTGACGCTTCCGCAAGATAAGCCGTGCCGCCCAGTTGTTTGATTGCCGCAATCAACCAGGGCTGTGCCGTCCCTGCGAGCGCAAGTTCGGAACTGAGATGGACCGGTTTTGTCATCTCCAGGCAGGCACAAAGCGTCTCGAACAGTGCCAGGTTGAGATCGAGCAGCCGGCGCCACTCGCGGCGATAGATCGCTGCGAAACGATCGGCGAATTGCAGGAAATAGGGCGCGGGATGGTAATTGGTTTGCAGGCTGCGCCAGTGGCGTCGTGCCCAGGCTTCGTTGCGATTGATCTCGACCTCACGAATCGCCTGGCGGCCGCGGCCCCGGGTCAGCACCGGCACGGTCAGCCAGCGCGCTCCCTCCGGCGTTTTGATGCGGCCGCGATTGATCACGCTGCGTTTGGAATACTGCAGATGATCGGCAAACAGCAGCGCGTCCGCGCGCGCCAGCTTGTGGAAGAGAG
Organism: candidate division KSB1 bacterium; assembly: GCA_034506255.1. Lineage (NCBI taxonomy): Bacteria > Pseudomonadati > Candidatus Zhuqueibacterales > Candidatus Zhuqueibacteraceae > Candidatus Coneutiohabitans > Candidatus Coneutiohabitans thermophilus. Next base: position 307,565 of record JAPDPX010000003.1, on the reverse strand, counting down.
CAGCACCCGGCAAATAAACAGGCAGATGTGCGGCAATGATTTTCATCGGCGCAGCCTTGCAGTGATCACAACATGGGGGTCCGGCCGAAATCGCAATACAAAAGCCCTCCGGTAATCGCCGGAGGGCTCGAGGTGTTGCGCCCGGTCTCAGAGCCGGGCGCCAAAAGAAAACAACGAGCGGCGGGATCAGGCGCCTTTGGGCGCCAGACGGCCGCCGAGCACCCGCCCCACCATCGCCACCACCGTCGCAATGATCGTGTTGACCACCAGACCGGAGAGTCGAATTCCCATGGCCCTGGCCGGCGTGACCGTTTGATCCGGCGGGACATTCAGGGCATCCCAATGGCGAAAGTAGGACGTTTCAAAATTGCCCACATAGCTGACCAGGGTCAACACCAAGATCCAAAGCTGCGCGTACAGCCCGATGCTGGCGCCGGTGAGCGCGGTGCCCAGCCAGTTGAAGCCGGCGCGCGAAGAGAGCGCGCCAAAATAAAAACTGCTGATCACCGTCGCGCCCACCACGGAAAACATGGCATTGCCACGCGGCGCATAAGGCACACCCGCGAGGCCGAGAATGAAGCGCGAAATCGCATAAATGCCAATGAGTACATATGCCAGCCGTACAAAGCGAATGGTTTGAGCCAGCATGAATTCCTCCTCTCCGGTGTAAAGTGAAATTGTCTGGTGTCTGTGCACCGTTGATTGCGACTTGCCTCTCCCAAGCCCGGTGCCCGCATGCCGTGATCCCGGCGATTGCGCAGCAGGAAGGGAAGTGGCATTACGGCATCACGGTCAGCTTCTGAATTGCGCGCAAGCCTGCCGAACGCAATTCCACGAAGTAGAGGCCGGCCGCGACGCGCTCACCGTTTGTCCCGCGGCCATCCCAACGGGTTTCGTAATAGCCGCCGGGCTGGTTTTCATTCACCAGCCGGCGGACCTCGTGGCCGAGCAAATTGAAAATGCGCAGCGTCACCGGCTGCGGCGCGGCATGCGACAACTCATAGCGAATGACTGTGGCGTCCCGGCCGCTGAGCAGCGGGTTGGGGAAATTGGGCGCCAGCAGAAAATGCCGGGGAACGTCCACGCGCACGGTGATTTCCGGCGAGTATTCGAATGCGCCATTGTAATCGACCTGGCGCAGGCGGTAGGCATATTCCCCGGGTTGCAGATCGCGATCGACAAAGCGGTAGTGCTGCGCCTGGGTGGTGGTGCCGTGACCGTTCACGAAGCCGAGGGTCAGCCACGCCTGTGCCGCCTGCCGGCGTTCGACATGAAAGCCGAGGTTGTTGGTCTCGCTCACCGTGTGCCACTCCAGCTCGGCTTGATTGCGATCGACACGCGCATGAAAGGCGGCCAGCTCCACCGGCACGGCATCGATGGTGGCAATGTTGGAATAGGGCGAAAGGTTGCCGAAAGCATCGCGGGAGCGCAGGAGGAAAAAGTAGCGTGCACCCGTGGTGAGGTTTTCGATGGTGGCAGACTCGCTGGTGCCGGGTGCGCCGGGTGCGGGCAGATTCCCCGCCTTGCTCGCGTTTTGAAACCAGGCGTCGAGATCGGCCCCCACCGGGGTGGTGGAGTAACCCAGCTCATAGCCCGTCACCGTTGAGCCGGCATCCGCCGGCGCAGTCCACGACAGCGTCACGCTGGTGGCCGTGGAGTTGGAAACGCGCAAATCCGTCACCGCCGCCGGCGCGATGCCATCATAGGTTTGCAGATTCAAAATCTGGCTCACCGGTGCCTCGGCATTGGCGTTGAGCGCCACCGCCTGCGCCCGCGTCAAATTTGGACCGAGAATGTAGGAAATGAAGCCGAGTTGAAAGGTCGCGACAATCGGGTTGTTGCCGATGCTCTGAATGATGAAGCCGCTGTCGCCGTAGGAACGGCCGTCGCCGGTGTCGGCGGTGCCGTCACCGGTGCCGCTCATCGCATCCCAGAAGTAGTATTTTTGCGTGGTGTTCAGGATGTTGTCGATCCCGAAAATGCCCAGGAAACTGCCGTGCAAAGTGGAGCTGGCGCTGAACCAATTGCGCTTGGGCAGAATGTCGATCACGCCCTCCGCTTCCGTGATGCCGCCGGAGGCGCCGGTGATGGTGCGCGGCGTGGTGCTGTTTTTGTTTTGCCAGGCTTGTCCAACCATGTTGGCATTGAAATCGAACGTCGCCCGCAGCAACCGCGCGCCCAGGGAGGAGGTCAGGGGTATCGTTCCGGAGAGTTGCTGCGAGAAGGGATAGAAGAACAGCGAAATCGCAACCGTATCGACATTGACGTTGAAAATCGAAACGGTGACGTTGATGCGTTCCTTCACTTCGCGAATGACACGGATGCTGCCCGCCACCGCACGCAAACTGTTGTCCAGCGCGATCAGATTGTCCTGCTCGTTCGCCGTGATCGTTTGATTGCCGATAAACTGAATCGTCACCACGGCGCGAATGCGCAGTTTCAAGCGGTCCAAAAAATCGACGCCGCTGCCGCCAAAAGAGCGTGGCACCGCGAGAAAATCGGGCACGCCGTTGTTGGCATGCCCCTGGATATAACTCACGCCACGCACCGTGTCGGCTGCCACCCGGCCGGCCGGGCTGGGGGAATATTTCATGTAGGAGGGCACCAGCGGATCGGCTGTCAGCGTGCTGGAACGATACAGGTAGACATAGGCTTCGCGGGAGGTCAGGGGATCGAGCAGCCGGATCTCATAGCGCGGGAAGCTGCGCGCAGAGGCGTCATCGATCCAATTCCAAAAGGCGGCCTGCTCGCCGGCGTCACGCGCCATGAAGAGAAGCTGGTCATTGTCGTCCAGGCGGCCGTCCTTCGGGGCAAAATAACTGTTCGCGATGGTATCGCCCAGCACCACTTCCAGTCCGCGCTCATCGATTTGAAAGGGAATCTGCTGCCACAAGCCGCCGCGCCAGGCATACAAAAAAAGCTGATTGACCGGTGCGATATCGCCCGAGAAATCCGGAAAACTGAAGGCTGCCATTTGCACGGGCTCATATTGACGGTCTTGCGTGAAGGTTTGCGCCGTCGCGGGCGGTGCCGCCAGCGCGGCCAGCAGCACGGTGCACAACACGAGTGCCCCATGCGCGCGATCACGAAAAAGCTCTCGCATGTATGCCTCCCGAAAGAAGAGGTGAATCACTGGCGGAGTGCCGCCTGGCTGTCCTCGAGTTGGTTGAGTGAAAATTTTATGCGCGGCATGTGTTTCGTCCTCTGCCGCGGAGTGTGAGGCCCGGCTTTTTATAAATAATGGCTGGAGGCGAACGCCGTTGCTGGCCGTTCGGCAACAACTTTGCGCCTCACAATCGCAACTTCCTTGCGGGCATTCCGGGAGCCGGGGGGATGCCTGCAGCATGACAAAGGGGGCCGGAATGTTCCTCCACACAACGCAAGTACAAAAGCCCCGCATTATTCCACCCCGCGCGCCGGGAACTGCCAGATTTTCGCCAATTGTCCAGAATCGCGAGCCCTTGAAGAGGCTCCTGCATAAATGTTTAACCACTTGCGAAAGCCACCCGCCGGGCGGTTTTGATTCCAATTCAATTTTGATTTTTGGATCCCTTCATTGATCGGGCTTCCAAAGGCTCCAAGTGCCCGGACGGTTTTTCGAATGACCAAATTTTCCGCCCATGCAATGAATTGGCGGTGGTATGAGCTCAACGGAGTTTTCGCGACACCCGGCGTTTGGGCACCCGCGGCGCAGCCGGGGGAAGCATTTCCGGAGGGCCGGTGAACCACAGGGCTTGCGGGAACGGCGTTTGCGCCGGGGTCACATGCGCCAGCGAAAGTAACACTCGCGGCCGGCAGCCGCCGGACGAAATTCCAATTCGAAGCGATCCGCGACGCGCGGGGTCCACACACAGGACCAGTTCGGGCACTGACCGGCGGCGCAAATGCGCCGGCCGCGATGCGTGACCACCACCCCGAAACAGAGCAAATCGCCGCGGCGGCCCTGCAGGCTGTCGGTGATTTGTTCCAGGCCTGTGCCGAACTGCCAGCGCAGCACGGGAAACTGGAGCTCGCGGCCACGCTCTTCGAACAGCCCGGCGACCAGCACGCCCGCGAGAGCCTGCAGCACCTCCCCCGTCACTTCGCGGTCGAGGTATTTCGCCGCAGAGACCACTCCGGCGCGCAATTCCCCGCCATCCGGCAGAACGAGTTGCGGACGAAAACGCAACTGCTCGAGCACAAACAAATCTTCATCATACAGCAACTGGCCGTAAAACTCCTGCACCAGCACAGCGACCGGCAGCGGCGGCCGGAACTCCTGCAGCGGCATTTCAATCACCTCGATGCGGCGGCGGAGCGCGGCCGGCAGTTGCTCCAGCCGCTGCCGCGCGAGTCGGGTCAGCAGCGGATTCTGTTCCACCGCATACACGCGCCGCGCGCCCAGACGCGCCATCTCCGCGGCAAAGAGCGCCAGGCCGCAGCCGCCCTCCACGCAAACGTGGTCATGGATTTGTTTCTGATGCTGGCGCAACAAGCCGCGCAAGGCGCGGGTGCGGCGGGTATCCTCATAAATCGAAATGAAAGCGAGCAGGTCATCAACGGCGCGGAATCGCCGCGGCGCAAGATGATTGAGAATGTCCATGCCGAAAATTCGTACTCATTGCCACAGATCGGCGTGCCTGTGGAAGTGGCCTGGTGCGATGACAAAGGCTCACAGCTTTGGGTGTGGTGATCATGCGATGACGGCGCAACCGTGATCCTTTTGGGTGGGGCCTGGCGGCAACGATGCGAGCTTGAAATTGAGCAAGATAATACACTGCTGGAATTTGAAACGCAAGGCATTTGTGGCATGGGGACCCGCCTGCCGCCGCCATTGCGCTTCCCGGCTTGCATTCACCATGATTTCTGTTTACCTTGGCCGGTGTTTGTGCCGGCGTATCCGGCTGCTGGTCAAGCTGAATGATACACACGAACCGAAAGCCCTCATGCCGATCCCCTCTCCCTTCTATTCACGCATGGCACCGCTCTGCCAGAGCATGGACTGGCGCAATTGGGCGGGCTATGCCGCGGTGAGTGTCTATGAATTCTCGCATGAACGCGAGTATTATGCCATTCGCAACGCCGCGGCCTTGATCGATGTTTCACCACTGTTCAAATATGACATCCGCGGGCCGGAGGCCAGGCGGCTGGTGGATCGCATCATCACGCGCTCGGCCCAGACCTGCCAGCCGGGCCGGGTGATGTACACGCCCTGGTGCGATGAACAGGGCAAGATGATCGACGACGGCACGGTGGCGTGTCTGGCAGACGACCATTTTCGCATCACCTCCGCCGATCCCAATCTGCGCTGGTTTCAGGACTGCGGCTACGGGATGCAGGCCCGGGTCGAGGAGGTCAGCACCGCGCTGGCGGCGCTCTCCCTGCAGGGGCCGAAATCGCGCGAGATTCTGCAGCAAATCGTCACCGGGGTGGACTTCGCGGCGCTCAAATATTTTCGCCTGACACATGGCCGGCTCGCCGGCAGGCCGCTCACCATCACCCGCACCGGCTACACCGGTGATTTGGGATACGAATTGTGGTTTGAACCCGCACATGCGGAGGCACTATGGGACGCGCTGATGGACAGGGGCAGGGATTACGGCCTGATGCCGGTCGGCATGGTCGCGATGGACATTGCGCGCGTGGAGGCGGCTTTGCTGCTCGGCGACGTGGACTATGTCTCCAGCCACAAGGCGCTCACCGCCGCACGCAAATCATCTCCGCTGGAAATGGGACTGGAGTGGACGGTCGACTTCAACAAGGGCGATTTTATCGGTCGCCGCGCCCTGTGGGCTGAAAAAATGCGCGGCCCGAAATGGCGCTTCGTCGGTCTCGAAGTGGACTGGGAGGAATTGGAATCGCTCTATGCCGCGGCGGACCTGCCACCGCAAGTGGCCGGCCGCGCCTCCCGCGTGGCGGTGCCCATTTACCGCGACGGCCGTCAAATCGGCCAGGCAACCAGCAGCACTTTTTCACCAATTCTCAAAAAGTTCATCGCCATCGGCACAGTCGAAAGCCAATTTGCCGCGCTCGGCACCAAGGTTGAAATGGAAATCACGGTGGAGTTTGCCCGCGAACACGCCGGCGCAACGGTGGTCAAGACGCCATTCTTTGATCCGCCCCGCAAGCGCTCTTGACAAGCCGGCCGGGGCCCGGCTTCGGAGCTTTGATGGAGACGCAACGAGTTTTCCCCGGGAATTGCCGAACACGCGTCTTATCACTACAAAGATCACCAGGGCGATCAAGTTTTCCCTCGTGCTCCTGGTGGGTTTGGTGGCTTGAAAATCTTTGCAAAACCTCCGCGGTTTCCCGTCTTTGTCCGGGAGTTTTTTGCTTTGCTTGAAAAGTTGGTGACATTGGACGCCTTGTCTGCCTGCAGACTGGCAGCCCAATGCGGCTAAATTTTGCGACGCGATAAAATCCCAAAGCCAAAACACGCACGGACGCAAAGCCGCAGGGGTTTCCAAAAGAATAACCGTTCCGCCACGGTTCGACTGTGGCTTTATCTTGCGATCCTGCGGATGCTTTCTGCAGGAATGCCACGATCAAGTCGTGGCAGATCAAAAAGAGGCTGAACTGTCACCGCGAAGATTTTTGAATCACGCAATCCCGCGGGGGCACAAGGGGAAGAGCCGGTGGTTTGTGTGATTTGCGCGGTGCTGCGGCTTGTTGTTGGACCATAGCTGCAGAAAAACTTTTGGCGTGAGAGTTATTTTGCTTTGTTTGAAAAATTAGTGGCAATGGGCTGGAAGCCCGCCCTACGACATTTTCGTGACCATGCCGGCCGCTACGACCTTCCCTCAGTCCGCTCTCACTCACCAACCGTCAGACAAATTTAACATCACCGGATTGTGCCTCATACCGACCAACCTTCCCTGACCGCGCCAGTCAGGTTGTCTGTGCCGGCACTGTTCGAAACGGTACGGCTTTTTGAGCTGATTTTGACCTTGTCTGTGCACTGCTGTTTCTCTCATCACGGCAAGTTCTTGTGAAGTCATGCCTGCCGACCGTGGCAATATTCTTGCCCTGGCAGGTGGCATCTGCGGCAGCAGAAAAATTCCCGACCACAGTAGCAGCGATTCCTTTTTTATGGAGAAGGTATGAACTTGCGTGGTCTTTTCCGCGTGGTCCTTTCCCTCACGCTTGCCGGGCTGGGCGCGACCCAGGCGGCGGCACAACCGGCACGCAATACCAAAGAACGGTTACAGGACCAGGCGGGTATCGCACACGCGTCGGCTCACGTCGCCGATGACCACCGCGATCTCGACCGGCTTTCGGATCTCATCCTGCAGTGGGACACTCTGCGCCAGGGGGGTGAGACGATTGCGCTGCAGGCGGTGGAACAAAAAATCGCGCTGGCGCTGCGGCAGGATTTGCGCGAAGCCGGTGCCGAAGTTCAGCAGGCCAACCGCGAGCTGCGCCAGTCACAGAAGGAGCTGGAAGCCGCGCGACGGAAAGTGCGGCAGGAACGCCATGATGGCGACGGCTCACTGCGGCAGTTGCGCGACGATCGCCACGACCGTCGTGATGACCGCCGCGATCGCCGTGATGACGCGGCGGATGCCCGCCAGGCGGAGGAGATTTTCAACTGCAAACTCGCGATTGCCCATGAGCTGCGGCTTTTGCAAAAACAAATCGACGCCGCCGACAAGCCGCTGGAGGCAGCCCTGCAGGAGAAACAAAAACGATTGTTGGAAGATTATCTTGCCCTGTTGCGCGAAGAAATCAAACTCGGTTTGCGCGAAGTGGCGGAAGACAAACGGGAATGGCGCGAGGATCGTCGCGAAACCCGGGAAGATCGGAAAAACTGACGGGAGACGCTGCGAACCTGTGCCGGCTGTGACAGCCGGGCAGGCACGGCTCCCTCGCGATCAAACTGCGGAGTATGATTCCATGAAAACAAGAGGCATTACCCGCCTGCTGCCGGTTATCGGCCTGCTGCTCGTGCCCGTCACACTGGGCAGTTGTGCGGCCCCGGCACGGCACCCTCATGGCGCCCGGGTGGTGGTAATCGACGCCGGCCACGTTCACACGGTGCACTGCGGACATTACCGCCACGGCAACCGCTGGTTTTACCTCAAGGGACATGTGCACGGCCCCCGCTGCGGCCATCACCTGGTGGGCGGCGTGTGGATTGTGAGATAACCTGTCACAGCCCATCTCTCGCAGGCATGTCGGCGACCGCCGCATGCCTGTTTTTTTTTGCCTGTCTGCGCTTCAATCCCCAAGAATGGAAGCAGAAGTCTGTTTCACCGGCCGTGGCGTGCGGCCCCGGCTCGAATCCGCACGCGCACCGGGAGTGCAATTGCACGCGTCAAGGAACCGGCAAGACGTGCAAGGCAAAAGTCAGCAGGGACCTCAACTACGCCGCCGTGACCGGGCGGGGCATGAGATTTTCGCCCGCGCCGGCCAGGCGCAAGGCAATCGCAGCGGTGCGCTGGCTGGCACCGGGCGTGCCCAAACGCTCGCGCACCTGCTGCAAGGCCCGGCAAATGGCCGCGCGCTCCGGTGTCGGCTGCAAATAGGGCGACAATGCCCCGGCCACACGCTGCGGTTGGAATGCCTGCTGCACAAATTCCGGCGCAATCAGGCGGCCGGCCACAACATTCACCAGACCAATATATGGCAGCTTGACCAGGCGCTTGCCGATGGCATAGGAAAGCCGCGAGACACGATAGACGATCGCGAGCGGCGTGCCGAAACAGGCGGTCTCCAGTGTGGCCGTGCCGGAGCACACCAGGCAGGCGGTGCTGTCACGCATCAATTCATAAGTGGTTCCGGCAAGCAGGCGCACGTCACCGTTTGGAATTATTTCCTGATAGAGGCGCGCCGGCAGAGTCGGGGCCTGGGCCACAGCGATTTGCAGGCCGGGGTGTTGCTGCTGCAAGATCCGGGCAGTGGCGATCATATCCGGCAGCAGACGCACAATCTCATGATGGCGGCTGCCGGGCAGGAGGCCGAGCAACGGCCTGCCTTCCACGAAGCCGTGTGCCGCCAAAAACTCCCGGCGGGAGAGACGGGGCGACAATCCTTCCAGCAGGGGATGGCCGACAAAATGTGTGCGCAGACCGGCATTGGCAAACAACGGCGCTTCGAAGGGGAACACCACGGCCATCTCGTCCACCAGCTTCGCCATTTTGGCAATGCGATTTCCGCCCCACGCCCACACTTGCGGTGCAATGTAATAGAGAATCTTGCAACCGCGCGGGCGCAGCCGCTGCGCCAGCCGCAAATTGAAACCGGGATAGTCGATCAGGATGACCACCGCCGGCCGCCGGCGCTCCACTTCCGCCAGCAAGGCGGCCATCACTTTGCGCAGGAAGGGCAGATGGCGAATGACTTCCGAGAAGCCGACCACCGCCATGTCGCGAATGTGAAAGAGCAGTTCCATGCCGGCGCCGGCCATGCCGTCGCCACCGATGCCGAAGATCCGGCAGGCGGGTGCCGCGGCTTTGAGCGCCTGCACCAGCCGCGTGCCATGCAAATCACCGCTGGCTTCGCCGGCCACGATGAGAATGTCGGGAGAGAAAGGCATGAGAGAAGAAGTACTTTTGTGCCGGACGGGCTTCTCGCGGGCGGCCGGGATTTTGGTCGGCGGGCACTGCCCGGACCCGCTGCCCGCTTGCGCCGTTTGCCACGCTTTCAAAACCGCCAGAGCAAAAATATCGCCAGGCTGACCGCCGCAAAACTCATGAGCGTATTGCGTTCGATCTTGAGCGCGCGGCGGAGCGGCATCACTTCGACCTGCTGCTTTTTGAACGGTGTCAAACGCGGCAAAAAGCGCGGCACATGGTTGAAATAGTCGGTATAAACCTGACCAAAGCGCTGCTGCAAGTGTTCTTCTTCGAGAGCAATGATCTGGCGGTATTGCCAGGCAAAGGCCGTCACGAACACCAGCAACATCCACGGCATCCAGGCATTGGCCATCACACACAGGCCCAGACTCAGAACAAAATTGCCGAGATAAAGCGGGTTGCGCACGTGGGCAAACGGGCCGTGAGTGATCAACTCCGCGCCGGCGCCGACCGGTCCAGTCGTGCGGGTGGCACCGCCGGCATGCCGCACGCCCCACAGGCGCAAACTCTCACCGGTCAAAGCGATCAAAAAGCCGGAGATCAAACTGAGGGGCGTGGGATTGGCCAGCCATAGAATGACGAGCAACAGGGGAATCGGTGTGTAGCTGCGATATTTGAACAACCACTGTCGCAGATCCATATTCATCTCGATGGGGGTAAAACGGTATTCACCCGCCGGCCTCAGTGCGTGGACGAAGAAAACCTGTCGCAGGTGTAAAGTGCGTGCCTGTCACCCGGCCTGCCGTGATTTTCCGGGCGTACTCGCCGGGCGCAATATAGCAAGCCGTCACCGCGAAAGCCAAGTGTTTTTGCGAGCAAAACCTGGCAGCGCTGCCCGCGTTTGCCCCGCCTTGCCGGTATTCTCTGCTGCTGGACGCAAACAGCCCCTCAATTCCCGCGGCGGGCCCTGACGCCATGATGAAGCTCCCCCGGTCTGTGCTTTTGACTGCCGCAGCGCGGCGGGACTCGCACACGCGGCTTTGTCGCGCTCGGAACTATTCCTCACATTGCAAGGATGGCCATGAATTTAAAACCCGTCACACTCGCTGTGCTCTGCTCGTTCTGGCTGCCGTTGCCCGTCGTGGCACAATCGCCCGGCGACACGACAGCCATCGCCCGCACATGTCTGCGTGTGGCTGCCGGGCAGCCTGCAGCGCTGGCAAGCCAGGTCCAGGCGGTGTTGCTCAGCAATGCGGACGACACCTTTCTCCCGGCGGCACAGCGATGGCGCGCACAGGGTGTGCAAGTGTACTTCAACCTCGTTCTCAATCGCGGGCCGTATCAGGACTATGTGCTGGGTACGTGGGACGGCACGCCTCATCCCGGTGAATATCAGCTTGCGGCGCCGGAAAGCAGCAACCCCGAATTGTTCCCCACGCCTGCGTTTCTCCATTATCTCGAGGCCAAAATCACACACGCGCTGAATTGTGGCGCGGCGGCCGTCATTCTTGATGATCCCGCCTTTCTGCCGGGCGCGGATTCCAGCGCGGCATTTCAGCGCGTCTGGCAGGAGGCCACTGCCAGCCCCTGGCAGAATCCCTCGCAATCCGCCAGCCTGCGCTATGCCATGAGCAAACACCAGCAGCGGCTGTATTGGGAGGCGCTGGTGAGGCTGTTTGCCCACGCCAAAAAACGCGCGCAAGAGACAAATCGCGAGGTGGCCTGTTACCTCGCCACCCCCAGCCTGCTGACCAACAGCCGTCGCGGGGCCGTCGGTCCGGCCACCCGCGGCCTGCACATTCCGGATTGCGATGGTTTGCTCGCCAGAGTTGGCCCCGAGGCATTGACGGCCGCCAGCCGCTATGCCGGCGTCGTGGCTGTCCGGCCCTTCGAAAATGCCCTGCTGGAATACGGTCTGTTTGCCAATCAAGTCCGCGGCCATGACAAACAACTTTGGCTGCAAATCAACCCCTTTGAAGGAAGCACATCGATTTCGATGGCGGAGGCCGAAAGCCGGTTGCGCGCGCAGGTGGCGGCGGCCTTGTTTTACCCGGCACATTGGCAGTATGAGTTGCCCGGTGTGGCGGCGGCTGGCAGCCACGCACCGGCCGACAGCGCCAGCCGCTTGCTGCAAATGATGTTGATTATCGCTCACGCACTGGGCAACATGCGCCAACCGGAAACCGCACACGAGGCCGCCGAGCACGGGGTGGGTATCCTGCTGAGCGAGTCCATGCTGTTGCAGCGCGCCGCACCGGCGCCCGCAGATTCTCTGCTGTCGTTTTTCTACGGCCTGGCGCTGCCGCTGCTTAAACACGGGGTTTTCATCCAGCCGCTGGTGATGGAGAACCTGCATCTGCCCCAGTATCTCACCGGCTGCAAGGTGATTTTCCTGAGCTATTCCTTCATGAAGCCGCAGGATCACGAATGGCATGAGCGCCTGAGCAACTGGGTGCGGGCAGGTGGCACGCTGATTTTCATCGACGCCGGCAACGATCCCTTCAATCGCGTCACGGAGTGGTGGCGCCGCGGCATGTTTGACTATGTGCAGCCGGCAGAACATTTGTTTGAGACGCTCAAACTCGGCTATTGGCCCAAGCCCGGCCGCAATCCCGTGGGCATGGGGTCGTTCATCTATTTGACCGAGGACCCCGCCGGCTATGCGCAAAAAAAGGAGTCAGCCCGCTATCTGCTGCAACTGGCGGGGGCAGCGCTGCCGGCGGGACGGAAAATCATACCGCAAAACTACCTGCGCTTGCGCCGCGGGCCCTACCTTGTCGCCGCCACTTTTGCCGAAACCGCGGATACCAGCGCCCAGATACTCGCCGGCGATTTCATCGATTTGTTTGACCCGCAACTTCCCCGCTGCAGGCAAATCAGGGTTGCGCCCGGCGGGCAGGCACTGCTGTTCGATCTCGCCAAACTCGACAGCGCCGCCGCCCATGTGCTGGCGGCCTCGGCGGCCATCACGCAGGAGCGCAGACAGCAGGGCGAATTTTCCTTTGTCGTGAAAGGGCCGGCGGGCAGGCAGGCGCGCGTGCTCGTGTTTGCGCCCGCACCGCAGGTGCAGGTGACGGCAAGCCACGCGGGCGCGCCCGTCACTCTCACGAGCACGCATGACGGCATGCTGCATTGGCTGGTGTTTGAACATCAGGCACAGGGCGTGGCCGTGCGGTTGCACTGGAAGGCGGGGGGAAACTGACTCGCCCAAGTTCAATCAATTTTTTGCGACGATTCGCCCGAATGGCATCAGGCGGGCCACTTCCACAGGTTATTGAAGTAGCCGCGTGCCAGGCGGAAAACATACTTCTGTAAAAAATAATTTCCCTCCCCAAACGTTCCCACCACGGCTGAGCCGGAGGATACAACCTGAATTTGGCATGCTGACTTGCTTGTGCCGGGAAGAAATGGCGTGTTCCCAAAACTCCGTCAGGAGTGACTGTTTGTAGAGAGGGGAAGCTTGCATGTCTTTAAACGCCGTTGGGAGTGGCCTGTAGCATTTCGCATGATCTGACGCGATTTTTAGAGGAGGGCCAGGCCATTGCGGGAACAGCCGTTGCAAAGTCAGTGATTTTGGACGGACACGAAACAGTCCAGTCTCCCGCTCATCACTGGAGCGCGCGGTGAAAACGCCGAGGTCTCCACGGCAGGCTGGCTCCGAAAAAAATTCCCCGGCAGAAGCGGTTGCTCTGCAGGGGAATTTCCGTTGGGTGTTGCAGTCGGCCGCATGCTGCCGGCCGAGTCGTGTCTTGCGAATAGTCTGAAGGAACAATAAATCCGCCGGCTCAGATCTCTGCCGTGCCGGGGGCGCCGCGGCCGTGTTCAAACTTTATAAAACACGATGGGGCAAACGACGGTCATCGCGCCGCTGGCGATGGCATCATACTTCCAGCGCTTGATGGCGTCGACGATCTCATTCTGGAACTCCGGGATGGCAATTTCCGAGCTCAGCACCACGGCCTTCGCCACCGTGCCGTCGGCGTTGATGGTGATCTCGACCTGCACCTTGCCGCCGATGTCGGGGTTGAGCTTGAGATATTTGTTGTAGATGTACTGCAGGCGCCCCATGTTCTTCATCAGCACGGCGCGCAGGGATTCCTCGCTGCGCGCGCCCATGGCCTCCTGTGAGCCGCCGGTCTTGCTCATGGTTTCAACCCGCACCCGCGCCGCCTTTTCCAAACTCACTTTCTTCTGTGAGCCGATGTCGCCTGCGAGAATCTCATCGATTTTGGCACCGCCACCACCCTCGCCTTCCCCGATCAGACTGGCGGCCAGAATGTCGTTCGGATCCGCCGCCTGGCCCTGTCCGGACTTGCCGCGGCCGCCGGCGGTCAACTTGGTATTGGTGACCACGCTGGTGAGACTGGTGGCCAGGTCATCATCGAGCAACTGCTGCAGCACGCCGCTTCCCTGATCGCTGCTGCCGCTGCCGGTCAGCAGCGCCAGTGCCGCCATATTTTCGAGGTTGACGCCCTGTCCGGGATTCTCCGTCTTTTCGCCATAGCCCGCATTGCCTTTGCCTTCGCGCTCTTTGGTAGAGCCCTCCTGCGCGCCCTCCTTTTTCTCATTTTTGGGGTTGTTTGCGTCCGCCCCGGCAGTGCTGGTTTGGGCAAGCGGCGGTGGCGGAGGCGGTGGCTCCTGAACTTTGGGGATAAACTTGCTGATGCGGCGCACCACCTGCTCGACGACAACCTCCTGTCGCGGCGGGGCAAACGGAATCGTGCTAAGCCAGTAAGAGACGCCCGCGCTGGTCATCAACAACGCCGTCAGGACCGAGCGGAACAGGCCGTCTTCCTGCAGGTTTTTGAGAAACGCCTGCATTGGTGAGAAGCCGGCAAAGTCGAGCGTTTCGACTGGCGTGCTGTCGAAAGCGAAGTCGATGCGCACATCCCCGAGATGAACAAAACCGAATTTGCCCGGGCTGAGGGCAATGCAGGGGTAGCCGTCCCGTTTGGGCAACAGACCGTGCGACAACAAATCCGTGAAGTCCAGTCGCTTGTTGTCCTGCACCACCTCGCCGCGGCAGCCCTCCAGCAGCCGCAATTCGTAGCCGTTGCCGTTGGGCACGAACATCTGCATCTTCTTGGGGAAATGCTCGCCATAGAGCACGATGTCGTTGTCCGGGCTGCGACCGATGCTCAAGGCTTCCTTCTGACGCAAATGGCGTTCGCGCACTTCACCGTTGCGTTCGATGCGCAGCTTCAAGTGTTGGGTACCTGCCATTCTCTATCGCATGTTTGATGAATTCGCATCCCTGGCTCACGAGGGATTGCCGTAAACCAGCAGTTCCATGTTGTTGTAACCGGTGGCGCCGCAGGTGGCCATCACCCGCTTGATGATGGCAAACGGCATGTCGCGATCACTCATGATCACCACTTTCCCTTGAAAGCCGAAACGCTCCTCCTGGGCGCCCAACTTCTCCGCCACCGAACGCGAAAATTGCAGGGATTGCTGCAGCGCCGGAATCTGCAGGCCGGCGCCCAAATCGATATCGTCGATCTTGACCAGCGGCTTGTCATCCAGCATCACCCATTCCTTCGTCACTGCCACGATGGGCGCCACTTTCGGCTTGATCGTGCTGGTCGATTTGGGCAGGGTCAACTCCGGACTGACCGTGACGAACTGGCCCTCCGCGGAAAAGCTTTTGAGCAGGAACACCAGCAGGATCGTGAACATGTCCATCATCGAGGTGAGCCGCAGCGACATATTCAGTTCGCGTTTGCGGCGGCCCACTTTTTTCAAACCGTCGGCGGAAGCTCCTGATTGTAACATATTTCAACCTGAGATTGAAACGTTGGGGAAACCGGCCTCGCGGCAGCGGTCCATGACATCGATCACCACTTGATAGCGGATGTTGTCCTCCGGCGCGATCACCACGTCCACTGCTTCCGGAAACTTCTGTTTGACCTGGGTGAGATAGGACTTCAGCAGGTCGTAGTCATAGCCCTCCTGCCGGCGTGGGATCAGACCGAAGGTAAAAGTCGGACTTTTCAACTCGATGCCGTTTTCACGAATCGCCAGCAGATTCAACACCGCGGGTTTGTGCTCCTGCGCCTGTTGTGGCGCCTGCGCCTGGCGGTTGCCGGACCGCATCTCCGGCAGGGAAATATCCAGCACGGCGAGCTCGACAAAACTCGCGGTCACCAGCAGGAAGGGCACCAGGATGAGAAAGAGATTCATCACCGGCATGATGTCGAGGTCGCCGGCGGGTTTGCGCCGGCCACCCAGGGCTGCTTTGAGATTCATTTCGTGATCCTGGTGCGGCTCAAACGTTGAAAGATGCGCGCGGTATTTTCATTGATCTCGTCGGTGATGGCGGAAATGCGCTCATTCAGCATCGAGTAAAAAATCAGGGTGGGAATGGCGACGATCAGGCCGAAGGCGGTGGTGTTCATCGCCACGGCGATGCCGGAAGCCAGCAATGCCGCTTTCTGCGAGGCATCGGCATTGGTGACCGCGGCAAAGGAGTCGATCAGTCCGAAGATCGTGCCGAGCAGCCCGAGCAGGGTTGCGATGTTGGCGAGCAGCGACAGATAGGAGGTGCGTTTTTCGATCTTGGGGATTTCCGACATCGCCGCGACCTCCATGGCATGCTGCACCTCCGCGGGGTTCTTCATGAACTCCTCCAGCCCGGCGCGCGTGATGCGCGGCAGGGCGGCCTGCGACATGCTGCAGAGCTCCACCGCGTTGGCAATATTGCCGCGTTGAATCAACTCCAAAATTCTGTTGACGAAAGCGGCCGAATCGATGCGATTCTTGAAGTTCAGCACAATGAAGCGCTCGATGATGATCGCCATCGCCACAATCATCGTGAGCAGGATGGCCCACATCCAGCTTCCGCCTGCCACGAAGAAATTGACTATTGCACCCATACCGGTTCAAACCTCCTTGACTTGGAACCAATTTGAAAGAAAAAAGAATGTCGGAAAAGGGCGCCCGTGCGGCAGCCGCCGCCGGGCAAAACGCTCACCGCCGGCGGGCGGTGCGGCCAGCCGGACTAAGGTCCATCCTGTTCCCTGCAGCACTGGGTTGTGATCAATCACCAGAGTGTTTGATCCTTGAGATAGCGGCGGGTATTCTGGGGATGGTAATCCTTCTCGACTGGCCGGAAGATGTCGCGAAAGAAGGAGCGGTCGATTTCGATGCCGTCCACCTTCGGATCACGACCGGGGATGATGAACAGCGCCTGCGGCTTGGCAATGGTGCCCAGCACTTCGATGTTCTTCATGAAGATTCTGGCACTGGCGGCATTTTCATCGACTGCGGGCGTGTCGCTCGTGTCCTGCATCGCGGCCGACAACGCGGTGTCGGGCGCCGCGGTTTGCTGCGCCCGGCCGGCCGCCGGCGCGAGCAGCAGCGCCAACAGCGCGGCGCGGCACATCCTGGTGAGTATTTTCCTCATGGCACTCGTTGCCTCACTTTCAGCCAACTCGAGCGGTTCTCCGTCTCCGGCAATTGTGCCGCAGACTGAAACCGGTTTCATTTCTGATTGCCTTTTGCGGCTGCGGCCGCCGCCGATTGCATTTCGGCAGGCTTGGCCGTGCCCGTCACCGGCGGCATGGCCTGGGCACCGCCTTCGCCGACCGGCGGCGCGTTCAGATGGCCGTTGGTGGCCGGCAGGGCCTGTTCCTCCGCGGGCAGCTCACGGCCCAGCTCACCGGCGAGCGCCTGCAAGCGCATGCGGCTTTGCTCGACCCACTCATTTGAAATGTCGTTCTCATGCGCCTGGCGCAAGTTCGCCTGGTAGGTTTCAAAGGCCTTTTCTTTGAACGGGCGAATGCGCTCTTCCAGCTTCTGCTCATATTGCGCCTTCAAATCCCCTTCGAGCGCCGGCCGCGGCGACTCCCAAAAGGCGCGCGCGAATTCTTCAAAGGCCGCACCGATGCGATGCACCGCCGCCGTGGCCCATTCCGCCACTTGATATTTTGCCGCGGTGGTGTAGGCCGTCTGCACATCTTTGAACAGGGCCTGCTTGCGCTGCAGGCTCTTGTCGAGTGGCGGTTCGAGATTGACCAGGCGGTAGGATTCAAATTGAATCTCGCCCAGCATGAACTGCGCTTGCGCAGGGAAGTAAGGCTCGACCGGCTGCCCGTTGCGCTGTGCCTGCAGAAAGACCTCGGTGACCCGGCCAAAGTAGCCGGCTGCCAGGCGGTAATCCTGCCGTTTGAAACAAATGTCACCCGCACGGCACAGCGCTTCCATGGCCTGCTCGGTGTCCGTGGGATTGCCGGCCAGGAAGCGATCATAGGTTTTCAAGGCATTCTCCTGCAAGCCCGCACTTTCATAACAGCGCGCCGCTGCGAAGATGGCCTTGCCGGCATAGGGTGAGTTGGGCCGCGCGGCGACCAGCGCCAGGTAGTTTTGCGCGGCACGCGTCCATTTGCTGTCTTCCTCGCACAACAGCGCGGCGCGGTAGAGCGCTTCATCCACGCGCGGGGAGGCGGGGAAGCGGAAATGAAATTTTTCGTAGATCTCGATGGCCTTGACCTTGTTGCCGGCCTTGTCATACGCCGTCGCCGATTCCGCCAGCGCCAGCTCGGCAATGGTGGAATCCTGGCTGCTGGCGGCGATATTTTCAAAGGCGACCGCCGCGATGTTGTGCTCGCCCCTGGCTTTGAAACCGTCCGCCAGCTTGAACTTCGCCGAGCTGATCAGACGCCGGGCGCGGTCAAGCTGCACGGTGGAATCGGGGAACTGCTCCACCACCTTGCGCGCCCATTTTTCTGCGAGCAGATAGTTGTGCAGCTCCATCGAGCATTGGGCATGCAGCAGATGCGCCTGCACCACGAAGCGGGAATTGGGGATGGTGGTGATGATCTTCTCGTAGACCTGCTGCGCCGCGCCGTACGCCTGCAAATTGAACAGGGTCTCGGCATACTTCATCAACACCTCAGGATAGCGCGGGCTGGCGCTCATGAGCACGGCAAAATCATTGCACGCAGCCAGCAGTTTGGGATAGACCGCGTTGGGCACGATGAGCGTATCCGGCCGGCCGCTGCCCAGAAAATTGGCGAGCGCGAACCTGGTGGTGTCGGGATGATTGACGGTCGCCAACTCCTCGAAATGGCTGATGATGCGGTTGTAGGCCGCATCGTCCTTGAATTCCGACTTGGGGTAATTCATCATGACACGCTTGTAGGCTTCCGCGGCGTTGGCAAAATCGCGCGTCTCATAGAAGCATTCCGCGAGATAGTAGCCGATCTTGGGCGCATTGGGCGTGCCGGCAAACTTGTTCACGTATTCCTGATAGCGCTGGATGGCGAGCTGATAGGCGGCGATGTCCTTGCTGGCCTGGGCGCGGGCCTGCGCCTCGGTGCCCAGGATGTAAAGGTGCTGCTCGGCCAGCGCCAGTGCTTTTTCGCGCTGTTCACCAGCGGGGTGTTTCTCCAGCCAGGCACTGCCGGGGCCGTAATTGTTCACCAGCGCGAGGCGCGCCGCCTCCGCTTTTTCCGGCTGGTCGCTGCTGAGATAGCTCTCCACCACTTCATTCTGCAACAGGGGCGCCTGGTCGTTGAACGGCCACATTTCCAGGGTGATCTCCACCGTACGAATGGCTTCATCGTAGAAATTGCGGGCGCGATAGGTTTCGGCAAGTTTCAAAAAGATTTCGATGCCGTAGTCCTTGCCGTTATACTTGACCAGGAACTCACGCGCCTTCTCCGGTCCGCCGTATTCCGCAAAGCTCTGTGCGATGTATTCGATGGCTTCCTGCCGCAAATCCGCCGGCGTCTTGCCCAGGCTCTGGGGATCCTTGACCTCTTTGATGTTGTTGATGTCGTCAATCAGGTAGATGAAGGTGCTAATGGCTTTGGCATAATCGTTGACGTTGTAGTAGGACCAGGCGAGCTTGTAGAGCGCCATGCTGAAGAAGGGATTCTGCCACTGGTTGAGCAGCTTGGAATAATATTGTGCCGCGGTGACATAATCCTTTTTTTCGAAACAGGCCTCCCCGATGCGGAAATTGGCCTCCAACACATAATCGCTGTTGGGATACTCCTGAATCAGGCGCTGGAAGAAGTCGCGCGCCTTGTCGTTGTTGCCTTCCTCGAGATGACAGAGCGCCAGGCGGTAGATGATTTTGTCGTTGAAGGGGGCGGTGGGATACTGGTTGAGCACCTTGTAGCCCATGGCAATGGCCTTGGCGTAGCTGACACGCGGCAGCACCGGCTCATGCTGGAGCTCGCCGGCATCGAAACGTTTGAGCTCGCGTTCATAGGCTGCCATTTGCTTTTGATACTCCCAGGCGGCACGTTTCACGTACAATTCCAGCAACTGAAACATGACGCTGGGCGAGAAATCGCTGTCCGGGTATTTCCGGATCAATTCTTCGGCGTTGACGATGGCAGCGTCAAGATCAGCGATGTAGATGCTGTCGTTTTTGAAGTAGGCATTCCTCTTCTCCGGCAGGCTGGCCGGGGTGGTGGCCGCCGGGGTCTTCTTTCCCGGGGCGGTGGCGGCCCGGGCGGCCGGGGTGGCAGCCTGGTTTTGTGCCTGGGCACCACGCCCGCAGAGCAGGGTGGCGGCAAGCGCCAGCACGAACAGTGGGGCCGTCGCGGCAGCCCCGGCGCGCTTGATGACGTGTTTCATTTTTGGCGTGACCTCATTTTGCAAGGCAAACAACCTGCATCACTTCGGCATTCCCTTCAAAAACAACGCCCGCGCCTTGCCATATTCGGCATAAGCCCGCCAATGGCGCCGCGACTCCATTCGCGTGATATCCGAGCGAACTTGTTCGACTTTTTGCGACACTTCTTCGAACAGCCGGCGCTCCGCCAGCATACTGTCCACCAGCTCATCCCGCGACTTGGCGAGATGGTCGTAATGATCCTGAATATACTTGGGCACCTGGCCGGCGCCGTCCAACCGGATGGAATCGAGCAGCTTCGACTCCAGCACCAACAACTGCACCTTGAGCTGCTCCAGCGCCTTTTCCTGCTCCCGCAAGCCCAATTCCACCAGGGCCACCCGGTCCGCCACATTGTTGCCCTCAGGGTACTTGCGGATGATGTAATCGTACTCCTGCACGGCAAAGTCGTAAAACTCGAGCTTCAAGTAGGACTGGCCCAGCAGGAAATGCGCCTCCTCGCCGTATTCCGAATCGTCGAATTTTTTGATCAACTCATTGAGGGTGATCACTGCACTCTGGAAGTCGTTCATCTTGATCGCCGACCAACTGCGCACCAGCAAAGCCCGCGGGTAATCCTTGTGGTTGACGGGGATGTTGCGCAGGTGCGAGATGGCCTCGCGAAAGTAACCCAGCTCATAATAGATGAGTCCGAGCGTCAGGTGTGCATTGATCTTGAGCTCGCGCTGCTGCTCTGGGCGGAGAATCGGCAGGCCGACCAGCTTGCGCAAAGCGGACAGGGCGTTGTTGATGCTTTTTTTTTTAGATGAGACAGGCCGATGGTGTACAGGCTGAAATCATAAAACTCGCTGCGTGAACCGACTTTGCTCAAAATGGCGATGCTCTTGTCATAATCATGTTCGTGGAAATAAGCCATGCCGGCAAAGTAGTGCACCCCGTCGATCACTTCGGTGTGCGGATATTTCGCGAGGATGGCCTCATACACTTTGAGGCTCTCGGCATAATTCTCCGCCTGATACTGGATGCGCTGCAGTCCGTACAGCCCCTGCGCCACATGTTCACTCTTGGGAAACTTGGTCACCAGAAAACGAAACATCTTGTGCGAGGAGCGGAACATGTCCATCGAATACAGGCATTCACCCAAATTGGCCAGCACGGCGTCGGCCTGGCTGAACGCGGGGTAGTAGTCCAGCAGGATGATGAACTCGCGTGCCGCTTTCCAATAGGCGCGATCATAGTAGAACTTGAGGGCTTCGCGATAAATGCGCGAGGCGACTTTTTCCATGTTGCGGTCGACACCACGGTTGCCGGCGGCCAATTGTTCCTGGGCTGCCGCCGGCGGCGCCAGCAGGCTGGTGCCAACCAGCACCGCGAGGGTCAACAGCAGGGACAACCGCCGCCAGCTCTGCGGCCAAATCACATGCGGAGCATTCATGGCTTCTCTTTTTTCCCGGGATCGTTGCCTTCCTGCAAGGATTTCTCCATCTCCTCCAAATCCTCTTTGGCGCCCTCGCGCTTGAGACGGACGCGCTCCAGTTCGGGGTCCGCACGCCGGCTGCTGCGCTTGCTGGAGAGCGCCGGAGAGGCGCCGCCTTCACGGTTGAAAGCCATCTGATAGTTCAACCCCAAAATCACCTTCCAATCGGCGTAGTCCTTTTGGAAAACGGGATTGCTGCGCACGGCTGCCGGCTTGTCCAGACCCACGTCCACCGCCAGATCCAGAATCAGATTCCACGGCCCCAGCACCTTCATGCCCTGCGACACGCGTGTGGAATTCTCGGCATAGCTTAACTGCTTGTTGTGGGCGAAAATCTCGCCGGTATATTCGGTGTAGAAAGTGATCGAACGAATCGGAAACTTGAGGCCTGCGCCCAGCAGATACTGATCTTCATCATCGACAAAGAAGTCGCGATCGAGCGTGTGATCATAGTAACCGAAATTCAGGTATGCCTTCAGCGGCACCAGCGGAAAGCTCTCGGTCATATCGATGGTGAGCAGGCCTTGCAAGCCCGCACCGACATTACCGGAGGAATAAGGCTCGAATTGCACGTTGTGATTTTTGGCCGTGGGCAGGCTGACGAAACCACGCACACCGGTGGAGAAACCGGCGCCGGAAAAAGGCAGCGCCATCTTCAACCCCACCTGGGTGTCGCCCGGCGGGCCCCAGGCATGATGCTGGTCGTCTTGATAGGGCACCACCTGCAGGCTGAATTCCAGGCTGTTGGTCAAGCCGAGTGTGATGCCCAGCGACAGCGTGTGATCCTTGCCGAGATTGCTGCGCTCTTTGGGCGGCTCGAGGAAAGTTTGAAAGTACGAATTGAGGAAAATCTGTTTGCCGCCCAGCGGCTCGGCGGTGAAGACACGCATCAAACCGCGGCCGCCGTAAATGGTGGTTTGCGCCGGCACGGAGGTCACCCCTGCCAGAGCAAGCACAAGCGAGAGGCCAAAAGACGTCGAACGAGTCACGAGAGAAACCATGATGCAATTTCAAGTGAACAAGCTGCGACGGCAGTCCGCCGGCCAGGGCGCGCTGTCGTCGATGGTGATTTGGTGGCGCTGTCCTGCGTGTGCGCCCCGCCCGGCGCTGATACCGGCGCAGGTTTCCAGGGTCGCGTGCCGGACAGCTTTCTCATGAAGCGTTATATAGCGACAAAGGCCAATGATTGCTTAAACCTTTTATCGAATTCAGACAGCCAAGCACGAAAGACGATTTCGTAAGTCAGCAGCGGCGAGAGCAGGGCTGCTCAAAATGATGGAATGACCTTGACAAGTATTATGCCATGGGAGGGATGGACACATTCCGGCCGGGCCGCCTTCACCCGGTTCTTGCCAACAGTGTATATTTGTTATGACGTACACCGCAACCCGGCGGCGGTGCGGCCGCCACACGCGCATGAACCCATGGCTCACGCTGAGACATGGCAATTGCAAAAATTCCGTTTACGTAACTCTCATCAGTTGTCACCACCGGCCTCCCTGCCAGGCGGATCAGGCAAAGCATTCTGTGCGGCAACGGCTTGTCTTTTGACTCTGGTGTGAAATCGAAACCGGTGGGCCGGCAATTCAAAGGCCGGCTTGCCAGGTCGGATGTGCAGGATGGCGGGCAGGATGCTGCAATACAACCGTTTGAGCTTACAACAAAACAAAAATCCCCACAAGCAGACTGCTCTGGGGATTTCCTGGTGCCGAAGGGGGGATTCGAACCCCCACGGGCGTTCGCCCACTGCGCCCTGAACGCAGCGCGTCTACCAATTCCACCACTTCGGCGGCTTTTCGAAGCGGGCGCAATGTATTAAAGCAGCAGGCGAAAGTCAACATTTTTGTTGGGCGGCAAGACCCTTGATTTTCTTGGCTGCAAATGCTATGTTGCGGACGCTTTGCTGTCACCATCGAACTGATTTGCGAGACCCATGGCACCCTCCGAACGAAAAATCATTGCGCAAAACCGCAAGGCCCGGCATGACTACGAGATTCTTGCCACTTATGAAGCCGGCATTGTGCTGCAGGGCACGGAAGTGAAAAGTCTGCGCGAGGGCCGCGCCAATCTCAAAGACGCTTATGCGGCGGTGCGGGACGATGAGGTCTGGCTCTACGGCGTGCACATCAGCCCGTACTCACATGGCAACCTCAACAATCATGATCCCGAGCGTGACCGCAAACTGCTGCTCCATCGCAACGAGATTCGCCGGCTGATCGGCAAAACCAGGGAAACTGGTTTGACGCTCGTGCCGTTGCAACTCTATTTTAAAAACGGCCGGGTCAAAGTGGAGCTTGCGCTGGCCAAAGGCAGGAAGCAATACGACAAGCGCCAAGCCATAGCCAAACGCGACTCCGACCGTGAACTGGCCCGTGCCCTGCGCGGCAAGCGCGCCGCCGCGCCTTGAGCGCGACGGAAGTGTGTCCATGCAATGCCTTGTGCACCTGTACTTCCAACACCGGACCCCCCTATCAGCCATGACCAATGCCTACGACATCCTGCTCGAGCGCGGCTTTGTGGAACAAGTTTCCGATGAGGCCCGGCTGCGCCAACTGCTCGGCGAAACCCGCGTCACCTGTTACGTCGGCTATGACCCGACGGCGTCCAGCCTGCATGTCGGCAATCTGCTTTCCATCATGATGCTGGGACATCTGCAGCGCGCCGGCCACCGGCCCATCGTCTTGCTGGGCGGCGGCACCGCCATGATCGGCGATCCCAGCGGCAAAACAGAAATGCGCCAGATGCTCACCCGCGAACAAATCGTTGCCAACGGCCGCAGGATCCAACAGCAGTTCAGCCGCGTGCTGGATTTCAGCGCCGGCGGCGCGCTGCTGATTGACAATGCCGACTGGCTGCTGGAGCTGAACTACATCACGTTTCTGCGCGAAATTGGCCGGCACTTCAGCGTCAATCGCATGCTCGCCGCCGAGGCCTACAAAATCCGCCTGGAAACCGGCCTGTCTTTCCTCGAATTCAACTATCAACTGCTGCAGGCCTACGATTTCCTGATGCTCTATCGCCGCCACGGCTGCCGCCTGCAAATGGGCGGCAACGATCAATGGGGCAACATCCTCGCAGGCGTGGAGTTGATCCGCCGCGTCGAAAACCAGGAGGCCTTCGCGCTCACCGCACCGCTGCTCACCACCGCCAGCGGACAGAAGATGGGCAAAACCGCCGCCGGTGCCGTTTGGCTCGATGCCGAGCTGATGCCGCCTTATGATTTCTATCAATACTGGATCAACGTCGATGACCGCGATGTGGTGCGGCTGCTGCAGTTGTACACCTTTCTGCCACTCGGCGAGATCAATCGGTTCCGCACCCTGCAGGGCGCGGAGTTGCGCGAGGCCAAGGCGCTGCTGGCCTTCGAGGTGACCAAACTCATCCACGGTGAGGAGGCCGCGCGCCAGGCGCGTGACGCGGCGCGGGCGCTGTTCGCCGAAGGCGGGGACGGCACCGGCGCCCCGCAGGTCGTGATGAAATCCGCCATCTTCAAAGAGGGCATCGGCATCGTCGACTTGTTTCACGCCGCCGGTTTGGCGCATTCGAAAAGCGAGGCCCGCCGTCTCATCCAACAGGGGGGCGCATATGTCAACCGCCGCCGCATCGAGTCGATCGAAGAGCGTGTGGGCCTGTCTGATTTTGAGAAGGGGGAACTGCTGCTGCGCGCCGGCAAGAAACGCTATCAACGCGTGGTGATCGAAACGGAGTGAAGAAAGTGGGTGAGTTGCCCGTCCCCAAACTCCGACAGCCGCACAGCTTCACCAAAAGAAACATTTCATCCACCCAAGACACACAACCGGAACGGTCACCTGTCACACGAATCGAGTTCGTCTCCCACGAAAAGGGAACTCCCACGAAAACAGCAAGGACAATTTCGCGGGAGTTCGGCTTCCGTGAAAGGAATGCTTCCCACGTGACACCTGCCGGCAGCGCGAGGCCATTCGCTGCCGGAATGACAGGCCGTCAAACTTTCAGGCAGCCAGCCGTGGCGTGGCAGAGGAGAACGGAACCTGTTTCAGCATCATTCCCACCCTGACCATTCGCAGGGCACGCTCGGCGGCCTGCGTCACCAACATGGGGGCCTGCGCGATTGCCTCGGACAGGGTGCAGGGAGCCTGCAGGATGCTGGTGAAGGAATCGATGCCATGCGCAAAGTTGACCTCGACATTGCGGCCAAGGCTGCCGGCAAACGCGATAACCGGCAGACCGCGTTGTTTGGCCCGCCGCGCCACTTCCGCGGGAATTTTGCCGGCGGGCGTTTGTTCGTCCAGACTGCCCTCCGCCGTGATGACCAGATCGGCTTCCTGCAGGAGCTCATCGAATTGCAAATAGTGCATGACGATGTCATACCGCGGGTGCAGCTTGGCGCCAAGCAGGGCCAGCAGGCCCGCGCCCAGGCCGCCCGAGGCACCGCTGCCGGGCAGGAAGCGAATGTCACAGCCGATTTGCGCTGCGATGATGTCGGCATAATGATCGAGTGCCTTGGCGAGCAATTCGACGTCTGCTGGCGAGGCGCCTTTTTGCGGGCCAAAGACCCGTGCCACTCCGCGGGGGCCGCACAACAAATTGTGCCAGTTGCACGCCACATCGATCTGTGTGTGTGCCAGGCGCGGATCGCGGCGGCTCAGGTCGATCTGATGCAAGCGCAGCAGCTCGCGGCCACCCCGGCCGATTTCGCGCCCGCCGGCATCCCGCAGGCGCACGCCCAGTGCCTGTGCCATGCCGGCGCCGCCGTCATTGGTGCCGGAATCGCCGCAGCCCACCAGAATGCGTTCCGCACCCGCATCCAGCGCAGCTTTGATCAATTCTCCCACGCCATAGGTGGTCGTCTGCAACGGGTCCCGGGCGTTGCGCGGCACCAGGCGCAGGCCCGCCGCTGCAGCCATTTCCAGCACCGCGGTTTTGCGGCCCGTGCTGCCGCCCAGAAAACCGAAGTGGGAAGCGACAGGTTCGCCGACCGGTCCTGTGACGGTCAACTCATGCAGGGTGCCGCCGGTGACGGCGACCAAAGTTTTGGTGAAGCCTTCGCCGCCATCGACCAAAGGCGCTTTCAAAAGATGGGCGTCGGGCCAGGCGCGTAAAACGCCCGCAGCCAGGGCCTCGGTCACTTCCTCCGCACTCAAACTCTCCTTGAAGCCCGAAGGGGCCAGTAAAACTTTCAGGGTCATATGCTGTTTCTCCTCGCTTTGGGGAACCCCCTGCGGGATCACACCGGTTGCGACGGCACCATTGTGGTCTTTCATCCGCAGGTTGTCGCATGCAAGCCAAAACACACCACCATCAAATTTCCGCTGCGGGGTGAGCAGCGGGGCCAGCCCGCCAGCCTCAGGGAATCATGCGCAGCGGCGCAGTGGAAGACATTGCTGATCCATAGGGCAAAAAGGGTGTGTTGGCAACGCGGGTGGAATCGCCCCGGGTGACCATCGCTGCCAGAGGCGGTTGTCCGAGTTGCAACATTGCCGTTTCCACGTGTGCCTGCACACGGCCATGGCGTTGCTCGCGAATGGCGGGCAAGCCGGTTTGTTGTTGCCACGTGGGTGAGGGAGGGGTTGTCAGCGGATCGCGCTTCAGACTGAGCCCCATCATCGGCCACACCCCCAGCGCAAAGACGAGCAGCAACACCAGGTGCAGCGGCAGGAGCACACTGCTGAGTTTGAGCAAATCACGCGGCTGGTAGGTGGTGCCGTCGAGTTGGCAGAACATCGCCACGGGCTTGGCGCTGGTGGGCAGCGTCAGACAGAAAGCGGCGGCGGCCGTGGCAAGAAAAGCCAGAGTGGTGGGGTTGTAACCCAGGGACAGGGCGAGCAGCACCACCGGTGGAATCAACACCGAGGTGCGCGCGATGCGCGAAGTGATCAGCAGATGTGAAAGCAGGGCCAGGGTGGCGATTGCGGCGGTGACGATCAGAGTGGAGCTGAGGTCGCTGTCCCGCAAGAGTGTGAACAGCGTCTTGACCAGCCAGGCCGCACCACCTGATTCCACCAGTGCCTCCCCCAGTTCGAGGGTGGCCGCCATGAACAGCAACAACGTCCAGTTCACGCCTTTGACCCCTTCTTTGAAGGAGATCACGCCCAGCCCCGGCATGGTGACGGCCAGAGCACCGAGAATGGCAACGATGGTGCTGTTCAGGCCGTGCAGGGATTCCGTCATCCACAACACGATCACGACCGCGCCGATGAGCAAGACCTGCCATTCCCGGCGGGAGAAATGCCCGCTGCGGGTGGTGGCAGGGTGGCCGTTTTTATCCGGCGGCAGAGCCAGCCGGCCGAGGGCCAGCGCCTGCCGGCGTTCCGCGGGGGTGAGAAACAAATGCAGAATCACCCAGGTCGAAGCGAAGCAACTCACCAGCGCGAAGGGCAGGCCGAGCAGCAGCCAGCGGCTGAAACTGAAGTGGTCGCCGCTCATGCGCCACAGGATTTCGGCGGTCACCAAATTGGCGCCCGCGCCAATCAGCGAGGCGATGGCGGAAAGCTCGATGATGGTGGGGAACAACAACGCCAGCGCCACCACGATGCGGCGGTTGGGCAGGGCACTGCTGAGGGCGGCGAAAACCGGCACCATCAAAGCCGCGCGGCCGGAGGTCGCGGGGATCAGGAAGGCGGTGAGCAGCAACACAGCGGTCAGGAGGTAAAAAAGCTGGCTCACCGAGCGGGCACCGGCCGCCACTCTGGCGGTCAGCCGCCGGGACAAACCGGAAGTGGTCACCGCGGCCGCGATCACAAACGAGGACAGCAGCAGCCAGATGGTGGAATCGCCGAGAGTCTCGAAGAATTCATTGGGCTCATCGATGCCGGCGGCGCTGAAAACCAGCGCCGCCGCGAGCGCAATGTAGGTGTCATCAATATCGGTGCCGACCCAGCCGATCACAGCCAGGCCGAAGGTGATGAACGCGATGCGGGCATGCACACTCAAATCGGGCAGCCCCCACCAGATGGCGGCGGCCACCGATACCGCCATCAACATCAGCAAAGCTTGCCGCCAGGGAATTTGACGGATCGCAGACAGCGGCGCCACTCCCACCTTGATCTCCTGATTGAAGGTCAATGCTTTCACAAGAACAGCCTCCTTTCTATTCCATCATTTGTTGCGCTCGACTTATTTTGCCAGCGCTGTGCGCTGCTTTTCCGGCTGGCGTGTTTGCGGGGGCGCAAAATACCAGACCAGTTTGGTCAGCACGGTGGTGTTGGTCTCCTGCCAAACCCGGGGGGCGGTATCCACACCGTGGTTGACGACGAAGAAGAAATCGGCACCCGGCCGCGGCAGCCACTGCAGGCGAAAATTCAGCAGCAGCGCCTCATCGTCGTTGTTCCACTGGGTGAACACTGCGCCGAACAGGCGTGGGTTGAAGGCGAAATCAGCGCGTGCACCGGCTTCCTGCAGGCGAAAGCGACCTGCCGGCAGTGTGATCAGATTGCTTTGATAATCGAAACTGAGATTACAGAAGCGGTTCAAAGCCCAGCTCAGGGTGCCCCCCCATTCTGTGCGCCGGCCGTTGTAAAAGTCACCCCAGTCCAGCGTGAACCGCGCCACCAGCGGCCGGCCGGGGAAAGTTTCGCCCTCGACTTCATAACGGGTGAACCAGTAGCGCCCCGCCGGCACAGCCAGATCCTTGACCACCGTGAAAGCCTCGGGCAATTGTTCCGCGAAGCGTTGCACGTTGAATTTGAAGCGTTCGCGGCTGCGGGTGGAAAAGCCCAGCGGCCGGAATTCCAGCAGCAGCGATTGCAGCGCGCCACTGGCGTCATCACGGTAGTAATCCATGTCCAACGGCTTGAATTCGAGCTGGCGCAACCACGGCAGCGCCGGCACCTGCCAGCGTGGATTGAACTCGAATTCCGTGGACAGCAGGCGATACCCCTTGCGCCGCAGAAAGCCGACCTCCGGGTTGAAGTCCGTCCCGGCACGTTCCCACTCCACTTCCAACTCGAGCAAATCGTTGGGGTAGGTGAGGAACATGCGCTGCGCACTGCCAAACTTGTCGGCGCCATTGCCGGCACGCGTCACCGCCGCTGCCAAGCCGGCCTGCAGATTGCGATTCCCCATAAATTCGGAGGTTGTGAACAGATAATCCCCGCCCAGCATGCCATTGAAATGATCGCGCTGCACCCGCGTGGTGGCGATGGTGCCGAGGCTGGAGTGCCGGCCAACCTCCTGCTGCCAGCGCAGCACGGCGAAATTCGCAGCAGCAATCGTATCACGCGCAGCGGTTTGCACAATCATCCCGCCCAGCGTCCTGGCTCCGGACTTGCCCAGCAGCCGCAAGCCACCGACCACCGGCACGGGAGCGCCATCTTCGGCCAGACCGATGCGCCGGCTGTAGAACGGTTGAATGTTTCCGCCCCAGCCACCGTCAAACACCTCACGGCTTTCCAGGAAAAATTTTCGTTTCTCGGGAAATTTCAGGGAAAAGCGGGTGAGATTGACCTGGGCGCGATCAGATTCCACTTGCGCAAAATCCGGATGGAGCGTGGCGCTCAAGTGCAGCGCCGGGGTAAATTGGTAATCGAGGTCGCTGCCCATTGCCAGCACCGTGCGTCGCTCCCGGCCGCGAATCTGCTCCACTCCCGCCAGCGAATAGGGTCGGAGTTGCCACGCTGCCGTCGCGGGCAGGCCTTTGAGATTGCTCAGACGGCCCGCGCGTGCCACCTGCTGAATGGTGGCATCCGCTGACCAGCCCTGCCAGACCACCTGCTCGCGCTTGCGCCGGATGTTGCGCTCGAAATTCACCCCCCACACCGAACGGCTGGTATCAAATTTCAGGGTGGTGAAGGGAATGGCGATCTCGGCATACCAGCCGGCGCGTCCCACCTGCACTTCCGCCTGCCACACCCCGTCCCAGTCGCAATTCGCCTGCTTGCCATTGCCGCTGAGGCGGGCATCAGCCATTGCGCCATTGGGGTTGACGGCGAAGAGATAGCCATTGCGGTCGTCATCATAGGTGTCGATGATCACGATGAAATTGTCATCGACATCATAGTCAAAGTCGCGCTGCATCTTCTGCGCGGTGAGTTGCGCCGGCTGCCGGTCATGGCACCAGATGCCGAAGTAAAGCATCCGGCCATCGTGCAGAATGGCGACTTCAGTTTTTTCACTCGCCGGCTTGCCGTTGTTCGGCTCCCGCTGAATGAAGCGATGCAATCGCCGGGATTTTTGCCAGGCTTTCTCGCGCAATCGTCCATCCACGGTTATTGGTGTGGTGATCCGCTGCGCTGCAATTTGCGGCAGGATGCCGCGACTTTGTGCCGCGGTCTCGCCTGCCAGCAGCAACATCACGCTGATAAAAATTTTAGTTTTCATGCCCCGGTTCCTCGCAAGCGCAATGCCATAGCCTCTCCATGCCGTCACCATTGTCATAAAGGCTTTCGCCACAAATGCTTGATGCGTAAACACACGATTATGAGATGATCAAGCACATGTAATCCCGCGGCATCAAAACATGGCCTCTTGATCGCCGGCTGGCAACGTCTCATGTCCACGGTCAGCACCGCCCGGGTGGCAACAAAACGGCGTGCACTGGTCGATCACCGCTTTCAGCGAAACCACAAGGTCATGAAATGTGGCCATCACTCGTGCCTTTGCCTGCCGGCAAGACGGGCGGCCCGGGCAGTCATATCTCACTTTCTTTCTCCTCGCACAAAAAGGAGCTGCCGGCCAATTCTGTCGCGTCATTTTCACGGCCATTGGGATTTTGCGGAAGCATGCTTCATCCCTGCCATGGACAAGCGGCGCTTTGCTGGAATGGCCGTCACTGCAGAGCGGAAGGTCGCATCACACCAAATCGGAGTGCCTGCTTGATGAGAGAGTCGGGAGGCGATTGCAGGTTTTGTTTGGAAACAGAAGCGATTGCCCGCGGCCTCGCATGCACCGCCGGCCGGGGTATCATGCAAGAGCAGCAGTGGAGAAGAGGAACGAAAGTGGTGAAAGCAGGGAAGTCAGCCGGAGGTTCAATTCACCGTCACTACATTGCTTTCGCAAAGTTGACTGCGCCGCGGGAGAATGAACACCTTTTCCGGTTATTCCTACAGGAATCATCCTGAACAGGACGGAGTCATCCGCCAGTGGCAAAGTATGCTGGTATGAGGGCAGAGGCTTGCTGTGCGCCGGACAGGCAACGAGGCTTGCCGATGGCGGGAGGCACCACCCTCGCAATGATTGACCCGGCTGAATTTTCCCCG
The DNA here is from genome assembly GCA_034506255.1 of candidate division KSB1 bacterium. Taxonomy (NCBI): domain Bacteria; kingdom Pseudomonadati; order Candidatus Zhuqueibacterales; family Candidatus Zhuqueibacteraceae; genus Candidatus Coneutiohabitans; species Candidatus Coneutiohabitans thermophilus. The sequence goes on along the minus strand of JAPDPX010000003.1, from coordinate 275,834 downwards.
GGCCTGATGCTTTTGCCGGCCCTGGTCATCGTTGTGGCGGGAGGTGTGGCATGCCCTCCCCGCTTCGATGGAGCCATGAAGAGTCGCGCTGGCCACACAGCACCAAGGAGAAGGCTGACCATCGAAGCGAGCGGGGCATATTCACACTGTCAAGCACACTGCAACGCTGCCGGGGGAGAGATGGCGAAGCCGGACCACACACGGGGAGATGGCTGGGGAAGGCCATGGCCGTGGCGTCCGGCTTCACTTTCTTTGGGTTGGGTGGCTTGCTGTCCGTATTGCAGTCCGCGCAGCGAATGTGCCGTCGCAGGTGGTTTTTGGTGCAGGAATGTGCGGCGCCTCCTCAAGCTCGCGATTCCTGTTGACCGCGTGCGCAAGACACCGCTATTGGCTGGCCGGAGGGCGGCCTGCGCGGGGCCAAAGCAGAGCGACGCCGGTCGCATTCCTGCATAAGAATGGCGGACCGGCTCATGCCCAGGCCGCCATCTCTTCTTTGATCCTGGCGATCTCGATGGTGGCCTCCACCTTTTGGAAGAGCGCAAGAGCCTGCTCGTATTGCTCGCGAGCCAGCGTCGCCGGCCCCTTGAGCTGCAGCATGCGGGCATATTCCCAGCGCGCTTCGGCCTCGCCCAGCGGGTGATGGTATTGCAGGGCGAGACGGATGCTGCGCTCGAAATAGGATTTCGCCCGTGCCCAGGCACGCTTGCGGGTGTTGATGATACCGAGAAATTTGCAGGCGTCGGCCTCGCCGAGGTGATCATGCAACTGCTGATAAGTCTGCAAAACTTGCCGGCACAACTCCTCCGCGAAGGGCAGGTCGCCGATGGCGAGGTAAAGCTCAACGCGATTGAGCCGCACCGAAGTCTGCAAATGCAGGTCGCCGGCTTGTTGCGCCAGGCGAAAACTCTTCTCGTAATAGATGCTCGCCTGCGGCCAGTCGCCATGATCGGCGTAACTCATTGCCAGGTTGTGATAGGTGCTGGCCATGCTGCCGAGATCGCCGGTGGTTTCAAAGCGCGGCAGGCTCTCACTGTAGCTGGCGAGTGCTTCCTGCCAGCGCCCCTGCACATTGGCGAGCGCGCCGCGGTTGTTGAAGATCACCGCGACCAGGTTGTGGGCGTGAACCTTTTCAGCCAACTCCAGCGCGGTTTCCCATCGGGCCGCGGCCTGTTCGAAATCGCCCTGCTCGAAGGCAATGATCCCCAGGGTGTTGTGGGCATGGGCCTCCGCGCTCTCGTCGCCGCTTTGCTGCGCCAGAGCCAGACTTTGCTCACACGCCTGCACCGCCTCCTGCCAGCGGTTCTGCCTGGAGAGAACGTTGCTGATCCAGCGCAGCGCGGTGATTTGCTGCGGCAGAAAATGCAGCCGGGCCGCCAGCAGCTCCGCACGCCGATAGGCCGCGAGCGCCTGCTCCCACGCCCCGAGATTTTCATAGGCCCGACCGGCATACAATTGAAAATCGATTTCCCGCGGGGTGTCAGAGAGGTCGGCGTGACGTTCACTCAGCACGGCGATGGCACGCTGCAAGCAGGCCTGACGCTGCCCGATCTGCTCGTCTTTCAGCAAAGAGGTGAGCAGGGCTTGCAATTCCTCCAGAAGCACACGCCAGCCTCCTGGCAGCGGTTGCGCGGCTTCGAGCCAGCTCATGATCTGCTCCCAGTAAACATCAGCATTTGCCGGCGGCATCTTGCGCCTCGTTGGCGATTGCTTGCCTGCCATCACGCCTCCAGCCTCCCCGTCCGCGTTGTCACTTACGGATCAATGCGTAGCGTGAAAAATGATCGGTATAGCCGATAACCACCATGTTCACGGTATCCACCTGCGTGGGGATGGCTTCGTAATGCGGTCCTGCCGGGTTGTAGTAATAGACCTGCAACATGGCCGGGTTTACACCGGTCAGATCGGCGTTGCGATAACTGAACACCAGGTTCACCGGCACATTGAACTGTGTGCCATGCGGGCCGAGATCGAACATCAGCGTATCGGAGAGCGGCACGGCAAAAGTCAGTTCAGTCGGGGTCTCAAGCGCTCCTGCGGGTACTTCGAGACGATGGGCCGCATGTGGCAACACGCCACCTTCCGGCCCGATCACGCGCCGGCTCACACCCTCCTCCGCAGGATCGCGGCGCGCAACCAGCAAAAAATCCAGATCATCATCGTCCTCTTCCCCGCTCTGCTGACTTGCGCTGCTGTCGTCATCATCACTGTCATCATCATCTTCTTCATTGCCGTTGCTCGGCGGCGGATTGCGTTGCTCCACCTGCACCTCCGCACTTGCTCCCTGTTGCGGCTTGGCGGCATCGGGAGTGGTGGGTGACGACAGATTGCAGCCACCGAGCGTGAGCAGCGCAAGGGCGGCCAACAGGACAATCAGCAGGCTGTAAATTCTGTGGTGGTTCATTGGTTTCTCCTTGGTGAGAGATGAAACAATCCAGAAGCAATTTTGCCGACTCTTCGTGGTGCTGCCACTTGCAAGGAAGATGCCATTCCACCTGCCCGCCACCGGTATTTCTATTGTCATTCTGCCGCCCTCTGAACGGGCACGGCAATTCCTGATCTCACAAGGGCATACCGCCACCCCCATCCTGCCGGAGTTCTGGCGTGCAAAAAATGGCAGGCTGATTCCCCCCAACTTTACATTGTCGAATGGTTACAAAACATGACCGGCGGGCATGAGCAGTGGCAACGTTTCGATGCCGCCGTTCCGCGTTGACTGCCGGGTGGCCGGTCGGCCAGCTCACTCATTCCTGGTTTTCGCTTTCGGGGTGGGGCGGCTGCAGTCGATATTTTTGAATCTTGCGTGCCAGACGCGGCCGGGAAATTTTAAAGAGACGGCTGGTGCGGCGGCGATTCCAGCCCATTTTTTCCAACACGGCCTGCAGCACTTGTTTTTCGATTTCATCGAAATGGATGCCGTCGGGCGGAATTTCGATTTTCACCACCGTGGTTTCCGCGCTCTTGGAGGTCAACATCGGGGTTTCGGATTCGATGGCGCGTTCCAGGGCGGTACGGGTGACGAACCGGCCCTCTCCCAAGAGCACGATGCGCTCGATGGTGTGCTGCAATTCCCGGATGTTGCCGGGCCAGGGATATTCGCGCAACAAGGCCTCGGCCTCGCTGGTGAAATCCGACAGCAGGCTGTCATATTCCCGCGCATAATGGGCGAGAAAATGGCGTGCCAGAATCAGGACGTCATCGCCGCGTTCCCGCAGGGGCGGCAACGAGACGGTGATGACATTGAGCCGATAATACAAATCCTGGCGAAACTGGCCGTCACGAATGGCAGCCTGCAGGTCGCGATTGGTGGCGGCGATGATGCGGGTGTTGACCTGAATGTCTTCCGTGCCGCCCAGGCGGCGGATTTTTTTTTCCTCCACCGCCTTGAGCAGCTTGACCTGCACCTGTGGGCTGATCTCACCGATTTCATCCAGAAACAGGGTGCCGTTTTCCGCCAGCTCGAAGAGGCCGCGTTTGCGGGTTTTGGCGTCGGTGAAGGCGCCCTTTTCATAACCGAACAGTTCGGCCTCCAGCAGGTTTTCCGGAATGGCGCTGCAGTTGATTTCGACGAACGGCTGGCTGGGGGTGGAGGAATTGTAGTGAATGGTGCGTGCAATCAACTCTTTGCCGGTGCCGGTTTCGCCGCGCAACAAAACCGTCACCCATTTGCGCTGAATGATGCGGTGCAGCAGGTCGAGCACTTCCCCCATCGCCGCGCTGTTGCCGATAATCCTGCTGAAATCATGCGATTCCTGCTGGCGGGCGTGCAGGTTTTCCGCCTGTTGCTGTTCGCGTCGGCGTTCGGCCAGCCTGGCCAGTTCGTTTTGCAGACGGCCGGGTTCTTCGCGGAGGTGAATAAAATCGTGACAACCGGCGCGCAGCGCGGACATCGCCAGCCGCAGGGGTCCCTGGCGCATCACGCCGATGACATGGGCCTGCCCGGCTTCCGCCAAAATGGTTTTGAGCAGCGGCAGGGGCGGGGAGGGGGGCGAATCGAAGTCGAGCACCACGGCATGGGGCTGCTCCTGCCGCACGAGCGTCTGCACCGCCTCGGCGGTGTCCGCACGGATCATCTTCATAGCGGCCACGCCGAGCAGGAGTTCGATCAAACTGTCATCCGTGCCGCAGTAGAGTATTTTGCCTTCTTGCAATCGTTCACTCCATCGAGTCTGTCGCGGTTGGCTGATCCGCCGGTTAAAGCCTGGCGCTGCCAGCCGGCTATTCCACCCGCCACTGGCGCACGTTTGCCAGCCAGCCGCGCACATCCATGTTCAGGTTGTGCACGCGGGAATGGGCAGCCGCCAGTCTTTCCTCGATAAACAGGAAGGTATAGGGACAATCTTCGAGGATCAGGCGCTGGAACTCCCGCCACAGCGGCATGGCATGACGACGATCCGGCAGGGCGCGGGCCTGCTGCAACAGCGAGTCCACCCGCGCATTCCGATAGGAAATCAAATTGTACCCCAGTGTGATGGCTTGGGAATGCCAAAGCGGCGCGGGATTGACGGCAAAGTCGGCTTCCCACGCGGCCAGCAGGGCATCGAAATCCCGTTGCGCCATCACTTGTTGCAGCAGCCGCGGCCAGCCCACCGCTTCAACTTTCACCCGCACGCCGATTTTGCGCAGTTGGGCCTGAACCATCACCGCCACATCCCGGCGCAGCGGGTTGTCCGCATTGGTGATCAAGGTGAACTCCAATTTTTGCCCCTGGCGCTCCAGCACGCTGTCACCGTCGCTGTCGTGCCAGCCTTCCTGCCGCAACAGATTCCGTGCCAGTTGCGGGTCAAAGGGCAAATCGTGCAAGTCATGATCATAGGCCCAGGCATACGGAGGCAGCGGCCCCACGGCGGGCCGGGCATGGCCGGCAAGCAAGGTCGTGATGATTTCCTGTTTATTGATGGCATGCGTCAGGGCCTGGCGGAGGGGACGGCTGAACAGCGGCCGGGCATTGTTCCAGGCGATGAATGTATAGCTGCGGCCGGGATAGCGAATCATTTGCAGCTTCACCCGCTGTGGCTGCCCGGTCCGTCGTTGCGCCTGCCCGGCGAGCTGCTGAAACGCGGCGGGCGAGAGCCCGGGCGCAACATCGATTTGGCCGGTCAACAACGCTGTCACCAGCGCCGTTTCGTCCGGGATGATTTGAAAAATCAGACGGTCGAGCGCCGGCCGACCCGGCGCAAATTTCTCATTGGCGACAAAAATCAAGTGCTGATTGGCGCGCCACTCCAGCAGGCGGAAAGGGCCATTGCCAATTGGCCGGCGATTGAATTCGCAGGTGGCGAGCTGCTCACGGGGAAGATGGGCGAGCAGGTGGCGCGGCAAAATCGGCATTTGCGTATCGAACAGGGCATCCGCGTAGGGACGTTTAAAATGAAAACGCACGGTGTAATCGTCGGGCACGCTGACGGCGGTGGTCAGCTCGAAGCGGCTGTGTGCCGGGTAGGCGACTGTGCTGTCGACCGCCAGCTCGTACGTGAAGCGGACGTCGTGCGCCGTGGTGGGCACGCCATCGCTCCAGAAAATATCACGGCGCAGCCGGAAGGTGAGCAGGGTGTCGCCGGCATCGAATTCCCAGGACTCGGCCAGTTGCGGCGCAAACTGCAGATTGGCATCGAGCGTGGTCAGGCTGAGAAACAACAGGTATTGAATGGCCTGCACCGCATCGGCATCCGCGGCATTCAATTCATTGAGCGAGTCAAAATCGCCACTGAGACCGACCACCACGGTGCCGGGACGCGGAGCGTGCCCGCGGCCGCCGCAGGACAACAGAATCAGCAGGCCCAGTGCGCTGACCAGCAGCGGTGCCGCCCGGCACAGAGTTCGACGACCAATGGCAATCACAACGCACGCATTTTTCATATGGCTTTGGCAACTTGAATCTCGAGCAGGAAGGCAGTGTTTCTTCATTGCGAGACCGGGGCATCATCCGTGGCATAACGCAGGCAGCGCACCAACCGTGTCGCCGCCGCTGTGATGGCAGGCGGCACCTGCTCGCGGCAAATTTCCTGTTGCAGCGGGCAACGGGGATGAAACGTGCAGCCCACCGGCAAAGCAGTCAAGTCCGGCACCGTGCCATGCAAAGGCCGCAAATCCTGCTGATCGCTGCCGGCAGGCCGCGGCAGACGGGGCATGGCAGCCAGCAACGCGGCGGTATAGGGGTGCAGAGGAGTGGCGAACAAGGCGGTGGCCGGTGCTTCCTCCACGATTTGACCGGCATACATCACGGCAACGCGGTCCGCCATTTCCGCCACCACGCCCAAATCATGGGTGATCAGCAGCAGCGCAAGCTGCAGCTCGGCCTTGAGCTGCCGCAACAGCGCCAGAATCTGACTTTGCACCGAGACATCGAGCGCTGAGGTGGGTTCATCGGCCACCAGCAGCGACGGCCGGCCGGCCAGGGCAATCGCAATCAGCACGCGCTGCCGCTGCCCGCCACTGAGTTGATGGGGAAAGCTGTTGTAGAGCCGTTCGACATTGGACAGTTGCACTCTTTCCAGAAGCGCCAGTGCCTGCTGTTTGCTGCGGCGGGCAGTCTCGCGAAAATGCCGACGGATGACCTCGGCAACTTGCTCACCCACCCGCATCACCGGGTTGAGTGCGCTGGCGGGATCCTGAAAGACCAGCCCCATCTCGCGCCCGCGCACTGCCGTCATTTCCCGCTCGCTGAGAGTGAGCAGGTCTCTCCCGCGCAAAATGATTTTGCCCGCCACAATGCGCCCCGGGGGTGGCAGCAAACGAAAAATCGACCAGGCCAGCGTGGTTTTGCCGCAGCCCGACTCGCCCACCAGGGCCAGCGTCTCGCCGGGATGCAGGCACAAATCCACGCCATTGACTGCCGGCAGCGTTTTACCGGCGAGCACATAATGCGTTTGCAAACCACTGAGCTGCAGCAGCGGCGCGTTGCTTTGCCCGGGGTTTTGCCGGGGAGAAAGAAGGACCATAGAAGGAGTCTTCCGGTTGCTGACCGGCGCAAGCGACAACGCCGGCTGGCAAATTGGGTGTTTCAGCGGGAGTGCAGGCTCTCACCGATCCAATGCAGGCTCAACACAGTCAGCACAATGGCGAGGCCGGGAAAGATACTGACCCACCAGGCGGTGGCCATCACGGCCTTGCCATCGTGCAGAATCGTGCCCCAACTCGCGGTTGGCGGCTGGGCGCCCAAACCCAAAAAGCTGAGCGCGGATTCCGCCAGGAGGACGTCCGCGCTGCGCAGAATGGCAGCCGCCAGCAAAGTAGCAAAGAGGTTGGGCAATAAATGATGAAACAAAATGCGCCGGCGCGGCAGCCCGGTGGCACGTGCCTTGAAAATAAAGGGCTGCTGCTTGAGCGTCAGCACCTGAGCCCGGACCAGGCGGGCGATGTCCATCCAACTGCCGAGGATCAGAATCAGCACCAGCCAGTGCAGGCCGCCGCCCACCACCGCCAGCAGGGTGATGACCAGAAAGAACAGCGGTACCGACAACAGAATGTCGACCACATCCATCAGCACGCGATCCACCCATCCGCCGGCATATCCCGCCACCGCGCCGTACAAACCACCGAGGCAAATCGCGCCTGCCGTGGCGGCCAGGGCGATGAATAGCGAGAGCCGGCCGCCATGCACCACCCGGCTGAAGACATCGCGGCCAAGCTGATCCGTGCCCAGCCAGTGTCGTGTGGAAGGCGGCGCATGCGGCGTGACAAGTGCGGGAATGGCTTCCGGCGGGTGCGGGGTCAGCCATGGCGCAAACAGCGAAGGCAGCAGCACCAGCGCCAGCAGGACCAGCCCAAACTGAAACTGTCGTTTGTTTTTCACGTTGGCTTCCGGACAACCTTATGAGCGGGCCCGCGGGTCAACCACGGGATAAAGCAAATCAGCCAGCAAATTGCCCAGCACGACCATGACACCGGCGAACAAATTGACCGCAAAAATCACGTCATCATCACCATTGAAATAGGCTTCATAGGCGAGGCGTCCCATGCCCGGCCAGGCAAAAATCACTTCGATCACGAACACGCCGCTGAACAACAGCGGCAGATGCAATCCTGCCAGGGTCACCACCGGCAACAATGCGTTGGGCAGCGCGTGGCGCAGCATGACGTGCCGCTTCGACAAACCCTTGGCGAGTGCCAGCCGGATATAGTCCTGCTGCAAGACCTGCTGCATGTGCGCCTGGACGTAACGTGCCGTGAGGGCGGCGCCGGTGATGCCCAAAACGGTCACCGGCAAAACCAGATGTTGCAAGCGGTCGCCCAGCCGCTGCCAAAAGCCGGCGGCACTCCCTTGCAATGAACTCATTTGCCCGGGTGGCAGCCACTCCAGCTCGATGCTGAAAATGCGGATGAACACCAACGCCAGCCAAAAGACCGGCAGCGCGTGCACCACCACGCTCAGAGCGCGCAACAGGCTGCCGCCCAGACGATCGTCGAGCAAGCCACTGCCCAGGCCCCACAAGCAACCCAGCCCGAAGTGGAGCAGCAGGGCGAGGCCGGCAAGTTGCAAAGTCGCCGGCATCGCTTCCGCGAGCAACTCACTCACCGGGCGGTGTTGCAGCGTGGAATAACCGAGATCGCCCTTGAACAGGCGGCTGCCCCAGTCCCGCAAGTGCGTGAGGAAGGGCTTTTCGCTGGCCCGCTGTGCCTGCAGCCGTTCCAGACTCTCGCGGCTGCTGCCCGGCCCCCAATGGCGATGAGCCGGATCTACCGGATGGATTCGGATCAGACAAAAATTCAACAGCGCCAAACCGGTCAACAGCACGGCGACATGCCCCAGACGCTGACGAAACTGCTTCAGCATGACCTCCTGCCGCGGTTTGATTGCATGGTTCCCTGTTGCTTGGTGTGGGTGCGAATGGCAAGGCCCTGGTCGCAGACCAGCATCGCAGCCGGCGCGGAGCGCGACACCTGAGTGCATTTTTTTATGCTGAAGAATGCCTGTCCGCTCCGTGCCGTGGCCAGCATCTGCGCCGGCGGTGCCATGATCCGGCTGTTGCCGAAGACATTCCGTGCGAGCCGTGCTCCCTGCAGCATGACAGACCCTGCAGCTCACTTGCTGCAGCGAAATGCGGCGAAATTGTCAGACTGTCATCTGTTGCAAGGACGCCCGGGGAAGCGGCACGGCCTGAGCCTGCACTGTCTGATGCCGGCGGTTTTCGCGGCGGCTCATCACGGCCTCAATCACGACCGCCACCAGCACACCACCGAAGGCATCGAGCACGTAGTGATATTGAATGACGAAAATGGACAGGGAAAGCAGCACCACCAGCGGCAGAATGGTCCAGAACAATTTTCGGAAGCTTTTGCGGAGCGTCAGCAACATGGTCCAGGCGGCAGCCACGTGGGAGCTGGGAAAGGCGGCACCCACCACCGAGCCCTTGCTCTGAATGAACAAAATCGCGCGATAAAACCAGCCGCCGGCAAAGAGCAGGTCGTGATCGAGATTGAGCACGTGATGCGGGCCGCGGGCGGGCAGCAGCAGAAAGCAGGCATAGCAGGTGTACATCACCAGGCAGAGGCGGTTCATCACCGCCTGGAAGGCGGGAGCGGTGGGTGCGCCATTGCGGCCCGGCCTGAGCGCCGCGTAGTGCACGGCTGCCACCGCCGGGATCAACAAGTAGTAGCTCCAATAGGCAAAAGAAAAAACTTCCGTGGTCACGCGATCGAGATGTTGCGAAAAAAATTCCCAGGGGTGCCGCTGCCAGAACCAAAAATCACTGCGCAGCAGGAAGGGCTCCAGCCAAAAGGGAAGGAAGAGCGTGACCAGGCGGCCGACCGTGCTGAAAAAGAAGGTGAACAGCAGCATCGGATACCAATCGCGCAACCAGCGCACACCGGCCGGCAGGCGATGCTGAGATCGCACCAGCGCAAGGATGCCGGCAATGAGCAGGGGATGAGCCACGGCGATCACCGGCCACAAGTGCACATGCTTGCCGGAGAGCAAAATCAACAGCGGCACGAGAACGAGATAGCCCAGGGTCAGCTTGTCGAACAGCAACAAGCGCTGTCGCCAGAAATCGTGAAAACGCGAGATGCGATTTGGCATGAAAGCAACCGTGGTTCAAAAGACTGTCGGTGGTTCGGATCAATCCGTGGTGGCGGCCATCTGCCGCACGAAAGCAATGACCTGCTGATAAATGGCCGGGGGCACCTCCCGGCGAAAGCCGTGATGCAGGCCCTTGCGGCGCAGCAACAGCTCGGCACAGGCCACCGTCGGGCACAGGTAGGCACCGCGGCCGGGCAGTTTCTGGCGGGGGTCAATAACAAAATGGCCACTGCTCTGCAGACTGATGCGCAACAGCGCGGCTTTTGCCCGTTTGCGGCCACAGGCCAGACACGTGCGCTGCGGCGTTGACGCCTGTGCAGCGGGGTCAGCCCAAACACTCACACGCAGACCCTGTATGCGCAACAAGAGTTTGACGGAGAAAAAACATGGACTGACGATAGCATGATTTCATCAAAAAATCAATGTCGAACGTAATCTCTCAGTAACGGGTGGGGTAGCGCAGGCATCCCCGCCTGCAGACAAGATGTCCGCGCCACGTCGTCACTGATAACTGAGGCCTGACGCCGCAGCCAATGTTGTGCTTGACTTTTAGGGGATGGTTTCATAATATCGCGCGGCAATTTCGGCCATGTCTGATTGATTTTTCACGCGTTTGCCGCCATCCCAATCTCATCGGCAAGCATCACCCTGCTTGTGAATCATGGCTGAATTTCGGCTGCTTCGCCGCCCGCCGGCTACGCGATTCCCGGCCGCTGCCTGTAGAACTAAAGACCTGGTCGTAAGCTAACCCCTTTTCCGGTCTCGAAAAAAAAACATGAGCATCTACGGGCAATCCCATCGTTTTGGCATCGGTTCCGCCTGGACGCCGGCGGTCAAAACGTTGATTCTTGCCAATATTGTCTGCTTCGTGCTGCAGAATCTCGTTGACCTGATTTTCAAGGTCGATTATCTGCAGGCCTGGTTTGCGCTTTCCCCGCTGGCCAGCGTGGCGCAACCGGCCCAGCTTGCCTTTCGCGAGGATTTTGCGATATGGCAGCTCTTTACCTATATGTTTCTGCACGGTGACATCTGGCATATTCTTTTCAACATGCTGGTGTTGTGGATGTTCGGCTGCGAGCTGGAACGTTTCTGGGGCACCAGGGAATTCCTTCGCTACTATTTTCTCTGCGGTGTGGGCGCCGGCGTGGTGCACTTGCTGCTTAATTTCAACTCGGCGATTCCGGTGCTGGGTGCTTCCGGCGCAATCTTCGGCGTGCTCGCCGCCTTTGGCCTGACCTTCCCGGATATGATCATCACCTTCCTGCTGTTCTTCATTCTGCCGGTGCAGCTCCGCGCCAAGTATCTGGTTATGATCGTGGCGGCGATTGCGCTCTATCTGGGCGTGCGTGGCCCGGCCGACGGGGTGGCCCACTTTGCGCACCTGGGCGGCATGCTGGTAGGATTCTTGTACCTCAAAGTGAATTGGCCGTGGAAAAACGCCGGCCGGCGCAACTTCGATTACCTCACGTACACGCCGCCCGGCAGCACTTCGCCGGGATTCTCTGCCAGAATTTCTGCCTGGTTCAAGCGCCGCGCCGAAGCCCGCCGGCGGAGGGCGATCGTGCGGCGCCGCCAGGATGAGATGCACCTGCGCGAAAGGGTCGACGCCATTTTGGACAAAATTAATGAAGTTGGATTCGACAACCTTACTCCCGAAGAGAAACAAATTCTCAAACGGGCCAGCCAGTCGCTCAACCAGGAAAACATCCGCACGCAAGATTTCGGCCCCAATTGATCCCCGCCTGCCCCGCCCGTGGCCTGCCGGAGTGAAGCGTGCGCCCGCGGGCGTTCTGCTCTTGCTCCTGTTGCTGAATGTTCTCCTGCTGTCCAGGGTTTGGTCACAGACTGGCGCGCTGCCATTCACCCTCATCAAACTGCCGGAAAGTGGCGACGTGGAGTTCGTCGCACTCGGTGAGCTGGCCGACTATCTGCAGGTGCGCACTTTTTACAGCGAAAAAGCACGCAAAGTCATCCTCTATGTCGGCGCAACGGAGATCAAAGTCACCGCCTTCAATCCCTTCGTGCAAGTGGGCGGCCGCACCGTGCAACTGCCGGTGGAGACCGGCTATGCCGAGAACGACATTCTCGTGCCGCTGCATTATTTTGCCAGCGTCATCCGGCCGCTTTATCCCCGCCCCTGGCCGGCACTCCTGGGCGGCGGCGCCACGGAGGAGACCTTCCGCGCCAATCTCACCGAAATTGCCGTGGAGGAAAAGGCCAACGGCACGCTCATCCGCATCACAGCGACACAACCGTTTGCGCGCAAACACCTGAGCACACGGATCAGCAACGGCTGGTTGTATGTGGATATTGTCGGCGGCCGTGTCGCCCCCGGCGCCGTCCGGCCGCTGACTGGCAGCGGTGTGATTCGGAGTATCGCGCCGGTGCAGGCGGGGGAGGTGGCGCAACTCTCCTTTCAACTGTCGCAGGAGATCGATCCGCAGCGCATCACCATCGGCGGCCAGGGCAACCAGATACTGGTCTCGCTGCCCACCCAGGAGGTCGTGCCCTCCACGGTGTTGCGCAATCTGGAAACGGTGCGGCAAAAGTGGCGGATTGATACCATTGTGCTTGATCCCGGGCATGGCGGCCGCGATCCCGGCGCCATGGCGAGCGACGGCACACGGGAGAAGGACATCACGCTGCAGGTGGCCAAACGCCTGAAGCACCTGATCGAGGAGAAGCTCGGCCTGCAGGTGGTGATGACGCGCGAGTCCGACGTTTATGTCAGCCTGACCCAGCGCACCTCGCTGGCCAACGCCGCGGCGGGCAAGCTCTTCATCAGTCTGCATTGCAACGCCAACCGCAGCCGGCGCGTGAACGGCACCACCACCTATTTTCTCGGCCCCGCCAAAACTGACGAAGCGCTGGAAGTCGCCCTGCTGGAGAACTCGGTGGTGAAGTATGACACCGATGCCCCTGCCGATGCCCAGAGCGAAGAGGATTTCATTTTGACGGCGATGGCGCAGAATGCCTTCAACCACGAAAGCGAGGACCTGGCTGCCATCATTCAGGAGGAAATGAGCCTGGCTGTCGGCCTGCCCGATCGCGGCGTCCAGCAAGCCGGTTTTCGTGTGCTGGTGGGCGCTTCCATGCCCAACGTGCTGGTGGAGATGGCCTTCATCTCCAACCCCAGAGAGGCGCGCTTGCTGCGCGATGCCGCGATGCAGGAGCGCATGGCACACGCAATCATGAACAGCATCAAGCGTTTCAAGGAGAAGTACGAAACCGGCTCCTGAGCACCGTCCGGTGGCCCTGCCAGAATTCCCTTGCAACAAATCCCAATTCTCTTATATTCCCCCCGACCAAACGGCCGCAAACATGTTTTGCGGCTTTGTTCATTTGGGACGATTGCATGGAAGAAATTTCAGAAGAGTTGTTGCGGCGGATCGTCCGGGAGGCGATTCTGGAATTGGGGCCGCAGGTCGACCCGGCCTTGCTGCGCAAGGTCGTTCTGGAGGTGATTCGCCGCCTGCAGCAAGAACAACCTTCCCCGCCATCATGCCAACCCTGAGCCTGGCTCGCCGGGATGGTGCCGGCTGCCCCCACACCACAACTTCATGAGGAGATTCGCATGGAAAGCGCGACCCCCTACAAGTACGTTGAAGCTGCTCCCATCAAGCCGAGCGACGATGATCCGTTTGAATCCATGATGGCACGCTTCAAAGTCGCCGCCGAAATTTTGGAATTGGATCCGGGGGTGTACGAATACCTGCGCACCCCCATCCGGCAGATCATCGTGTCGGTGCCCATCCAGATGGATGATGGCAGGATTGAAGTGTTCGAAGGGTATCGCGTCATTCACAACGAAGTGCGCGGGCCTTCCAAAGGCGGCCTGCGTTATTCGCCGGACCTGAACCTCTCCGAAGTGAAGGCGCTGGCGGCGTGGATGACGTGGAAATGCGCGGTGGTCAACATTCCCTTCGGCGGCGCCAAGGGCGGTGTGCGCTGCGATCCCAAAAAACTCACCAAAGTCGAACTGGAAAAAATCACCCGGCGTTACACCGCCAATCTGCTGGAGATTTTCGGTCCCGAGCGCGATGTGCCCGCGCCCGACGTCAACACCAACGAGCAGGTGATGGGCTGGATCATGGACACTTACTCCATGCACGTGCGCCACACCGAAACCGCGGTGGTGACCGGCAAACCGATCCATCTCGGCGGCTCGCAGGGCCGTGTCGAAGCCACCGGCAAGGGGGTGGTGATTACCACCAGCGCGATGATGGAGAAGCTCGGCATCAAGCCGCGGGACGCGCGCATCGTCATTCAGGGGTTTGGCAACGTCGGTTCGGTGGCGGCGCAGGAATTTGCCGCGCTCGGCTGCAAGGTGGTGGCGATCAGCGATGTCACCGGCGGCTACTACAACGCCAGGGGCATCGACATCGCGGCGGCAATCAAACACCGCGACACACACAAGGGCCTGCTCGAAGGCTTTCAAGGCGGGGACGCCATCTCCAACACCGAGTTGCTCGAACTCGAATGCGACGTGCTCGCGCCCTGCGCCCTGGAGGATCAAATCAACAGCCGCAATGCCGAGCGCATCAAAGCCAAAATCATCGCGGAGGGTGCCAACGGCCCGACCACGGCCAAGGCTGATCCCATCCTGGCGGAGCGCGGCATCGTCGTCATTCCGGATATTTTGTGCAATGCCGGCGGCGTGACGGTGAGCTATTTCGAATGGGTGCAGGATCGCATGGGCTACTTTTGGTCGAAGGAAGATGTCTTCTCCCGGCTGACCCGCATGCTCAACGAGGCGTTGAACGACGTCAACAACACCGCCGAAAAGTACAAGGTGAACATGCGCATCGGCGCCTATGTGCTTGCCATCGACCGGGTGGCGCAAACCCTGGCCCTGCGCGGCATCTATGGCTGAGCCGCACAACGTGGGGAAAGCAATGTTCGCCCGCAAAATCTGCCCAGTCGGCTGCGCCCGCGGGGCAGGGCTAGAGAGGGGTGGAACCCCGCGGCTCCGCATACAACGGCCAAGCCGTCGCAGAAACACTTCATCAAAAGTTGATGACTTCGGAAGGACATGAAACGACAAAAGCCCGGGCAAGGCTCGGGCTTTTCATTTGCGGGAAGCGGAACACGCCGCCGTGGCCGGCGTGCGGCTTACGCCAGGCTCGCGAAAGCACGCCAAAACGCCAGCACAAACGCGAGCACCGTCACCGCGATGGCCGCCACCCCCCACAGCCGGATGCGGTCATTTTCCCCGCTTTTCTCCTTGTGGCCCAGCAACATCGCGGCGAGATAACCTCCGGCAAAGCCACCCGCGTGCGCCCAGTTGTTGACGATGCTGCTCATCATGAAACCGTAAACGAACATGATCACGGCGAATTGCAAGGCCTGGCTGTAAACCGACTCGCCGAAGCGGCCGCCGCGGCTTCTGCCATAATACACCAGCGCACCCAGCAGACCGAACAACGAGCCGGAGGCTCCCACCGTGAAGGCAACACCGGCAAAAAAAGACAGGAAAAAACCGGCCAGGCCGGCAAAGGTGAAAATCACAATCAAACGGCTGGTGCCAAACAACTCTTCCACGGCGGGTGCGAGCTGATGCAGCCCCATGAGGTTGAACACGATGTGCGGCAGGGAGCCATGCAAATAGATCGCTGTAATCAGCGTCCACCAGCGGCCATTCTGCATGGCATAATTGCCGGTCATGCCGAGCTTGTCCAGCACCGTCCCATCCGGCGAGAGAAAACCGAGCAGCATCTGCAAAATGCCGCCGCGGCCGCGAAAAATCGCAGCGGGGTCGAGCAGCAGTGCCAGCGCGTACAAT
This sequence comes from candidate division KSB1 bacterium, assembly GCA_034506255.1. NCBI lineage: Bacteria > Pseudomonadati > Candidatus Zhuqueibacterales > Candidatus Zhuqueibacteraceae > Candidatus Coneutiohabitans > Candidatus Coneutiohabitans thermophilus. Next base: position 260,034 of record JAPDPX010000003.1, on the reverse strand, counting down.
GCCAGACACACCAGCGTCACCGCCTGGGTAAACCCGAATTGCTCGAGCCACACCTTCAACTTCGGCCCCACGCCCCACAGACCGGGATTGCGGTAGCCGCAATGGATGCAGCTTGCCGCATTCCGGCTGATCAATTTGCGGCAATTCGGGCAGACGATCGCGCCCACACCCTGATTTGCCATTTTCTTCACTTTCATTGACGGTGAAACGCCCGCTGCGCAGTATCCGCGTCCACTGCCCGGCAATTTCCGCCCCGCCGTGGCGACGGATTCGACTGCAACGGACAACAGGTCGAAGTCTACGCCTTCGACTCTATTTTTGCAAGCACTTTTTCCCTCCCCATTGCCACAACCTCCAGCCGTCTTTGGGAAGACTTCTTCCGCTCGAGTTTTCTGTCAAACCGGCGGTGCAATGCCGGGACAGCACTCCGTCGGAATCACACCTTTTTCCTCTTCACGGAAATGTCATGCCATGGGTAAAATGCGCATGCTTCGCGGTTGACAGGTTTGACTGCGACGATGGTCGTGCCATGTGCTTAAGGATACACGCTGCCGGCAGCTTCCTCCGGGACCACCACAGGCAAGCCATCTTCCGGCTTGACCACTTCCCAACCCTTTTCCGGATGCACATAGATGGTCTTCAAACCCGGTGGCATGGTGAATTCCCGTGCGGGATAAAACGCGGTGGCGCGTTTCATGAAACCGGCCCAAATGGGTGCGGCGCCGCGGCCGCCATCCACCCCGCGGCCGTCGCGCGTGCGCATTTGCGCGTCGCGATCATACCCCACCCACACCGCGGTGGCGAGCGAAGTGGTGAAGCCGGTGAACCAGGCATCGGTGTAGTCGGTGCTGGTGCCGGTTTTGCCGGCGGCCGGCGCGGTGAAACCGAGCGCGCGAATGATGCGGCCGGTACCGCCTTCGATCACGCCCCGCATCATATCCAGCAATTGATACGTGATCCGCGCATCAAAACGGGTCTCGCCGAAACTGTATTCCCGGTCCAGCACCACACCGTTGACGTCTTCGACACGCTTGATCAACACCGGCCGGTGATACACGCCGTTGTTGGCAATGACCGCATAGGCCGCGGCCAGCTCCAGCGGCGACATGCCGGCGGTGCCCAGGGCGAGCGAGATCACTTCCTCGACCGGCGTAGAAATGCCCATGCGCCGTGCGGTTTCAACCACTTTTGCGGGTGTGACCTGGGCGGTCAACTGCGCCGAGATCACGTTGAGCGACTTCATCAGCGCGGCTTTCAGCACCATCTGGCCGTGATAACGGCGGTCGAAGTTGCGCGGACGATAGGGCCGGTTGTTGGCATCGCGCAGCGTGGTGAGCGTGTCATGCACCAGGGTGCGTGGCGTCACCCGCAGTTGTTCGAGTGCGGTCAGATAGACGAGCGGCTTGATGCACGAGCCGACGTGGCGGTTGGCTTCCACTGCGCGGTTGAACGCCGCCGGCACATAGCGCCGCGCGCCCACCAGCGCCTTGACTTCGCCGGTCGGCACCGCCAGCGCCACCAACGCCGCCTGCAACGGCTGCCCGGTGGAATCCAACTCGGCCTCGAGCTTGAGCGTGCCCGCTTCCACCTCCTGCTCGGCGATGGCCTGCAGCATGGGATCGAGCGTGGTGTAAATACGCAACCCGCCGTATTGCACCGGCTCGCGGCCGTAGCGCGCCTGCGCCTCGCTGATCACATAATCGATAAAATCATTGCCGAAGGAGCGCTGCCGCGAGAGGTGAATCGAATCCGCCGCCGCCTGCTGCCGCTGCGCCTCGGTCAGATAGCCCTCCTTCATCATCCGGTAGAGCACCAGCCGCTGCCGGGCCTTGGCGTTGTCAAAATAGGAGAAGGGATTGAGCTTTTGGGGCGAGTTGAGAATGCCGGCGAGCATCGCCGCCTCCGACACATTGAGCTCGGCGGCAGACTTGTTGAAGTATTGCCGGGCCGCATCCTCCACGCCGTGTGCCGCGCCGCCAAAATAGACCAGATTGCAATAAGCCTCAAGAATCTCCCGCTTGCTGAAAGTCGCTTCGAGCTGCAAACTGATGAGGATCTCTTTGAGTTTGCGGCCGAAACTCTTTTCAAAGCTGAAGAAGAGATACTTGGAGAGCTGCTGGGTGATGGTGGAACCGCTCTGCAGTGGATGACCGGTCAGGCTGCGGTAGGCCCCGCGCAGCAAGCCGAGCTTGTCGAGGCCGCGGTGGCGGTAGAAATCGGCGTCTTCCGTGGCAATAACGGCGTTGAGGAAATTGGGGCTGATCTTGTCGAGGGTGACATAGGTGCGGCCGCCCAGGCGCTGCACCAGCGTGCCATCGGCGGCGTAGATCTCGGTCGGGCGGGCATACACCAGGCTGCGCAAATCGCGGGGGACATAAGGCAGGTCACTCAGGACCACGAAAAAGACGATCATGCCCGTGAGCAGCAGGCCGGCGGTCGCCAGCATCAGGCTAGAAAGGATTTTGGTTCGCATGCTCTCCCGCGCGGGCAATGAAATCGGTGGTCCATTCCTCCGGCAAATAGTAGATGAGCGCGCGGCCGTCATCGAGTGCGAACGCCGTCTCCACGAAGCCGGCCGTACTGCGGTTGGCGAAACCGACGCGGGCGATATGCGTGCTGGGATCGGTCAACACCGGCAGCTCGCGGATCATCTCGGCGCGCTCGTCATAAAACTTGCGGTCGAGCACCTCGAAGAAATCAGCAGCGCGCAACACCCGCCCGGCAAAGCGCGCCACCTGCCGGAGGTCCATCTGCCGCTCCTTGCCGTGATTGACGATCATCTCGATGTGATCGGCGGGCAGCGAGCTTTGAAAGAGCACCTCGTGGTTGGCATCGAGCAGGAAAAGATCGAGACGATCGGGATAACGATTGACGGTGACCTGCGTGACGTTGCGCTCGCGGTTGAAGCTGACCATGCTGCCGGTGGGCACCAGCAACGGCCGAAACAACGCGGGCAGCTCGCGGTAGATCAAACCAAATTGCTCGGGCGGCAGTTCGGTGCGGGCGTTGGCCGCGGTGAAATTCACCAGCTCTTCAAACTTCGAGAGGCCGGCGATCAGGCTCAACTGCTCGCGCCGCACCTGGGTGAGACGTTCGAGGTTGGTGTTGGCGAGCAGCCGGTTTTGCTCCTCCTGCCAACTGCGCCCGATTTTCTCCCGGCCGGGGTTGTGCCACACCAGATAACGCCCAATGGCGGCCTCGACAATGTTGCAGCTCAGCTCGCCGATCACGAGGAGCAGGGCGATTGCGGCCAGCCACAGCCGGGGCGTGCGCACCAGCCTGCGATATTCCCTTAAAAATTCCGCCATTTTTCCGCCATCCGGTGTTTCAAATCACGCCCACGGCCGCCTGCGGCAGCCAGCCGACTTTGCCATCCGCCAGCCGGATGCGCGCCCAGCTTCCGTTCGATTCCTGCACCTGCACTTTGGCGCCTTCGTGCAAAATGAAAGCCTCGGTGGCATCGGCTGCCGGGGAGGTGTGCACCACCACGCGTTTCTCCAGCACGATGCCATAACGCGCCGAGTGCTGCTGATAAAGCTGTGCGGCAAACAGCAGCGCCAGCAGCAACACGCAGGCACCCGCGCTCCAGGCCACCCGCCGGCCGGCAACCTGCCAGGCACGCCGGCGGGTGAGAAGATTGACCGTCAAACCGGCGAACAGCAAAATCCAGAAAATCAGACCCACCAGCGCCACTTGTTGAATCGGGAGAAAGTCGAGTGCAGCCTGGAGCCATGCCACCAGCAGCGGCACCGGCGGCTGCGGAAGGCGGTCGATGATCGTCAAATTGGCGAGTTCGAGATTGAAGCGAATATCGTCATGACGGCGATTGAGGCGCAACGCCCGCTCATAGTTGAGAATCGCCAGGCCGGGTTGTCGCTGTTTGAAATAGGCATTGCCGAGATTGTAATAGACCTGCCAGTTTTCCCTGCCCAGTGCGATGATTTTTTCGTATGCCGCTGCCGCCTCGGCATATTGCCCGGCTTGATAATATTGATTGCCCTGCTGAAACAGGCTGCCGGCTTCATCAGCAGCGGCTCCGGCCGCAAAAACAAAAAGCAGTGCCAGCACGCCACCGGCCACGGCGTTGCGGCCAAAGTGGCGCGCCTCTCGCCTGCCGCGGTCCGGCCCGGTTGCCACGGCGCCGCAACCGAAAAAACAAGACAGGCGGAGCATCACAACGCGTCCTCCAATTGTTCGAGTACAGCGGCGGCCTGTTGATAGAACTGCTGCATCTCCGCGCTGGTGGCGGTGGCTGGCGCAAAACGCTGATAGTCGCAGGTGTACAGGCAGTTGAGATAGTCGCTGATCAGCGCCGGTGCGACATTCTTCTCCCGGAGCAACTGTTCGATGCGTTCGGTCACCAGCCCGGCCTCCGCAACATTGAGCTTGTTGCCGAGAAAACCCGTCAGTGCCCGTTGCACCTCGGCGTAGAATCCCTTGCTGTCATTGGCCTGCAGCCGTTTCCTGGCCGCCTTCAACTGGCGCTGTGCTGCAGCCGCCGCACGCCGGCTGCGGGCATAAGCCACATTGGAGGCCAGCTTGGCTTGATGGCGCTGCCACACCAGCGCGCCGAGAAAACCGGCAACCGGCAGCACCAGCAGGGTGACAAACCACGCGCTGGTGTAGTTGGCCGCTCCCAAACGCTGCAGCGGGGCGGCGTTGATGGCGATGAAGCGGATGTCCTGACCCAGCAGCCGAACATCCTCTTTCGATGCCCCGCCCAAAGTAACAGCGCTATACTCGCCGGTACCGGGGTCGACCGTCAGGGTGATGGGTTTGGAGCTGGCGGTGACGTATTGCCGGGTGCGCGGATCAAAATAGGCAAAAGTAATCGGTTTGAGCACGTGCGTGCCGGCAAAGCGTGGCACCATCACATACTCCCAGGTCTTGCTGCCGCTGATCTGTGTCTCGCCGTGCTCGACGTCTTGTGACACTTTGGGATCATACACTTCGAAATCAGGAGGCAGCTCCGGTGCCGGTGCCGGCAGGGTTTTGATGTTGCCCTGCCCGGAAATTTTCACGGTGAGGGTGATGGCTTCGTTGACCTTCAGGGTGCTGCGATCAACCGTCGCGCTCAGCGTGTAGTTTCCCACCGCGCCGGCAAATCCCGCTGGCTTGCCGGCAGCCGGAAGCGGCAGCACCTCGATGGTCACCGGTCGCGAGGCGATGGTGACACGCTCGAACGGTGCGAAGAAGGGATCATCAAAGAAACTGTCGAAGAGGTCACGCGGCCGCCGGCGTTGTGCCACCGCCACTTCGCAGTCCAGGCTCATGGCTTCAATCGTGCTGCGACCGGCGGTTTGCGGGAAAATCGCCGTGCGCTTGACCTCGGCGACGAGATAGCGCTGGCCATTGATGACTTGTTGATAGGTGCGCGGCTGCCGCGGCATGGGAAAATCCTCCACCCAGAAGCCGGTGAAGGTTGGCAGCCTGGCGTTGCCATAGTTGCGCACATTGCGCGCTGTATAAATTTTGAACGTCACGATGACCGGCTGGTTGACATACACTTGTTTGCGGTCGACTTCCGCGCGCAGAAAAAGACTGCCGTCGGCGGTAACACCGGGGTCCGTTTGCGGCGGCGGCGCTCCGGGCGCGGCCGGCGGGCCTCCGGCCGCGGGCAGAATCTCGATCCGAATCGGCGCACTGCGATAGGTTTGGCCGCCGGCCGCGACTTCCACCGGCCCAATCTCGAAGGAACCAGTGGCAACAGCAATGAAAGTGTAATGATAGGTGTGGGAGGAGGACATGCGGCCGTTGATGATCTGAATGCTCTGCGAGCTGCTGGTGCCGGCGAGCCGCGCAAAACTCTCCATCGCCGGCAGTTGTGGCTCTCCGGCATTGCCGCCACTGACTTCCACACTGAGGGTGAAATCCTCATTCAACCCGATGCGGGTGCGGTCGACCGTTGCCGTCACCGTCACTTGCGCCAGGCTGTTGGATGCCAATACAACACCGCCGATCGCCAAAAGCAAAATGGCCCTGATAGTCGTCACGGAAGCGGCGTTCGTGCCCGTCCCAACAGATGATCGCGTGCGGCGGTGCGAGAAGAAAAACCCCCGTCCTGCCGCAACCCGGCTGCTGTCCGGGCCCATGCGCGCAGGCGCATCACTTCCCCTCACTGGGGAGAATATGCACTGCAAGCTCTTGTGTGCTGCCATTTTCATCACCAATCCTTCTCCACCCGCGCCCGCCCGCGCGCCTGCACCCGGCGCTGCTTTTGTGCATCCTTCTCCTGCTTCTGCAGAGCCTCCAGCAGGCGTTCCGCCTCTTCCTTGCTCAGCTTGTGTTCCCGACCCTGTGCCGCTTGCGCCTCATTCTCCTGCTGTTCGCCGGCGGCTGACTGCTCCTGGGATTGCTGCCCGGCCTGCTGCTGTTGTTCCTCCTGGCCCTGCTGCTTTTGCTGGTCTTGATTCTGCTGCCCCTGCTGTGGTTCCTGTTGCTGTTGCTGTTGTTGCTGTTGCTGTGGCGGCTGCTTTTGCGCGTGCTGTTTCAGCTTGGCCCGCACATACTCCAAATTGTATTTCGCATCCGCATCATTGGGATTGAGCTTGAGTGCCTGCTGATAGGCCAAAATGCTCTCCGGCCACTTGTTCAACCGATAAAGTGTGTTGCCGAGGTTGTAATAGCTCTCGGCCTGCAGCCGGGGGTCGTCACTCTTTTGAATCGCCTCCTGAAAAGCCTGCAGCGCTGCTTCATAGTTGCGCTTTTGATACAGCGCATCGCCAATGTTGAATTTCACGATCGGCGAGGAGGGATTGTCGATTTCGGCGTCACGATAGCGGTCATTGGCCTGATCGTATTTGCCCTCGGCGTAAAGCCGGTTGCCTTCCAGCACCTGCCGGCGGCCGGCGCCCTGCGCGTGCAGACTGGCCGGCAACCAGACCAGTGACAACAGCAGCAACACCACGTGATTTTTGAAGGGATTCTTTCGCATTCCAGGTTCCCGCGCAAAGCATTGTCCTCAGGCGGCCGGCACAGTACGGCCGGGCCGGCCATCATCTTCCTCCGCCGTCAGCGGCGCAACCAGCCGGCCGCGCCACTCCGTCCTGACCTTGCGGCGTTCGGACAGCAACAACTCCACCAGCAACAGCACCAGAGCGAAGGGCAACACATACTGGAAGCGTTCCTCGTAGTGGGAAAACTTCAACGAGGCCAGCTCCTTCTTTTCCATCTGCGCGATCTCCTCGTAGATGCGGTCCAGCTCGGCCTCGCCCGAGGAGGCGCGATGATACTTGCCGCCGGTTTGCAGCGCGATTTTTTCCAGCGTCAATTCATCCAGCTTCGTGACGACGACTTCGCCGCTGCGATTGCGCTTGAATTCCCCGGTGCGGTTGCCCTGGGCATCGACCACGGGGATGGGCACACCCCTGGTCGAGCCGATGCCGACGGTGTAAATCACCACCCCCTGGCGCTCCGCCTCCGCCGCCATGGCCATGGTGTCCTCGTCGTGGCTTTCACCGTCTGTGATCAGGATCAGAACTTTGTATTGCCGTTCGGTGTTTTCGAAGCTTTGCAGGGCCAGCGCGATGGCCTTGCCCAGCGCTGTGCCCGGCGTGGGAATCAAACCGGGTTCGAGCACCTCGAGAAAAATTTTTGCGGCGCCGTAGTCGAGCGTGAGCGGACATTGCACGAAGGCCTCACCGGCAAAGGCAATCAGGCCCACGCGGTCGCCCTGCAGCTTGTCTATCAGCGAGACGACCTCATGCCGCGCCTTGGCCAGGCGGTTGGGCGGCACATCCTCGGCGTACATGGATTCCGAAACATCGATGGCGATCATGACATCCACGCCTTCGCGCTTCACCTCCTCCAATGCCGTGCCCACCTGCGGCCGCGCCAGCGCCAGAATCATGAAGCCCAGCGCCAGCAGCAACAACACCTGCTTCCACACCCGGCGCTTGTGGCTGAGGGCCGGCATGAGCTGTTCGAGCAGCAACAGGTTGCCGAAACGTGCCAGCGCCGCCCGCCGCCAGCGTTGCACGAAATAAAAAAACACCATCAGCAGCGGCAGGCTGAACAGCAGATACAGCGCAGTGTCATTGGCAAAACGGATCATGTCTCCCGTTCACAACGGCTTGCATGCGAATCCAACCCGGCTCCCGGCCGATCGGGCACCGGCACTGCCGGGAGCCCTCAGGGAATCTTGCGGAAAACAGTGCCGGCCAGCACGATCTCAACGAACACCAGTCCCAGCGCGACCGCCAGCCAGTACACGAACAGCTCGCGGTAGCGGGTGAATTGCTTGACCTCGATTTTGGTTTTCTCGAGCCGGTCGATCTCGGCAAAAATCTTTTCCAGGCTTTGGCGGTCGGTGGCGCGAAAATACCTGCCTTTCGTCAGCTCGGCAATTTTGGTGAGCGTGGCTTCATCGATTTCCACCGGCATGGGCACGTAGCGCTTGCCGAAAATCGGATCCTGGACGGGATAGAGCGCCTGGCCGCGGGTGCCGACCCCGATGGTGTAGAAACGGATATTGAAGGCCTGCGCCACGCGCGCGGCGGTGAGCGGATCGATCTCGCCGGCGTTGTTGACGCCGTCGGTGAGCAGAATCACGACCTTGCTTTTGGCTTTGCTGTTGCGCAGCCGGTCGATCGCGGTCGCCATGCCCAGCCCGATGGCCGTGCCGTCATCGACCATGCCGACATCCACTTTCTTCAAAAAATTGATGAGAATGCCGTAGTCGAGTGTCAGCGGGCATTGCGTGAAGCTGCGGGCGGCGAACACCACCATGCCGATGCGGTCGCTGCGGCGGCCGGTGATGAATTGCTCCGCCACCAGCTTCGCCGCTTCGATGCGGTTCTTCGGCCGGAAGTCCTCCGCCAGCATGCTGCTGGAGATGTCGAGTGCCAGCATGATGTCGATGCCCTCGGTGGTGACTTCCTCCTCGGTTTGCCCGCTCTGCGGCCGCGCCAGCGCCACAATCACCAGAGCAATCGCCAGCCAGCGCAAGCCGAACAAAATATGCCGCGAGCTGTAACGCGAGCGCTGCGGCAGCGACCTCATCAGATCGAGATTGGAGTAGCGCAGTGTGGCGCTGCGGCGCTGGTAGGTGCGGCTGTACCACCAGGCCAGCAGCGGCAGCAGCACCAGCAGCAAAAGAAACCAGGGCTGTGCGAAAGTCAACATTTCAAGCGGCCTCCGCCGGTGCGGGTTGGAGTTTGCCTGCCGCTGCTTCGCCAGCCGCGGTTTCAACAGCAGGGGGCAACGGCATGGTCAGGTGCACGAAGGTTTCGGCAGCGGCCAGCAGGCGCTCGTGTTGTTCCGCCGGCGGGATGAATTTGGCGAACTTCACCAAGTCGCTTTGCTCCAAAATTTCACGCAGCAGATCGCAGGCCTGCGGGGCCGCATCGAGGCGTTTGCAATGCTCCAGCACCTCGCAGGTGGTCATCTCCAATGCCCCGACCTGATAGCGGCCTTCGAGGTAGCGCCGCACGATTTCCGACAGAATGCTGTAGAAAAGTTTGATCTCGCCGCGTGCCGGCAGGTCGCTGCGGCGCAGCTCAGCCAGGGCGGCGAGCGCTTCTTCATGTGCGGGGCGCGGCGGGGTGACGCGCGCCGGCAGCAGGCTCCTGCCCTGGCGCCGGCGCCACCAGGAATAACCGGCCGCCGCCAGCAACAACACGGCGGCAACAATCACGCTGAGCACGATCACCTGGCGCCAGTCACGCGGCAATTCCCAGGGCGCTTTGATCTCGCGAATATCGCCCGCCTCGCTCGGCCGCAGCGAAGCGACGTGGAGATCGAGTTTTTCCGTGCGCAGGGTCTGCCACCCGGTATCCGGCGGCTGGCGAAATTGCAGCGTCAACGGTGGTATCTCGAAACGGCCGGTGTCGAAAGTCGAAATCGTATAAGCGGCTTCCTCGATGACAACCCCGCCCTCGCGCCGCGTCTGCGGCGTTTGATAGCCGCGAATTTCGAAACCGCCGAGATTGGCGGCCGGGCCGGGCCAGCGCATCTCGACATCCGGCGGCCGCCGCACCCGCACGCGGTAGCGCACCGTGTCGCCGATGGTCAGGCGGGCTTTGCTCACCCGCGATTCGATCGTCACCGCGGATTCCGCCTGGGACCGGGCGCTGCCGGCGAAAAGCAACACCGCGGCTGCCACCGCCGGCAGCAGGGCGCGCCGACCGGCGGCCGCCGGCGGCTGCACCTTTTTATTGCACTTTGTCATCGTAGATCACGACCCCTTCCGCGCGCATCATGCGTTCGATCAGGCGATCATACGCCTCCTGCTGCTTCTCGCGCACGTAATCCTGCATCACGCGATTGCGCACCTCCTGAAACGTGGGCGGCGGCCGCGTGCCGGTGGAATCAGCGGCGGCATAGCGGCTGAGATTGGCGCGATAGTACAACTCCAGATCGCTTTCCTGAAAGTCGACCTTCTGGGCGATCTCCTCCTGCAGCAGCTTTTGCACCATGAAATTTTTCTTTGCCCGAAACGCCGCATCGATCACCTCCTGATCGCGCTCGAGGCCCTTGCGCTTGGCGGTATCGTACAACAATTCCGTGGCGAGGTATTGCCGCAGAAATTCCAGGCGGTCGTTGCGGTTCTTGATCTGCGCCAGCATGAAGGGCGGCAGATTCTTGATTTCAAACTCGAGATCGCCGGAGGTGATTTCACGGTCGCCGATTTTGGCCACCACCTCGCCCGGCCGCTTCTTCGTGACCCGCGAGGTGTCGAGCAGCGTGCTCTCCTCCAGCGCCTGCTGCGCATCCGCGGAACGCTGCAGCCGCTCGAGGCATTCGACGATGCGGCGGCCGGCATCATCAACCAGGCCGCTGCGCGGATAAAGTTCCTTCACGCGCAGATAATACGCCAGCGCCGCTTCATAATTGCGCAACCGGTCGAAATAAATATTGGCGATGGTGAAGCTGATGTTGGCCTGCTCCTCCTCATCGAGCGGGTAATTTTGCAGGTAAAACTGATACTCCGCCACCGCATGCTGGTACAGTTCGCGATTGTAGAGAATGTTGGCAAAATCGCGAACTTTGGCGGCGGGGAGATTTTGTTTCTGCGCCGGCCGGCAACCCGGCGCCCATATGGCCAGCACGGCAACCATGCCGAGACGACCGGCCGCCCCCGGCAGGCTGGCGAGCAGATTCTTGAAGGCATTCATTTCCCTGGCATCCCGAAATAAACCTGCGGCTTCTGGAAGCAAGGCCTCAACGAAAGCGTTTCGCCCGCATTCTGAAAAAACGCACCAGCGGCTCGATGTAGGGCTGGTCGGTGCGCACTTCCACCGGATCGACCCTGGTGGCCCGCAACGTTTTCTCGCGCAACAGGCCGCGCCGCGCCGCCTCCTGTGCAAACGTTTTGCGGTTGGCCTCCTGCCTGGTGTCGAGCAGAAAAATCTCCCCGGTTTCCGCATCCTCCAATTCAACCAGGCCGATGTTCGGAATCTCGGTCTCACGCGGATCGGTGATGGGGATGGCCACGAGATCATGCCGCCGGCTGGCAACACGCAGGGCCTTTTCATAACCTTCGGAGAGAAAATCCGAAACCAGGAACACCACCGCCTTGCGCCGGATGACGCGATTGAGATATTCCAGCGCGGTCGCGAGGTTGGTGCCGGTGCCCGCGGGCCGGTGATAGAGAATCTCGCGCAGCACGCGCAACACATGGCTGCGGCCCTTTTTGGGCGGCACGAATTTTTCGATGCGGTCGGTGAAGATGATCAGGCCGACCTTGTCGTTGTTCTTGATCGCGGAAAAGGCCAGCAGCGCGCAAATCTCCGCGGCGATGTCGCCCTTCATCTGCGCATATGTGCCGAAATTCCCCGACGAACTGACGTCCACCAGCAGCATCACCGTCAGCTCGCGCTCTTCATCGAAGACTTTCACGTAGGGATGACCGGCGCGCGCGGTCACGTTCCAGTCGATGTTGCGGATGTCGTCGCCGTAGGTGTATTCGCGCACTTCGGCGAACGCCATGCCGCGACCCTTGAACACGGAATGGTACTCGCCGCTGAACACGTCATTGACCAGCGCCCGCGTCGTGATTTCCAGACGCCGGACTTTTTTGAGAATTTCTTTTGGAATCATAAGGCGTTGGGCCGGAGCCCGGTTCGGAGTTGGCGCGGCGGCGCGCTCGTTGTCCGGGCGCCGCCTGGCCGCTGTTTCACGGCACTTCGATCCTGCTCAACACCTGCGCCATCACATACTCGGTGGTTTTCTCCTCGGCTTCGGCTTCGTAGGTCAAAATGATGCGATGACGCATGACATCCAGGCCAATGGAGCGCACATCTTCGGGGGTGACATACCCGCGGCCGCGCAGAAAAGCATGCGCCTTGGCAGCTTGCGCCAGAAAGATGCTGGCGCGCGGGCTGGCACCGAATTGAATCAAATCCTCGAGCTCCGCCAGACCATATTTTTTCGGCTCGCGCGTGGCAAAAACCAGGTCGATGATGTAGCGTTCGATTTTTTCATCAATGTAAACTTCGGTGACCACCTGGCGGGCGCGGCGAATGTCCTCCGGCTGCACCACCGGCGTGACCTGGACGGGATGGCCGCGCGTCATCCGCCGCATGATCTCCAGCTCTTCCTCCTTGTTGGGATAACCGATGGCGAGCTTCAACATGAAACGATCCACCTGCGCTTCAGGCAGCGGATAGGTGCCCTCCTGCTCGATGGGATTTTGCGTCGCCAGCACCAAAAACGGATCATCGAGCTTGAAGGTGTTCTCCCCGATGGTCACCTGGCGTTCCATCATCGCTTCCAGCAGGGCGGATTGCACCTTGGCCGGCGAACGGTTGATCTCGTCGGCAAGGATGAGATTGGCGAAGATCGGGCCCTTCTTGGTGGTGAACTGGCCGTTGCGCTGGTCGTAGATCAGCGTACCAATCAGGTCGGCGGGCAGGAGATCAGGGGTGAATTGAATGCGTTGAAATTTGGTTTGAATCGCCGCCGACAGGGTCTTGACGGCGAGCGTCTTGGCCAGGCCGGGCACGCCCTCCAGCAGAATATGGCCGTTGCTCAGCAAGCCCACCAGCAGGCGTTCGACCATGTATTTCTGGCCGACGATCACTTTGCCGATTTCCCTGGTGAGCTTTTCAACAAAGGCACTTTCGCGTCGAATTTTCTCGTTGATGGCTTGAATGTCAACGTTCATTGCACCTCCAGTTGGATCCGAATGGCATGATGTCCTGCTGCCCGGCGGGCCGCATTTTTGCGCGGCTCACCCTGTGCCGCGCCGGCGATGTTGCCGTTTCATTTGGATGACGGCGGCGCGACACTCTCGCTGCGGTGGGCGCGCAGGAAACTCTCGGTCATGGCATAAGCGCGCGCCAACTGGCCGGGGTCGCCGCCGGCGCCGGAAAATTTGACGACATCACTGGTCTGCAACACCTCCTCCAGTTGCGTCACCCAGCCGGAGTCGGGGTGCAGACGGCGATAGGCCTCGACCACCTCCGCGGTGGTGATGCCCTGCGTGGGGATCTCGAAGCGGCGGTGCAAGTACGCGCGCAGAATCCTGGACAATTTGGTGAAGGCTTCTTTGGTATCGGGCGCATTCACCTCCACCGTCGCCTGCAACTCCTCACAGAACTCGTCTTCCAGTGGTTTGACGACCTGTGCCGCCTGTTGCGCACGCGCCGCCCGGCGGCGTTGCGCCCGCCAGAGGGCGAAGCCCATACCGCCGGCCAGTGCCAATCCCAAAGCCGCCAGCACAATCACGGTAACCGGCGTCTCTCCCGGCTCCGGCAAGGCCTCAATGACTTTGGTGCTCAAGCGGCTGGCATACAACTCATGCTTTTCATTGGTGGCTTTGTCGAGGTAGCCGACCCGCATGGTTTCGACATAGCCCATGCCCAGACCCTGCGGCCGCAGGGTGTATTCGAAGACGTGTGTGGCGACCGTTGTGCCGCTTTCGACACCGACGCGGTTCGCCGAAGCCGTGCCCACGAGTTTGAGGTTGGCGAGGCGCGGCGGCTCAGGCGGATCCACTGCCACGCGCGCCAAATCGCCGCGCCAGGTGAGCTCCACCCGGTAGATGGCGGTGCGATTGAGCGGCACCTCTTCGGGCGTGAGCGTGGCACTCAGCTTGACTTCAAGGGTTGACTGCGCATGCGCGGAGGACAAGGTGAGCAGTACAGCGCCCCACAGCCACAGGAGGAATTTGTCTTTCATATCATCATCGACTGTCTTCTGGCAGCCCGTCACGGATGCTGCCCCGTCACTGCGCTGCCCTGACCGTGCGCCGAGCCGGCTGGCGGAGGGTCGTTGCGCTGACGTTGGTTGCCGGGGTGAAGCCCCGCGCTGAAACTCAAAAAAAAAGCCGCGATGAAGCCCGGGCAGCTCATCGCGCTGCCACCGGCAAGACATCGGGCCTATAAGACAGCAATTCCGCCGAAAAAGTTTTACGGCTTGGCATTTGGACCGGCCGGTGATTTTTTCGAAGTCGCCTCGTCCGCGGCGGGATTGTCCTTGGAATCGGTGAAAAGATTGAGCTCACTCACATCCTGGCCGAGATGCTCCAATTCCCATTCCACCGAGGGGACCAATTCGTGATCGGGATATTTCTGCTTGAAGATGGTGTAGGCGGTGCGCGCCCGGTCGAGATCCTTGATGTGGTTGGCGTAAATGTAACCGATCATGAACTGGGCCTGGGGCACGTGCCGGCTTTGGGGAAAATCAGAAACCAGCTTTTGAAAGGCATCAACCGCGCGCTGGTACTGCTGTTCATGATTGAGACAGAGCATGCCGATGCGTTGCAGCACCTCGTCACGGTCCTCGGCCTTGGGAAAGCGCTTCACCAGCGCCTGGGACAGCAGCAGCACACTGTCAAATTCCTGGCGGGATTCGTGGTTTTTGATCTCGTTGCGCAGGGCGTCTTCGCCCAGGGTGTTGGCCTTCTGCAGCAAGGCCTGTCGGGTCTGGGCCTCGTCAAATTTGGCATTTTGGGGATACTGCTGATTGAGCTTTTTGTAGTAGCTTTCGGCCTTGGCAAATTCACCCCGCAACTCCAGCTCACGCGCCTTGCTGTAGAGCTGTTCTTCATTGAGTTTTTCGCCGCAGCCGGTGACGAGCAAAAACATCGCGAACAATGCGCTCAGCAGCCTGGTCGTGGACATCACATCCTCCGCTGGTAGGGTCCGATATTTTTTCAAAGCGCGGAAATCTAACGAGGGAGTGTCATAAAATCAAGGGATTTCTCCCCCTGAAAACAAAAAGGCGAGATCTCTCTCGCCTTTTGTTGCATCATGAGATGCCTGCTTTCAGTTCTTGCTGGAGCCTTCGTCAACAACTTCGAAATCTGCTTCCTCGACTTTGCCCTTGCCGGCACCGCCATTGGTGCTGGTTTGCCTGCCAGCCGCGCTGGCGGCTTCGTACATGCGGGTCGAGACCTGATTCCAAATGTTGTTGAGCTCTTCGGCGGCCGCTTTGATGTCTTCGGTCCGTTCGGACTTCATCACCTCGCGAATCTTTTTGACCGCGGCTTCCAGCCGCTCCCGGGAGGAGGCATCGAGCTTCTCGCCCATGTCGCGGATGTTTTTCTCGGTTTGATAGATGAGCTGATCGGCGCGGTTGCGGGTCTCCACCAGCTCACGCCGTTTCTTGTCCTCCGCCGCATGTTCGCGGGCGTCGCGTTCCATCCTGGCGATTTCCTCCTTGCTCAGACCAGTCGAGGCTTCGATGCGAATCGACTGCTCCTTGCCTGTGGCCTTGTCGCGTGCGGAGACGTGCAGGATGCCGTTGGCATCGATGTCAAAGGTGACTTCGATTTGCGGCACACCACGCGGCGCGGGCGGAATGCCGTCGAGGATGAAACGCCCCAGGGTGCGGTTGTCGATCGCCATCTCGCGCTCGCCCTGCAGCACGTGAATCTCCACCTGGGTTTGATTGTCGGCGGCGGTCGAGAAGATTTCCGACTTCTTGCAGGGGATGGTGGTGTTGCGCTCGATCAGCTTGGTGGTCACGCCGCCCAGGGTTTCAATGCCGAGAGACAGGGGGGTGACATCGAGCAGCAGCACGTCTTTCACGTCGCCGGCGAGCACGCCGCCTTGAATCGCGGCGCCGACCGCCACCACTTCATCGGGGTTGACGCCCTTGTGCGGCTCTTTGCCGAACAACCGGCGCACAATGTCCTGCACCTTCGGCATGCGCGTCGAGCCGCCCACCAGCACGACCTCATCGAT
Source organism: candidate division KSB1 bacterium (assembly GCA_034506255.1). NCBI lineage: Bacteria > Pseudomonadati > Candidatus Zhuqueibacterales > Candidatus Zhuqueibacteraceae > Candidatus Coneutiohabitans > Candidatus Coneutiohabitans thermophilus. The sequence goes on along the minus strand of JAPDPX010000003.1, from coordinate 243,904 downwards.
ATCGCTGGTGCGCAAATCCGCATCCCGCAGGGCGGCTTCGCAGGGGCCGATGGTGCGTTCGAACAAGTCATCGCAGAGCTGCTCGAACTTCGAGCGCGTCAGCGTGATTTGCATGTGCTTGGGGCCGGCGTTGGTGGCGGTGATGAACGGCAGATTGATGTCGGTCTGCATGACGGTGGACAGCTCGCACTTCGCCTTTTCCGCCGCTTCCTTCAGGCGCTGCAGCGCCATGGGATCCTTGGAGAGATCGACGCCCTCCTGCTTGCGAAATTCCGCCACCAGCCAGTCGATGATGCGCTGGTCGAAATCGTCGCCGCCGAGATGGGTGTCACCGTTGGTTGCCTTTACTTCAAACACCCCGTCGCCGATCTCCAGAATGCTGATGTCAAAAGTGCCGCCGCCCAGGTCGAATACCGCGATCTTTTCGTCCTTTTTCTTGTCCAAGCCGTAAGCCAGGGAAGCGGCCGTGGGCTCATTGATGATGCGTTTCACCGTCAAACCGGCGATTTCGCCCGCTTCTTTGGTGGCCTGGCGCTGGCTGTCGTTGAAATAGGCGGGGACGGTGATCACCGCCTCGGTGACTTTTTCACCGAGATAGTCTTCCGCGGTTTGTTTCATTTTTTGCAGAATCATCGCCGAGATTTCCTGCGGCGAGTATTCCTTGTCACCGATGCGTACCATGGCCACATCATTTTTGCCAGACACCACAGTGTAGGGAACCGACTCGCGCTCGCGCTTGACTTCGCTGTAGCGGCGTCCCATGAAACGCTTGATTGAATAAATCGTGTTGGCCGGGTTGGTGATGGCCTGGCGTTTCGCCACCTGCCCCACCAGGCGCTCGCCATTCTTGGAGAAGGCCACCACCGAAGGCGTGGTGCGCGAGCCTTCCGAGTTCGGGATCACCACCGGCTCGCCGCCTTCCATGACCGCCACGCACGAATTGGTTGTGCCCAGGTCAATGCCGATAATTTTGCCCATTGCAAAAATCCTCCAGGTATGAAATCAAAAGTTTTTGATTGGTTTCTGTCTCAAGACCAAAATTTTTCAACATCTCCTTCTGGAATGACAAATGCCATGCCATTGCCCGCAAGTAGATGAGATGAATTTTCCCTCCTGTTTTTAAATGGGTTACAACAATAAGAGAAAAAGGAAGGCAAAGGGGGTAGCAAGTCTTTTTTTCAGAGAGATGACAGTCTGGCAGGAAAAAAATGACGGCCCGGGTGAGTGGAGCCGTCATGCTGGGATTTTTATGTCACCGCTTGTCGCTGTAAAAATCTTCTTCACCCGCTGCCCGGCGACGCTCATACGCTTCTTGCGCTTCGCGACAGCGCGGCGTCCAGGGCATGGCTTCCAGGCGGGATTCTGGGATCTCCTTTCCAGTGTCAATGCAGTAGCCATAGGTGCCTTCCTTGATTCTCTTGAGGGCGTCTTCGATCTCGGAAAGGATGTCGGTGTCCTTGGTCAAAAGCCCGGAAATGTACTCGCGATCACGATCGAGCTTGGCCGATTCTTCGAATTCCGCACTCCGGGTCATGGTCGAGCCTTCGAAGTCATCCTCATTCTGGTTGAGCGCGCGCAAAATACGCTCGCGCTCCTGCAGCAGTCGTGACTCGTAATATTCGAGCTTCTTTTTATCCATGAGACCAACCCTTCATCGAAAAAGGTTTCCGGTCAAAGCTAGCTTCGTTGCCTGTCCAGCCGTCCCGTCCAAAATGGACTGGAATCTAATCATTCCCCTTCTTCAATGCAACAAAGAAATTGGCATCCCGCCGTGCGATGCGCAGCAAAACCACTTTGCGTTCCCGGCCCGCCGCCAGCACCTGACGATACTCTGCCACCGTGCGCACCGGCTTGCGGTCCACTTCTTTGATGATATCACCGGGACGAATGCCCTCCTCGTCGGCTGCACTGCCGGGTTCCACTTCGATGACAACAACCCCGCTCGACTCCGTCAGGTCGAATTCGCCGGCAAGTTTCTCGGTCAAATCTGCCACCACCAAACCCAGGGCTTCGGCACGCGGCGCAGCGGAAGTCACTGCCTGTTCAGGATCTTCCGGTCGTTTCCCCAGTTTCACCGTGAGCACGCGCTCGCGACCGTCACGGATCAGCTTCACCCGCACCGTGGTGCCGGGCCGGTAACTGGCTACAACATTCATAAGATGATTTTGGTCGCGAATCGGCGTTTCGTTGATCGTCACCACAAAATCCTCCTCCTGCATGCCGGCTTTTTCAGCGGGGCTGCCGGGCATCACCCGGGTGACCAGGGCGCCATCGGTGGTGGGCAGTTTCATTTCACGGGCGACCTCTTCATCGACGCTTTGAATGTTGACGCCCAGCCAGCCGCGCACGACTTTGCCGGTCTCAATGAGCTGGGTCATGATCTGGCGGGCCAGGTTGATCGGGATGGCGAACCCGATGCCGACATTGCCCCCGCCCCAGCCGCCCGAAACTATGGCAGTGTTGATGCCCACCACCTCGCCGCGCAGGTTGACCAGTGCCCCTCCACTGTTGCCGGGATTGATGGCCGCGTCGGTTTGTATGAAATCCTCATAATCGATATCGCCCACGCCCACTTGCGTGCGGCCCTTGCCACTGACAATGCCGGCCGTGACAGAATGGGCGAGCTGCAGGGAAAACGGACTGCCCACCGCCAGGACCAACTCACCGACTTCCAGCGCATCGGAATCACCCAGGCGCGCGACCGGCAGGTTGGTGGCGTCGATTTTGATCACAGCCAAATCGGTTTTGGGATCGGTACCGATGATTTTCGCGGTGTAGCTCTTCTTTTCGATCAACACCGCGATCGCATCCGACTCGCGGATGACATGATTGTTGGTGAGCACATAACCATCGGGGCTGATGATGACGCCCGAGCCCAAACCCTCCTGGCGGAATTCCCGCTCACCGCGGCCACGGCGCCGGCCCCACCACTCCTCGTGAAAAAACTCGGTGAAGGGATTGCGCACGCGCATCACCTTCTCGCTGGTGATGCTCACCACCGTCGGCATCACGCGCTTGGCCACGGCCACATAGGCTTTACTGGTGGCGGCGAGATCGGCCTCTCCGGAAAGTTCCGTCGCGGCTTGTGCTGGAGCGACGGGCGTCACCCCGGGCGTGTTTTCCGCCAAGCCGGCCCTGGTCCAATTGAAGTTGGAGGCGATAATCAAACCGGCCAGCGCGCCGAGAGCCAGCATGAGCGCCATAACACCGAGGGTTTTATATTTCGCCATCACACCTTCTCCTCAAAATAAAACAGGAATGTATATGGGCCGGCCGGGGAAACGGCACCCCGCCGGCCGCAACCAGGCCACGGCAGGGCGTTTTGCCGGCCCGTCAGACTTGCGCCGTGCCGCTGCGATAGAACCGAATCTGCGCTTTTTCCAGCGTTGCCAGGCCGCCTTGCAGGGCGTCATCCACCACGGTCATGAAGCGTTCCAGCTTCTCCCGGGTGTCGACAATTTCGACGATGATGGGGAGGTCTTCGGACAGCCGCTCGATCTTGAAGGTATGAATCCGGCTGTGGGCGCCGAACCCCATCATTCCGCGCAGCACCGTCGCACCCGCCAGGCCGTGCGCGCGCGCCTGCAGCACCAGCCATTCATAGAGCGGCTTGCCCTCATGTTTGTCGCTCTCGCCGATGAACAGGCGCAGCAAGTAACCTTCTTCGGGCAAAACCACGGATTTTACCTCCAGAGCAGGTATGCCAGTACGCGTCCCAACCACACGGCCGCAAGGCCCAAAACGAAGTGAACATGGAGATTGACCAGCGCGGCCAGAACTTCACCATTGCGCAACAGATTCATCGTCTCATTGGTAAACGTCGAAAAGGTGGTGAAGCCGCCCAGGAAGCCGATGACGATCAAAAGTCGGGCTTCCATCGTGAGAAAGCCGTGCCGCTCGGCCAGTTGCGCGAGCAGCCCGATCACCAGGCATCCAGCGAGATTGACCGCAGCCGTGCCCAGGGGAAACCCGGAGTCCTTAGCCAATTGCTGAACATAGCCACTCAAGAGATAACGCAGGATGGAGCCGGCAAAACCGCCGATGCCCACCAGAATGATTTTGAGCATGACGCTGATTATGAGAATTGAGGGTGCACAGGAGTCATCAGCGTTGGCGCGGTTGTGGGCGGACTCCATCGCCACAGAAATGCGGCCGCCCGTTTCCCCTGGCAGCCATCAGTGTCTTCAAACGACCTTGATGAATTGATCCCCAACGCGCGTGGCCGTCTTCACGCCAAAATTGCGCAGCCGGAATACCGTACCGCGCTTGGTGCCGGCAGGCACGTTCAGCTCGACGAGTTTGCCTTCTATCGTTGGAATGCGCAAACGCGTCCCGGTTTTCAACGCCGGTTCATCCACGTGGGTTTCGTAGTAGATGTCCGCGCCGGCGCGGGTGAAATGCGGGTGGGGCTCCACTTCCACGGTTATGATGACATCACCGGCCGGCCCATGATTGGATTCCGAGGCCAGGCCCCGCAGGCGCAACTGGTGCCCGCTTTCGACACCGGCAGGCAGTCGCAGGCGAATTTTCTTTCTCGAGGAAATCTGGCCGCTGCCGTTGCAACGGCTGCAGGGCGCATAACCTTCCTGGCCCTTGCCATGGCAAACCGGGCAGGCTTTCTTCTGGCGAACTGAAATCGTGCGTTCCGTGCCGCGCACGGCTTCCAAAAACGAGATGCGAATCTTGCCCGTGATGTGGCGCGGGGTGCTCTGCGCGGGTGCCGGGTCGGAATAGATGCCATTGAAGCCGAAAAGATCGCGTAACAAATCCGAGAAGGCGAACCCCTGACCGAAAAAGGAGCCAAACGGACCGTGCGCCCCCATGCCCGGCATGCCGAAACCGTGGCTGCGCAAAAATTCCGGATCAAAAGAGAACCACTCGCCGTTGCTGGTGGCATCCGGCCGGCCGTAAAAGCGCAATTGATCATACTTGTGGCGCTTGTCCGCATCGCCGATGATGTCATACGCTTCATTGATCTCTTTGAAGCGCTCCTCAGCGGACTTGTCGCCGGGGTTGGCATCCGGGTGATATTGTTTGGCCAACCGGCGGTAAGATTTCTTGATCTCCTCCGGCGTGGCCTTCTCGCTCACGCCAAGAATCTTGTAATAGTCTTTGAATCGCATCTTTGCAGCCATGATGCTCTCGCTGCATCGCGTGCGGCGAGAGGGATTTCACTGAAAAGATTCTCTGAAACCTACAGCAGCCGTTTCACCGGGCAAAGTGAACATTTTAACCGACGCTGTGACAACTTGACAAATTCAATCGATTTAGCAGATGATATATGGCAATTGATATGCCAGAATTGTTAAGAGATCGCCGCCCTGTTTTTGAAAAACTTGAAAGCGTAAAGATTACGAAGGCCAAGACTAATCTGTCATGATGGCTTGCCGTGGGATGATTTGGCAGAAGGGATATCAGTTCCTGCAGCGCAAACTTCTGTGCTTCATTCCGTGTTCAGCCGCAGGCCTTCCCAAGCCGGCGCGGTTAAAATCTGCCCGCTGACCGGGGCTTCGGCAGCGACGTGATTCAGGTCTGGTGTCAGGAAAAATCGCCCGGAGGTGGGAGGCAGATATTGCCACATCAGCCAAAATCAAATTGCCATCGCCGCATTGCGATAATCTGATCCTGCCTTTTTCAAGGGGAAAAACCGGGCAATGTCATGGCATTGCCCGGCGTTGTGGCAACCGGGAAGTCGGGGAAAATGGAGTCCCCGCACAGCGAAGCTAAAAGGCACGCCCCTGCGAGAACTGACGATCGCGGCAGAGTTTTGTGCTGCCGGCGAAAGGGATGTGCAGGGACGTGAAAACGAATCAGCTTTTTGAAAGCGTGGCAATTGTAACGACACACACCCTTCGGGCCAGAGCCCGGGCTGCCGGCGGTGCAGTCCTGCCCGCTGCCCCGCCGGACTGAAATTTGACTATTGCAGCACCAGCAGGCGGCGTACCGCACGAAATTCACGGCCGCCTTGTGCCGTGATTGCTTCCATGCGATAGAAATAGATCCCACTTGCCACCGGCCGGCCCAGTGCATCCCTGCCGTTCCAGGTGGCGAAGTGAGTGCCGGCCGGCTGCGGACCGGATACCAGGGTGGCAACCTGGTGACCCAACACGTCATAGATCATGAGTTTGACCACGGCACTTTGCGGCAGGCTGTAGGCAATCGTTGCCTGCGCGGCATTGCCGGAGATCGATGACAGATTGTGCGCAAAGGGATTGGGATAGCTTTGGCCCAGAGTGAAATCCACCGGTATTGGGGAGGATGCTTCGCGATCATTCACCGCCACGGTGACACCCGCAACGATGCGCACCCGATCCACAAACCAGCCGGCGGAAGCAGCGGCAGGGTTGCCATCGGTCTGAATGCGAAACCGAATCCGGACATTGTTGAAGCCGGCGCCGGTGTAGGCATTCATGGAGAAACCGCGCTCGCGCCACTGCGCTTGCGTCCCGCGGAACTGATCCGTGAGCTGCGCCCAATTTTGCCCGCCATCGGCGCTGATTTCCACCACTCCGAAGTCTTCCTGATTGGCGGAGAAATAATGCTGCTCGGAAAAATACAGCGTGGCTGCGGAGAGCTTGCTGAAATCGAGCGGGAGGTTGAGCGTCATCGCAGAGTTGACATTGACAGCGTAGAGGGTGCCGGGGTTGCTGGAGGCTGCCCACAAGCCGTCGGCGCGGCGTTGCCGGGTCAAGCCCCAGCGATTGGGCTCCACCTGCCAGGCATGCAAGCCGTTCTCAAAATCCTCCATGCCCACAATGAAGCTTTTCTCCGGCGTGACGCCGCGATTGGCGGCGGCCGCCACGTCGTATGCGCTGACATAATAACTCACGGTGTCGCCATAGGCAAAGCCGCCGGAAAGTGCACCGGTAAAAGCGGAGCCGCCACCGGCCGCCAGCTTCGTGCTGTCACGCAGCCCGGAGCTCGTGCGATAGTGCAGCCACACCCTGTCGGCATTCACTCCCAGATTGTCACTCACCTCCACCGTCACGGCGAACGGGCCGGCATTGTCGATCACATTGTGCAGCGTGGTGAGGTTGGTGAGTACCGGCGGTGTGTGATCAGCCGCAGAGCGATAGGAGTAGATTTGAAACGGCGCGGAGAAACCCTTCTGCGTGCGCGCCAGGATGAAGTATTCGACCGTCTTGTTCGACTGCGCCGGAATTTCGCCGCGATAATTGCCTTCGGCATCCGGCGACATGACGACTTTGTTGAACGGGAAAGCGCCGTCGACATCCCAGTAAAGCACAACTTCCTGCAGCGGGCTCAGGGTGGAAGTGATGCGTGCAGTGACGGAACGCGGCTGCACGAAATCTTCGGTGTCGCGCAGCGGTTCGTGTTCAAAGACAAAACCGTTGAGCCAGTTGACCACCCGCAGCATCACCTGCTCGCGCACCAGCGAATCGACGATGGCTTCATAGCCACCAAAGGCAAAATTCACCACGCGATAATCACCGGCATAGCGCACTGCGCCCGAGCGGCCATTGCCGTAATTGAAGATGCTCACCGCCGGAGCAAGGGCCTCGATCTCGCTGGGAAACTGCTGACTGGCCAAACGGCCGGGTTGGAACACGTCAAAGCGCAAGCCATCACCGATGGGATCGCCGCTGACGCCGGTGAGCGAGGAAAAATCCGAATCATCGGCAAGGTAGCGGGCATGCAGCCGGCTCTCATAGAAGGTCAGCGACTGGCCGCCCGAGCGGTCGAATTCATTGGTGGAGCCCGCATGGTTCTGATCGCACAGGTCCCAACCAATGTCCTGCCCGGAAATGAAGAGAGAACCGCCGGCATCGAGATATTTCCCGAGTTCGGCACGATCGGTCGAATCGAGCGCGGGGAACTGCCACTCACACAGCCAAATGACGGTGGCATAGCCCTTCATCTTCTCGAACGCAGGCGTGCCGTGGCGTACATGATCGTGCATTTCAAAGCCGAGGCCGAGGCTGTCGAGCACGCGCGTATAGTACGACTCGACGTTGTTGTTGCCATCATCATCATCCACAACGAGAATGGAGGGGCTGATGCCAAGGGTAAGCTCCAGGCTGTCGTGATAACCGTTGTCGGCGTTCAGCTCCAGTGTCAACAGTGCGCGATGTGGAAACGCGTCCGGCAGGATTGCAATGGTGAAGGGATCGGCGGTGTTGGCTTTGGTGTTCTGATTGAGATTGGAGAGCCCGGCCAGGCTGCCATAATTGGCGGAGGCTTTGGTGACCGTCACGGCCCAATCCCTGCTGGTGAGCGTGCCACGGAGGTTGGTGGCATAGCCCCAATTGTTTTCCAGCGTCACGACCAGGGAGGCGGTTTCACCGGCTTCGAGCATGCCATTACCATTGCCGCCAATGATATCGGAAGTCGTCGAGGCAGCCAGCCGGATGCGCGGCAGGGCAGTCACCGTCTCGCCCAGGGCGCGCAGCGTGTTGATGCGGCCGGTGCCGAGCTTGCCGAGATATCTGGGGTTGAGGGCGTCAATGTCGTCCGCGGTTTCCGCGACTTGCAATATCACCTGCGACGGCGTCCAGTTGGGATGCTGGGATTTGATCACAGCCGCCAAACCCGCGGTGAGCGGCGCCGCCATCGAAGTGCCGGAGTAAAACGCATAGCCATCGTTGAATACCGTGCTCAAAATGCCAATGCGGCCGCCGGGCTGATCGCCACCGGGCGCCGAAACTTTCACCCAATCTCCGTAGGATGAATACGAGGCTTTGCGATCCTGCTCAGTGAGGGCCGCGACCGAAAGTGCAAACGGCGCCAAGGGCAGCGGATTGCCGGCTTCCGAGTCGCCATTACCAGCGGAACAGACCACCACCACGCCATTTTCAAAGGCATAGCGCGCGCCGTCCACCACGATTTCGGAGTTGCCATAGCTCAAACTGGCAACATGCGCGCCATTGTCTGCCGCATAGATGAACGCCTGCGCCATCCAGTCCGAACGACCGAGACCCTGACCGCTGGTGTTTTGCCAGCCGATGCGCAGCGGCATGACGGTCACGTTCCACGAGATGGCGGCGACGCCGATGCCGTTGTCGGTCACTGCGGCGGCCAGGCCGGAGGTGTGCGTGCCGTGGCCGTTGAAATCCATGGGGTCATTGTCCGGTGTGTCGCCATCTTCACCGTTGGCGACATCGGTGATGTTGTCCACGAAATCCCAGCCGCGGATATCGTCAACGAAGCCGTTGCCATCATTGTCAATGCCGTCGAGGGCTTCATCGACGTTGCTCCAGATGTTGTCCACCAAATCCGGATGATTCCAGTCCGTTCCGGTGTCGATGATCGCGACGATGACATCCGAGCTGCCTTTGGCCACCTCCCATGCTTCTGGCGCCTTGATTTGTGGCAGATGCTGTTGCTGGGAGTAGTGCGGGTCATTGGGGATGAGGAGTGGGGCGGATAGCGGCGCGGCAACCGGCTGCGGCTCGCCGGCCACATCCAGCGGAATCAGGTAGACCGGCTCGGCATATTCCACCGCGGGATGGCGATTGAGCCGGGCGGCCAACTGCATCACGTCGCTCGGCTCCGGCACGAGCAGTGTAAAGATACGATCCAAACCGATGTCGGCGCGCTGCGCCAGGCTGCGGTTCTTTACGTTGCTGAAGGCGGGGGTGGCAGCAGTGGCGCCATACGCATGCATGATGGCCTGCAACGTTGCCATGCTCTTATGTCCGTGCTTGAGCTTGATCATCACCCGTCCGGGGACATGGCCCCAGCCCGGTGGCAGCGGGGCAGGCCCGCCCGCCGCTTCAGCATTCGACGCTGCACCTGCAAGCGCCAGCAAAACCGCAAACAGCCAGCCCGTCCAGAGATTCGAAGAACTGCTTTTCATCATCAGGCTCCTCGTTGAGGGTCAAATTGCAGGATGATCCACCCCTCCGCCGGGTGCATCAACGCATCCCCGCTTCATGGGAGGTCTAAAGAATTCGTGTAAACTGACGGGAAGGTCGACAACAAACAGGAGGGCTTGCTGACGGAGAACAAGGAGCAGGTATGGTGTGAGCGCCGGTTCACAGCAGTAAGCCATGCCTTCCTTAGTAATAGGGATTGCAGGGGGACCTTCGCGCCGTCGCAGCATCGTGAGGGAAAGGCGCTTGCCGGGGAATACATCGACACATCATGCCAACCATACGCAGCGCCGCCGGGACAAAGACAAAGTGCGTGCAATATCAGCAAACCGCCTTAGAAAGGCAAGATTTTTCTCAACAGCAACGCAATCCTTCTCAGGAGCGTATTGAGTGGCGCAGGCTTCCCTGCCCAATGTCACCAACTTTTTCAAACGAGTCATGACGGGAAGATTTATGGCACAAAGATTCAGATTTCTTGTCAAGCGACCGACCGAATTTCGCTTGCTGGCTTGCTGTTACCCAGAATAAATGGCAGGATTTTCGGGGGTGATCTTCACATCGAAGGTTGAATCGCTGCCATGCGAGGAAAAGGCTTCATGGCTTCTCTCCAACGAAAACGCACTCCCATGAAATGGCTTTTTCCGTCCCCTGGATGTGTGGGTGTCGCGATTAAATCGGCGTTTCCCGCAGAGGGATCAATCTGGGTGCAAAATTCAGCGATCAAGAATGTTTTTGATGAAAACCCGCCCACTCAATTTCCGCTATTAATTTTTCTGTCATTGCTTTTCAATTGTTTTGCACGCAATTGGCTTGCCTTTCCGAAAAGGTGGCCGCATTGGACAACAATTCTGCGCCACGCCCCCCACAAGTAACTGGGGCATTCCACTGCAGCCGGATGCAGCGGTGCGCCTGGCGTGTTTCCAATTGGGAGAGAATCAAAATTGATGCCGTCCCTGCGGTGTCATTCGAGAATTTTGGGCTTGAATGACAAAATAATTTTGCCGATCTTTTCCGCTGTTTGCGATTTTTCGCGCACCGGCGGCTGTGGTTCTGCTGATTGAAGGCCGGGCTTCCGGTCGGCGAAAATGGCCGAGTACCTGTCATCAAGCGAGTGAAGGAGGATGCGATGGCAAAGCGTTTCATATCCAACAAAGATGAAACGGCGCGGCTTTTTCAGAGCGATTTTCTCGAATTTTTTACCCATGTCCATTTCACCGTGCCGCTGTTTCTCTACGTTCCCGTCGTGCTTTACTTGTTGTATCACGCCGCGTTGCACACCCCAATTTCGCTGGCGGCCGGCAGCGGCCTGTTTGTCCTGGGTGTGTTTCTGTGGACGCTGACCGAGTATCTTTTGCACCGCTTCGTTTTTCACTATCAACCCAAATCGCAATGGGGCCAAAAGCTGCACTTTTTGTTCCATGGCATTCATCACAACTATCCCAATGACTCCACCCGCCTGGTGATGCCGCCGGTGGTAAGCATCCCGCTGGCGGTGCTGTTCGGTGTTTTGTTCCGGATGATCTTGGGCCCCGTCTTTTTCGCGCCGCTGTTTTCCGGCTATCTGGTGGGCTATCTGTGCTATGACATGATCCACTATGCCACGCACCATTTTTCCCTGAAAAGCCGGGCGGGCCTGTGGCTCAAGCATCATCACATGCGGCACCATTTCCAGAATGAAAACCGCGGCTACGGCGTCAGCACGCCGTTGTGGGATTATGTCTTTGGCACCATGCCGCTCGCCAAACAGCAGTCCCCGGCACCGGCGAATCTCTCGAAAAGCGTGAATTGACATGATTGACCTGTTCCGGAAAGTCGGGGCCGCGGTCTTCAACTTCCTGTTCCATGTCGGCAGTTTCGGCAAGCTGATGTATCGCACGCTCATCGCCTTTGCCGACGTGCGCACCTGGGCAGGGCTGGTGGCCGAACAGATGATGAAGATCGGCGTCCAATCCCTGCCCGTCGTCGCCTACATTTCGATGTTCATGGGCATGGTGACGGCCTTGCAGGCAATCCGCCAGTTTACCCAAACCGTACCCCTGTATATCACCGGCACGGTGGTGGAGAAGGCCGTGATGCAGGAGCTGGCCTCGGCCATGACAGCGCTGGTGCTCGCCGGACGCGTGGGCGCGGCCATCGCCGCGGAAATCGGCACGATGAAGGTGACCGAACAGATCGACGCACTGGAGGCCATGGCCTTCAATCCGGTGGCCTATCTGGTGGTGCCGCGCCTGATCGCCGGCATGGTGATGCTGCCGGCACTGGCCGCTTTTGCCGCCCTCATCGCCATGGTATCGGGCTGGCTTACCGCTGTTTCACTCGCCGACATCACGACCTTCGAGTTCTTCAAGGGAGCCAAGCAATATGCCAACTGGCGCGATTTCGCCCTGCCGATTTCCAAATCGCTTCTGTTCGGTGCTTCCATCATCATGGTGGCCTGCTACCAGGGCTTCAATGCCAGGCAGGGCGCGGAGGGCGTGGGCAGCGCCGCCACCAAGGCGGCGGTGGCGGCATGTCTGATGATTCTGACTCTGGATTTTGTCATGGCCACCGTCATCCTGGCATGACGCGTCCGGCGCCGGCATCGAAGTTGCAAGCTGGCGGCAGGCAAGATGGTTTTCAGCTCGCGGGACACGCATGATTGTCATAGAAAATTTGCAGAAACGTTTTGATGACCTGCCGGTTTTGCGCGGCGTGAACCTGACGCTCGAAGATGGCTGCACCACCGCGATCATCGGGGGCAGCGGTTGCGGCAAATCTGTCCTGCTCAAACACATCATCGGCCTGCTGAAACCGGACCGCGGCTCCATACTGGTGGACGGTGAGGATATTCCACGGCTTCCCTATCCCCGCCTCGTCGAAGTTCGCAAGAAGATTGGCATGGTGTTTCAGGGCTCGGCCCTGTTCGATTCCATGACCATCGAGGAAAACATGGCGATGGGCTTGATCCGCCATACCAAACTGAACAGTCGCGAAATCAAGGACCGTATCGCGGAGGCACTGGCCATGGTTGGTCTGGCGGGCGTGGAGAAGAAGTTCCCCGCCGAGCTGAGCGGCGGCATGAAAAAGCGGGCGGCGATCGCGCGCGCACTGGCCATGAAACCGCAGTTTCTGCTCTACGACGAACCCACCACCGGCCTCGACCCGCCGCGTGCGGATTCCATCAACCAGGTGATCTTCGATTTGAACCAGCAGCTCGGGGTGACCTCGGTGGTGGTGACTCACGACATGCACAGCGTCTACCGCGTCGCCCACAAGGTCGCCATGCTGCACGAGGGCCGGATTCACTTCTATGGCACGCCCGCGGAGCTGGCGCAAAGCGATGAGCCCGCGGTGCTGGAATTTCTGGAGAGCGCGCGCGGGCACGAATGGCTGAAGCGGGATGCCGCGTGAAGCGGACGGCAGCGGCTTGTCCGGCCGCTGCAAACAATCAAGTGAACTGAAATTTCCCGCAACAATTACCCGCAAGACAGCGTTTCAGGACGGAGCCAAGTTCAGGTCCAGGCACGGGCCACGCGTTTTTTCGTCATCTGTGATCCGTTTGGGAGTTACGCCATGCGGCGATGGACAAATGAAGTAGTCGTGGGTGCGATGATCCTGATCGCGATCGCGATCGGCATCTACGGATACATTTTCCTGCGCGACATACCCGTCCGGCAGCACGGGTTCGAGATCAACATCATTTTCAACAACGTCACCGGTCTCGAAAAAAACGATGCCATCACGGTGGGGGGATACAAGGTCGGGCGCATCCTCGATATGCGGCTGGAACAGGGCCACGTCATCGTACGCGCCTGGCTCAACGGCCAGACCCCTTTCAGCCGGGACTCGCGCTGCGCCATTCGCAGCATCGGCATGATCGGGGAAAAATACATCGATTTGATGCCCGGCAGCTCCCCGGAATTGCTCCAGGAGGATGACACCATTGTCGGGGAATACATCAGCGACCTTGCCGATGCCGGCGGCGGCATGAACGACATCATGGCCGAAACCAGGGCCCTATTGCAGCGCCTGAATGCCGCGATGGACTCGGCTTTCGACCGCTCTGCCCAGCGCGCTATTTCCGCCACCCTGATCAACATGGAAAGCATCTCCAACAAGATCAATGCCAACCTTGACAAAGACCGCCGCCACTTGAGCAACACTATCGCCCGCTTCGACAGCATTTCGCGCGAGCTGCGTGCCTTCTGGCAAACCAACAACGCCTCCGTCGACAGCATCATCAACAACGTGAACGCCGGCACCGCCAACCTGCCGGTCATCATCGCCAAACTCGACAGCGCCGTGACCACCGCGCAAAAATTGCTGGCAATGGTGGAGAACCGCCAGGGCGCGGTGGGCAAAGCCATACATGACGCAGAGCTGTACGACAAATTCAACCACACCCTCGAAGAAGCCAATCGCCTGCTGGAAGATATCAACAAGAACCCCTCGAAATACCTGCAATTCAGCGTCTTCCGCTTCTGACGGGCCGGAACTGGAAAGCTGAAAAACCAAAAGCCATCCCCGCATCGGGATGGCTTTTGGGGCGCGGCCGGTGCAGGCCGCCAATCACTCATATCGTTTGAACGCACCGGCGGCTGCCTTTTGCTTCATTTTGCTGGGAGTGCGCCGCGGCGTCTCAACCCGCACATCTCCGCTGCAATTCGATCCTGCACCCGCCGCACGCCGCCGGCGGAACCCAGAAAATGCTGCATCATCATCGCGAACGCGATTTCTTCGCCTTCCGCCGTTGTCGCATAACCTGAGAGGGAACTCACCCCGGTCAAGCTGCCGGTTTTCGCGCGCAGGAGGCCCTCCGCCGCCGTACCTTTCATGCGATTCGCCAATGTGCCATCCACACCCGCAATCGGCAGGGTGGCCAGAAACTCGTTGCGCACCGAAAAATCCCGCCACATCGCGCTCAGCAGCTTCACGATTTCTTCCGGCGTGATGAGATTGTAGCGCGACACTCCCGAGCCGTCCGCCAAATGCAACGCATTAGTATCAACCTGGGCGCTGGCCAGAAACCGGCGAATCACCTGCATGCCCTTCTCAGCCGTGCCCGGCCGGCCGGCAACCTCCGCCGCCACCACTTTCAACATCAATTCGGCACTCAGATTATCCGAAATCTTGTTGAGATTGATCAGCACCGGCAGCAGCGGCGCACGATGCTCGGCGAGCGTCACCGCCCTCGCCGGGTGCAAGCCGCGCTGCACGCCGCCGTGGCATTTGATGCCAAGTTGCTGCAACAGCCCGCGCAGGATTTGCCCCGCAAAAATTTCGGGTTCCACCACGGTGCAGGTGAAGGTGCGCGGTTGCGCATCGCGCGCCAGCGCACCCTCCACCACCAACACATTCGCCGCACGCCGTGTCACCGCAAGAGCCGGCAGGCGCAGGGAATCGCTCTGCGCCGTGCTGGCCGTTGTCACGCTGGTGTTGACGATGGTTGTGTGGGGCGTGTTCGGGACGACCTCAACCTGTGCCACGTCACCCACTTTCGCTGCCGGCGAGACGGTTAGCCGCACCAGGTTGTCATTTACCGTCAGCGCCGTGAAGCGCTCGTAATCATCATCCCACATCCAGCCGGCACCCCAGCGCACCTCGTCAAAATAATAATCGTCGCACAGCAAATTGCCGCGAATCTCGCGAATACCCCGCTGTGCCAGCGCATGCGCCAGGCTCAACAAATCATTCGTCGTCAAATCAGGATTGCCCCGGCCGACGAGATAAAGATCACCTGCAATGACGCTCTCGTGCAGGGCGGCGGAGTCACAGACCAGACTGGTGTTGAATGTGAAGGCCGGGCCGAGCAGTTTCAACGCCGCCGCCGCGGTGAGCAGCTTTTGATTGGAAGCGGGATGGAACAGCAAATGCGCGTTGCGTTCGTACAGCACCTCGCCGGTTTGCAGGGACACAATTTTCACGCCTGCCGTGGTGCGCGCGAGGGCGGAATCAGCGAGCAGGGCGTCGAGGCGGCGCCGCAGGGCGGCGACGGGATGGGTGTCATTTTCCTGCAATCGGATCCCGGCGGCGCAGCCCAGCAGGCTGAGCGCGGCCAGCGCAATGAGTGGCCACGGCAGATTGTAAAATTTTGCCATATCACCTCTCTCCACGAATCACGGAAATGGTCATCGCCCATTGGGCTGTCGGCAGGGGGGAATTTTGCAAAGTGCCTGCGGCCATGCCGGGAGCTTGCACAGCTTTCACGCTCACTGGCGCTTCACAAGATGCTTTCATCATGACCGCACCGCGCGGAGGGCGCGGCACGGTTGTGACAAACTCGAGGCCGCTCTGACAATGCTGCCCCGGCGAATTCACCCGCACAACATTTCCGTCCGGCTGAGAACGCCGGGAGCACGCGGGACGCAACCTGGCCGGACTACAATGATGCCAAAATGGTCAGACACCCCAGCGCCGGAGCCGTCAATTCTGCGTGACGGGCTGCGCAGAATTCCCGCACGGCGGAAACCTGCACCGCCAGCAATTCGGTGAATTCCTCCGCTTCACGGGCGTGCGCGACGAGCTGTCTGACTTCCGCCATGGTGCACCGCAGGCGCACCAGGAAAACCAGGTCGGGTTTCAGTGTGACGGGATTCTCGACCATGCCAGTGCAGCTTTCCACCGCAACGGCTTCCGGCTGCAGGCCCAACTCCGCGGTGACTTCTTCGGCCATGGCAGCGAACAAATCCGGCCGGCCGCCGCGCAGATGCAGATGCGGGTGGGCATGCCCGCCGATGACATCCAGCATGCCCGGCGCCTCCCCCAGGTGCAGACTGCGGCGAATGATGGGCGTGCAGTTGTCGCTGGTGATGACAATCGCGCTGATGCCCAGGCCGCGCGTGGCCTGCGCCTCACCCAATTCCCGGAGACGGGCATTGTTGTAGAGTTGATCGCGATAGCAGGTGCGCGTCAAACGCAACTCCAAAAGCTGCGGGCTGGCGGAAAATTTTTCCAGGCGGAAAAGTTCGCCGTTGTAGAGATGATTGCCGGAAGTTGCCACGAGCTCCTGCCAAAACGCCGCGGCCTGTCGGGCATGCGGCGGCGGCAAGACGTGGAAATGATCCTGAAAAACGACATTCACTTGCGCGGGCGGCCAGCACCCGCGGCAGAGCAGGCGAAAGGGAGGGAGGGAGGCTTTCATGAAAAAGGCGTGATCGCACTCATGCATTTATTCCCTGCGGGCGCCTGTCAACGGCCCAACCCGGCGGCAACGTCAAACAAACACCTTGTGTGCTTTTGCCAGCTCGGCGGCAGCGGGTGTCACCCTGGTGCCGGCCGGCACTTTGATTCTTCTTTTTTCCAGAATGGCCCGGCGCACGTCGTTTTCGGTGATCAGCTTCGCGGCTGTGGTGACGTTTTTGGAATGGCCGATGATGCAAACTTTGTCGCCGGTGACGAGACCCGCCGCATTAGCTTCGTCGGTGTCCAGATGAAAATCGAGCACAAAGGAGGGATCGACGCGGATCAGCACATTGTCAAAGATGAGACGGCGGTCTTCGCTGCCGGCCGGCAGGATTTTTGGCAGGGGCGCAACGATGACGCGGTCGCGATCCTTGACCCCGAACCGCTTCGCATCCGCAGGACTCATGTGAATGTGGCGCTGCGGAATGATGACGCCTTCACGCAAAACCACATCGCCTTGCGGGCCGACCAGCCGCGCGCCGGGCGAGCCCTTTAAATCGCCGGAATAACGCACCGGCGGATCGAGACCGAGCACGATGGCATCGGTGCGCGAGATTTCCAGTTGCGTCTGCCCGCGCGGCGGGCCGACGACCCGCACGCGTTCGAGCCGGCCTTTGGGACCGACGACCTCGAGGGTCTCATGCGCGGCAAACTGGCCTTGTTGCGAAATGTCACGCCATTTGGTGAGTTGATAACCGGTGCCGAAAAGTTTTTCGACATCCGCCGGCGCGAGATGAAAGTGACGGTTGGAGACGCCTACAGGAATGGCGGGAGACATTGATTCCATCCAGGGAGGATTCACTGCCTGCTGCTCATGTTGACTTCCGCACAACGGTCTGCCGGCATGGCGTGCAGGCCGGATGCGAACATTTTTTTTCACAAAGCGCCGGTTCCAGCCGCCGCCCCGCCGTCTCCGGCATGCCCGCGTTCAAACCACCCGCGCCGGCCATCTGCAAAAAGCTTCCTTCCAAACCGGTGCGCGGCCTTTTACTCAGCAATGCTCCTCAAACGTCCACAGCTCGGGAATACTGCTGAAGGCAATGCGCGTGGGGGCGGCGTGTTTGGAAGCGTGAATGCCGCCGAAATAGACGGCATCCGTGCCGTATTTCGCATTGATGGCATCCATCGCCCGGGCGAGCTTGCCGCGCCTGGGATCTTCGAACAGCGAGAGATTGTGCAATTCGTTGGGCACGAGATCGAGCAAGGTCACGCCCACCGCCAGGGGATTCCCCGGCGGCCGTTGTCGCCACAACTTTGCCAGGGCCTCGAGCATGGTCAAGGTGTCCTGGCATTCGACCATGCTGATTTTTTCCGACCAGCCCTCCTGCCACCCGAAGCGGATACTCAACGCCAACACGCCCGCCCAGTAATTCATGTGCCGCAAACGCGCGGCCGCCTTGTGCACGAGTTTTTTCGCCACGGCATAGGCGTCTTCATCATTGCGCAACTCCGGCGGCAACACATGCGAATGTCCGACCGTGCGGCGGCGGGTGGCGATTTCCGGCAAATCATCCCCGCGCAGCCAGTGCCAAAAACGCTCACCGATGATGCCACCCCAAATTTTGGCCATCTCGGTTTTCGAAAGTGCGCACAGTTGCCTGACGGTACGGATGCCGTGGCTGAGCAGTCGTGCATGCATGCGTGCGCCGATGCCCGGCAAATCCTGCAACTGCACCGGATGAAGCACGGCGGGCAGATCCTGCACGCGAATCACCACCAGTCCGTCCGGCTTTTGCAAATCTGTCGCGACTTTCGCCAAAAAGCGGTTGGGTGCCAGGCCCACCGAGCAGCGCAACGTGCTGCCGACTTTTTCCCGCAGCGTCTGCTTGATTTTGCGGGCAAAGGCCAGGGCATTTTCGATCTCGCGCTCCCGCCCGATCAGCCGGCACGCCATTTCGTCGATCGACAGCACCGCGGCCACCGGCAGGCAGGACTCCACCGCCTGCACGATTTTGTGGTGATACTCGACATAGATGCGATGCCGCGCTTCGACCAGTTGAATTTTCGGGCAGAGCTTTTTGGCGTCGGCCACGAGCGTCCCGGTTTTCACACCGAACGCCTTGGCCTCGTAGCTCGCGGCAATGCAGCACGTGCGGTCGGTCATCACCGGCACCACGGCCACGGGTTTCCCGCGCAGCTCCGGCCGCAGCTCCTGCTCGATCGAAGCGAAGTAGGAATTCAAATCGAGAAACAACCAGCGCAGCGGCGTGGCATTTTCCTGGATGGCGGGGGAGACAGACATGCGTGAGAATTTTCCAAGCAAGCCAGAAGCGACACGTGCAGAACCACCATGCGCCTCCCGCGTGGATCGTGCGGCTGTTTTGACCGAACCGGGCCTGGCACACCCGCAGATTGGCCCGCCCGGGCAGGGTGGCTTCACGGACCGGATCAACTTTCCCGCCATCGCCGGCGAACATTTACGCCGCTATTCAGCCCGGGAATGCCAAACGAGAGGGCACAACACTAACGCCACGCACCCAGAATCGCACCAGCGAGGATGAAACCAACGACGTTGTAGCCGGCGTCGATGAGGAAGAGCTTGAGCGGCCGGGCCTCGAAGGTGCTGGTGGTGAATGCCGTCATGGCCACCAATCCCACGCCGGTCATCAAGCCGGTTTGCGCACCGGTAAACAGGTTCGCCGGCGTCTGTTGGTTGACCAAAATCGCCAGTACAAACGCGATGATCAACGAGCACAGAACGGCCACGGCATAAGCCTTTCCCGCTCCCCCCTTTTGCCGGATCTGCTCCTCTGAAATGCCCACCAGCGCCATCCAGGGCCTGGCAAACATGAGGGGTGAATACCACAGACCTCCCAACACAAAATAGACCAGCGCTGCCACCAAAACCGCCACAGGACTGGTTGGCATATCTCACCTCCGACGACCTGGGTTCACAACCGGGGCACGCAAGGACTGCGCGCGTGGCAACGGACGTCAATCTAATTTTCCGTCTGCAAATTTCAAGCGTTTTGTTGCAGGGGCCGGCCGCGGCGGCCGAAATTGCGCTTGACATCCAAACAAAAACTGTCTATATTTTTTGCGTTTAAATCAGCCGGGCGCGGTTTTTTATTGGGCAAGTAAGCAAGGAAACCGGGCTGCCGGCGCAAAGCAAGGAGGTTGTCGAACGTATGCCACGCGGCCGGGTCAAGTGGTTCAACGAGAACAAGGGGTATGGTTTCATCGAACAGCTTGACGGAGGGGAGGACGTTTTCGTGCATTTTTCCGTGATCCAGATGGAAGGCTTCCGGACGCTGCCGCAAGGGGCGGAGGTCGAATTCGAGTGTGTGCAGGGGGAAAAGGGATTGCAGGCGACGAAAGTCATCAAGCTGTGACGACCGGCGCGCCGCAGCGCCGCCGGGGCATCGCTGTGCGGTGGCCGTGATCACGCTGAGGAGTGAATGTGAAGTTTGATGCCAAAGCCATCCAGAAGATTGCCGGAGCTTTGCAGACGGAAGCCAAGCAGCGTGGCAACAACTTTCGCATGGTTCTGGACCATCCTGAATCGGGGCGGCGGCTCTCTTTGGAAATTTATCCCGATATCGCCATCGGCAAAAAAAACGGCAGCCTGATCTCGGTCTACACGCCCTCCAGTCATCTCCAACTTCATTTTTGCACCGGCTACGTGGTGAGTGAATCCCTGGGCGAAGTCACCTTCGTGGCGGAAAACAAGGGCAAGGTGTGCGGCCTGATTATCGAGAAAGAAGCGGGCTGCTCGCTGTTTGCCAATGTCGATGCCCGGGTGCTGTCCGGCGATTTCACCAAACTCGGGCCGGAGGTCATGCTTTCCGGGATTGCCCTGTCGCTCACGGAAAACATCCTGCCCAAGCCCAGGACAGCCAGACGGCCGAAAAAGCCTGCCAGGAGCAGGGCGAAATCAACCCGGAAAAAAACCGTGCCGCGCCGGCAAAAATAAAGATTCCACCCTGTCGCGCCGGGCTTCAAGCACACGCCTGCGCACGAACATGGGCAGCAAGACCTGGCGGCCCGTGAGCGTTTTACCGGCAGCATGCCGGCAGGGCTGTGAATCCCGCTTGCGGAACATGTCATTCTCCTGCCACAACCAGATGATGGGCATTGAGCACCGCCCTGGGAAATTACCTCGCTGAGTTTCTCGATTACCTGCGCGCCGAGAAGCACCTCGCCAAGAACACCATCATTTCCTACGGTTTCGATCTGCGCCGTTACACGGCTTTTCTCGCCGAACGTGGCATCACCACCCCCAATCAGGTCACCGTCGGCGATATCCGCACACTGCTCGCCGAATTGACACAACTGGGGCTGGCCACCACCAGCATCGGCCGGCAGCTCGCTGCCATTCGCATGTTTCATCGCTATCTCGTTGGCGAGAAGTATTGCGACCATGATCCGGCGGAGCCCATTTCGCTGCCGCGCCAAAGCCAAAAAGTTCCCCGCGTCCTGGACATCACCGACATCGAACAATTGCTGCGGCAGCCGGACGTCAGCACCGCGCTCGGCGTGCGCGATCGCGCCCTGCTGGAGTTTCTTTATGCCACGGGCGCGCGGGTGTCCGAAGCCGTCGAGCTTGGCATGGACGATCTCTTCCTGGCGCAGCGGTTCGTGCGTCTCTTTGGCAAGGGCCAAAAGGAGCGCCTGGTGCCCATCGGCGAGGTCGCGGTCAAGTGGCTGCAGGAGTACTTCACGCATATCCGCCCGCGTCTGATTCGACGACGCCGGATGCAGGAGAAAGTCTTTGTCAACGCGCGCGGCGGCAAGCTCTCGCGCATGGGCGTGTGGAAAATTCTGCGCGGCCATCTGCAGGCGGCCGGCATCACCAAGCCCGCCTCGCCGCACACCATTCGGCATTCCTTTGCCACCCATCTGCTGGAGGGCGGGGCGGATCTGCGCGCGGTGCAGGAGATGCTCGGCCATGCCAGTCTCGCCACCACCCAGATCTACACGCATCTCGACCGCGCCTATTTGAAGGAAGTTCACCGACAGTTTCATCCGCGCGAACGCCATTTTGAGGCTACAGGTAAATAATTCGTGTCCGCCGAAAGCACCGAGATTGGAGAATATCTTCCGGCAACGACCCGGCCGTTGTTGCAAAATCCTGCGGAGCTGTGCAAAACTCCGGCTCAGCCGGGATCGGAACGTTTTCGGACGGACACTTATTCGTGCAACGTTAAGTTGGCACCTCCACCCCCCAGTGTCACTCTGCAAGAATCTTCTTGAGTGCTTGAGATAATGTCAGAACAAGCATCAATCGCGGTGCTCGGGAAGATTACTACGAAAATACCGTAGCGCAGGCTTTCAGCCTGCTGCAGACAAGATGTCTGCATTTTCACTCCGATGGGTGTCCATACGGGCATGACAAATTCCTCCGGAATGACAGTTTGGGGTTGCAGAGCGGATTTTAGAACTTAACGTTGTAGTATTATTATTTTTGTCCGAGGGTGGTACTTCACAGGTTGAACCGGGGTTTTGGGAATGCCACCGGCCTGCATTGCCTGGAAGCGCACGGCATTGCTGTACCGGTCGAACCGCGGCAGAAATGCCGCCCTCCTCAGGTGCAAACCACACAACGCGCACACACATGCCCGCGGGCATTTTAAGGCCCATTCATACGAGGACCCTGTCATGAAAACCGACGCCGATATCGAACTCAAAAATCTCTATACCGCCGCCGATGTTCCAGCGGCGCCGGAGCCTGCCGGCGAATACCCTTTCACCCGCGGCATCTTTGCAGAAATGTACCGCGCCCGGCTGTGGACCATGCGCCAATACAGCGGCTATGCCACGGCGGAGGACACCAATGCCCGTTTTCACTATCTCCTGTCGCAAGGCCAAACCGGCCTCTCCACCGCCTTTGATCTGCCCACTCAAATGGGCTATGATTCCGACCACAAGCTGGCCGACGGCGAGGTGGGCCGGGTGGGGGTGGCGATCTCGAGTCTGGAGGACATGGAGCGGCTGTTCGCCGGCATTCGTCTCGACCAGGTCACGACCTCGATGACGATCAACGCCACCGCCGCGATTTTGCTGGCGCTTTACATTGCGGTGGCGAAAAAACAAAATGCGGATTTGAAGGCCATCAGCGGCACGGTGCAGAACGACATTTTGAAGGAGTACATCGCACGCGCCACCTACATCTTCCCGCCCGCCCCCTCACTGCGCCTGGTCACCGACATGTTCGAGTTTTGCTCGCAACATCTCCCCAAATGGAATCCCATCTCGATCAGCGGCTATCACATCCGCGAAGCCGGCTCGGATGCCGTGCAGGAGGTGGCGTTCACTTTCGCCAATGCCATTGAATACGTGCGCCATGCGGTGCGGCGCGGGCTGGATGTCAATGTCTTCGGACCGCGGCTTTCCTTCTTTTTCAACAGCCACAACCATTTCTTCGAGGAAATCGCCAAATTTCGCGCGGCGCGGCGGCTGTGGGCGCGGATCATGAAAGAACGCTTTGGCGCGACCAACCCGCGGGCCATGATGTTGCGGTTTCACACGCAAACCGCCGGTTCCACCCTCACCGCCCAGCAACCCGACAACAACATCGTGCGCGTGACCCTGCAGGCTTTGGCTGCCGTGCTGGGCGGCACGCAATCCCTGCACACCAACTCCCGCGACGAAGCCCTGGCACTGCCCACCGAGGAGTCGGTGATGATCGCACTGCGCACCCAGCAGATCATCGCCTATGAAAGCGGCGTGCCGGCAGTCACCGACCCGCTGGGCGGCAGCTACCTGGTCGAAAGTCTTACCAATGAAATCGCGCGCCGCGCCGAAAACTATATCGAGAAAATCGAAGCCCTGGGCGGTGCCGTTGCCGCCATCGAGGCGGGTTATTTCCAGGAGGAAATCAGCCGGCGCGCATGGGAATATCAGCAGGCCGTCGAACGCGGCGAAAAAATCATCGTGGGCGTCAACAAATTTCAGGTGAAGGAGGAAAAGAAGATCGATCTCCTGCGCGTCGATCCCCGCATTCAAGCGCAGCAGATCCAGCGCCTCGCGGCGCTGCGCCGCCGCCGTGACCATGCCAGGGTCAGCGAGCTGCGGCAGCATCTGGAAGCGGCAGCCAGGGGCAGGGACAACCTCATGCCCTACATCATTGCCTGCGTCGAGGGCGATGTGACCCTGGGAGAAATTGCGGACTCGTTGCGCGAGGTGTTTGGCAGATATCAGGCAAAATAGACAGCTCTCGCAGCAAACGAAGACACCTCTCAGGCCCGGCTGTGCTGGCACCCGCTTCCCCGACCTGCCGTGCCGATTCAATCCCGCTTTGCCCGAAGTTTGCCAGGCAAGATTGCCCTTGAGTCTGAACGAATGTTTTCGTACTCTCTGGCGTCGCGGCCGGGTGACCGCCGCCCGCCACCATCGGCCAGCGTGATCAAATGTGACGAGTCGTTTCCGTGAGCCAAATCCCCGCCAGCGCTGCACATTCCCATGAGCCGACGCACTGAGATCCCCTTCTGGAAGCCGGACGCCCTGCAAGCCCTGCTGCCGACGCGCATTGTCGGCCGCAATCTGATCATTTTCAACCGCATCACTTCCACCAATGATTTTCTCAAGCGCGCGGCACGGCGTGGCGCAGCCACCGGCAGTGTGGTGCTGGCGGACGAACAAACCGCGGGCCGCGGCCGCATGCAGCGGCCCTGGCAGTCGCCCGCCGGCAAGGGTTTGTGGTTCTCCGTCCTGCTGCGACCACAGCTCGCGCCCGAACGCCTCGGCATGATCTCTCTGGCGATTGCCGCAGTGGTGGCGGAGGTCTTCTCGAAGTTTTGCCGCCGGGAATTTCAGGTGAAATGGCCGAATGACGTCCTGTTCGAGGGCCGGAAGGTGTGCGGCATCCTGTGCGAAACGCAAATCGTACAGGATGAAATCGAAGCGATCATCGCCGGCATTGGTGTGAACGTTTCACAGCAGCCGCAGGATTTCCCCGTCGAACTGCGCGGTCGTGCCACTTCGCTGGAACAAATTTGCGGCCGTCCCCTCGACCGCCAGCATCTGCTGCTCGAACTGCTGGCGGCACTGGAAAAAAGCCTGTTCGGCAATCTGCGCAGCAAGCTCGCCCTGCTCAAGGCCGCGTGGTGCAGCCGCTGCCACGATTTGGGCCAGCACCTGACCGTGACGCAGACTCCCATGAGCAAGCTCAAACGCATCACCACCGGCGTATTCGAAGGCATCAGCGACAGCGGGGAGTTGATCCTGCGGCTTTCCAACGGCACGCTGCAATTCTTCTCGGCGGGCGAGATCACCCTGGCCCGCGAAGGCTGGTCGCCCTCCAGCCCCTGAGTGTCCCTTGCCACACCACCACCGCTCCGCTACAGCGGCGACCTCCAAAGAGAGCCCCGGCATGCTTCTCGTCATTGACATCGGCAACACCAACATCACCCTCGGCCTGCTCGAACAGCGCCGCCTGCATGCAAGCTGGCGGTTGCACAGCAAGAATGCCCACACCAGCGACGAAGTCTGGATCATGCTCAAGCTGCTGCTGGAATCGGAGGGCTTTGGCCCGGCGCAAATCCGGGGCTGTGCGCTCAGCTCGGTGGTGCCGCATCTCACTCCGGTTTTCGAAGGCATGGTGCAGCAGCGCCTGCGTGTTCCCTACGTCAATGTCACATCAGATTTGGACACCGGCATCAAAATCCTCTATGAGAATCCCCGGCAGGTGGGCGCGGACCGCATTTGCAACGCGGTGGCGGGCTATGACAAATTCGGCGGGCCGCTGGTGGTGGTGGATTTCGGCACGGCCACCACTTTCGACGTGGTGACCCGAAACGCGGAGTATCTCGGCGGCATCATCGCACCGGGGCCGGAAACCACGGCGACGGTGTTGCATCACGTTTCGGCCAAGCTGCCGCGCGTGGAACTGGAATTCCCGCCGAGCGTGATCGGCCGCACCACCGAGACCAGCATTCAGGCGGGCTTGATGTTCGGGGGGGTGGAGTTGATCGACGGCCTCAACCGCCGCCTGAAGCGCGAGCTGGGCGAGGACACGCACATCATCGCCACCGGCGGGCTGGCGCGCGTGTTTCTGCCTCATCTCACCACAGTGGCGCGCGTCGAGCCGGCTTTGACCCTGGAAGGTTTGGGAATTATCTTCGAGCGCTGTGCCCCGCGGTAGAATTTCAGAACCCCTTGTCACAACACCCTTCCTTCATCTCCCGGCATCGTCATCCGTTGCCGGGCCGTCCGACTGCGGCGGAGACAGGCGCAATTGCTTTCACACAAACCGCCCCTCTCTCGTTCCAATATCATCTGACAAAGCCGCGCGCAGCAAGTGGCCGCGTTTGAGCAGGGCGTGTGCCAATGCCTTTGGCAGCGGCGCATCCGCTGCTCCTTCCAGGCCGGGATTGTCAATGATCGCCTGCATCTTCCGCTTGAGCGCAAAGTAGGGTCCCCGGCTGGCGCGCGATAAAAAGATGCCACCGTTGTCGAAATACCAATCCCGCATGGCCGCCGCGGTCTGCTTCACCAGTTGCGGCGTGAGCGGCTGTTCCGGGGAATAACGCGCGAGTGGCTTCATGATCCGCCACAGCTCCTGATAGGTGGCCAGCCGGTTCTTGCGCAATTCCCGGTCATATTCGACTGAGAGCTCCACCCGCGCCTTGGACAAGGTCACGAAGTAGGTGATGACCGCAGTGATCGCACTGGAGACCAACCCGGTCAGCAATGATTGCAGGGTTTCGTTCATCAGGCGCTCTTCAGAAAAGGCGAATTCTCACCCCGTGAAAATCTGTGCCGGCCAGCGGATGCCAGCCATCGATGTCATAGCGGGCATAGTCGTAGCACACATCGACATGTTCCGCCACCAGCCGGATGAACCTGGAACTTTGCGGGGAGGGCTCCAGGATGACATTGAACAGGCCGTAAGAGCTGAGGCTCACACCGAAGGTGTTGTATTTGACCTGGCCCAACGGATCGCGATAGCGGCCATAGCGCAGGAAAACACTTTCATTCGCCGCCAGTTCCCAGCCCGACTTGGTGATGATCCTGTCATTCTCCTGCCGCAGGATCACATTTTTGAAGAAGTGGATATCGCCCAGAAAAGTGGCATATGTAATTCGGCCGTCCGGCCCCTGGCGGACGAGCAATTGTTCGGCTTCATATTGATGTTCGAGTGAGAGCGTGCGCCAGGGACGATTGTTGTGCGTGCTCACCAGGCCGGCGTTCAGGCTCAACCCCACGCGGGCCGTACGCGGCAGGGGATCTGCTTGCGCGGGGACAATGTAGCTGATGGCATCCCCAATATTGCTTTTCGAATATCCCAAGCCCAACCCGAAGGTGGGGCGCACGCCCGGGCGAAGCTCCAGGGCCTGCCGGTGAGACGCGCAACGATTTCCTCGCCGGGGGCATACAAAAGCACCCCGAAATCGTGTGCACTGCCCGTCGCGGTAACGGGTCCCGGCTGCGATGTGATGCTCCTGAGGCTCAACGCAAATCCCGCCTTGATGACATGATCGACACGGAGTCCGGCGGTCCAAACTTTGGCGCTTTCGATGGCATGAAATGCAACAACCGTTGTGGGGTCGCCTGCGCCGGGGATTTCCCCATTTCCGTAATCGAGTGCGACCCGACTGTAACTGATTCCGACACTCACGGGAAGGCGATTGCCGATGGCCCGGAACCTGTATCCTCCGGCAAAAGTCCTGGCATCATAGGAAATATCAGAGGCCAGTGCACCCAACCAAATAGTTTTCCCCGGATAGAATTCCGCCATGAAACGATTGTCACCTGCCATGCTGCCCAAGCGGGCGGGGTTGAACATGATGCCGAGGGCATCGTTTGCCATTGACGCAACCGAGGCGCCACCCATGCCGTTGGCGCGCAGCGAGGGCTGAATGAGTAAGAATGTTGCAGCAGCAGTACCAGGGGCTTGCGCCCAGGCCACGGGCAAGAGGCTCAACATCAGCAGCACGGACAGCAATCTGATCGCCTTCATAGGAACCCCATTGCACTTGAGTTTGAGAAAGGGCAATCGCTTTGGCACGTAGCAGCGTATCATCTCATCAAACGGCGAATGCCACGCGCAAGTTCATTCCAAGCCGTCGTCACCGGCAACGCTTTCAACTCAAGGGTGGGGTTGTGGCCACTGGCGGCCGGCATCATTCAAAAAAAGCCGAGGCCAGGGAGCGCGACGCTGCCATGCTCACGCTGCCGTTACACCGAGGCCGGCATCATTGTACCGTTGCCATGCGGAATCAATTCCGGCTTTGCCTTCATCTCTTCCGAAGCGGTTACCGGCATTGTGCTGGTTTCCGGTGATTGCCGGCGCGACCGCGGCGCCAGCAGCGTCAACTCGCGCTCGGGTCGGGGCAAATACTCCCAACGCTTCAACTCTGCCTGCCAGCCGCGCGCCGGCAGCCGGTGCAATTCCACAAAAGATTTGCTCAAGTCATTGCGCACCACACCGCTCTCTTCCTCAAAAACTGCCGTCCAGGTGCCACTATTCAAATAAATCATGCCGGCCTCCGGCCAAAACTGCTGGTCGGGCTTGTGCGTATGCCCGCTCACGGCAAGGAAGGGGACGGCAGCAGGGCGGGGCAGTTCTTTCGTCATGAAAGCACGCGGGCCTTGTTCTCTGCCGCGGGCGTAACGGTGGTGCAGGAGTTTGCCCCATCGCGTAAACAGCCAGGGCAGGGCAAGAAGCGCAAGCACAAGCAACAGCCAGCGCTCCGCTCCGCTTGTGGCAAAAAACAACCATGGCGCAGCAGCCACCGGAACCATCACGCGCGCCACCTGCAAAGCACCCAGATAGATCAGCCGGCGGGCCGCCGGTTTCGGCCAAAGCAGAAAAACTGCCCGGAGCAATTGCGGCAGCAGTTTGACCGCCTTGCCCGGATGCGACCGCAGGAGATACTTCACCACGCGAATGCTGGGCCGTACGTTGTCGAGATAGGGCACTTCCATCTCGATTTGATTGACGAAATAACGATTGAACCAGGAGCCGGCCGGAAGCTGCAGCGTTTGCATGCGCGCCTCCCGCCATTCAACGGGTGTGTCCGTGACCCATTCGTAGCGATGGCCGTGCTCGATGCGAACGGTCTGCCACAACTCAACGCCCCGGCCGCAGAACCGCAGCCGGCGGTCATGGGACGCGAGCCCGAGTTTATGGCGCAGCCAGGCCTGCACCACCTCCTGGTCGAATTCCTGATCATGATTGCCGGTGATGATGAGCACGGGGAAACCGGCCCGCAGCCAGGCTTGCAGTGCGGCAAAGACAGCGGCATGCCCCTGCCAGGCGAGATACAGACGATAAACCGACTTGAAGTCTTGCGTGTCCAGTCCGTAACGTTTCTCCTGCAACACGCTTCGGTCAGCCGCCGGGCATGCACGCCACCGGTGCCGGCCCGGCAGATGCCTGCGCCAGCACGCGGCAAAGGCATCGAAGTCGGCCAGCAGTTCCTCCTTGTCACGCAGACGCAAATCGGACGCCGGAATTTCCTGCAACTGGTCGCGCCAGACCTGCAGCTCCGCCAGGGAGGCGGGCGTGCGCGTGATGCGCAGAAAGTCGATGAAATCGCCGTTGATGACCAGCAGGCACTTCTCGCCGCGCGCGCAGGCCTGCGTGCGCTTGTGCTGCAGGAACGCGGCGAAATCCTCGTCGCAGGTGAAGTTCTCCAAACGATGCCAATAGATCGAGCGGGGCGCACGGCCCTCGCCGAGGTGAAGATCGCTGACCACCAAAACCTGCGACAGATCATCCACGCCGAAATCCCGCGGCGTGAGCGGTTGATAGAAAGGCATTGTTTTGTGGAACTTCTTCATGACCAAAAACCTCCTGCACAGTGTGTTTGGCTCATTCTCCCGGCTTGTCATCGAGGGCCAGCAAAAAGGCCACCAATGCCGTGACGGTGTCGCCGCCGGGTTCATCTGCAATCCAATACTCATGACCAATGCCCTGCACATTCATGTCTTCCATCGCCACGCGCGCCGTGCTGCCCGGCACCGGATAAACCTTTTCTTTGTTCGCCGCAATCACTTTCTCCCGCTCGGATTGCAGCAGCACGGCTTGCAAACTCAACGCCGCATTGGGCCGAAAGTATGACTCGGGATGTTCTTCCCGATAGGCGAGAATCTGACCGGCACCGTAAATCTTCTCCGCGGGTGCACGGCGCAACAGCGCCTGTAAATCGTCACCCGCCGGCGGCATTTGCGGATCAAGCGCCACCGCCACCCCGCCGTCATGCAGATACGGCGCAGTGCCCCAGAGATAGCGCAGGGTGACGACTTTATAGCCGTACTTCTGTTTGCTGCCGAAAAACTTTCCCAGAAAACCCCAGAAGCCCTTGGCGATGGCTTTCCCGGTGGCGGGATCATACTCCGGCGCGATGAAGGTTTGCAGCGGCTCGGTTGCCAGTGCGCGTGCGCTGTTTGTGCCGATTTCCTGCAGCGGGATGATCTTGTTGTTGGTGAAAAATGGTCCGGCGTGGCATTTGGCGCAACCCTGTGCCTTGAAAATCTCATACCCCTTTTCCACCAACCCGGCGTTGCGCGCCCGGGCGAGCAGCGCGGTATGATTGGTGGGCGGCTGCACCCAGTCCAGCATCAGACTCACGGCATCCGAGACAAACTCATCGGCATTGAGGCCGTAGGTCGCGGCCCACTGTTCAATCCGGTATTGCTCGCGCACGTGGCGCGGCGTGATCACGCGCGTTCCCAGCAAGCCCGTCATCTGGTGGCGCAGGCTGCCGTCGCTGCCGAACTCGGCGGCTTTGCGCACGCGGCGGTGCGCTTTGTTGTCGGGATGCTCCAGCACCTCCCGGGGCACAACCGCAGGAAGATCATCGATCAACACCATGGCCGCATTGTTCAACACACCGGGCATGCCGTCGCTGATGCCGAGAATGTCGTCGCGCAGCGCCTGTCGTTGCGCGGGATCGTGTGCCACCGCGGGCGAATAACGGACGAGCAGATCGGCATACTGTTCCGCCGTCAGCACGGAAAAAATACCGGGCTTCATCCAGAAAAGCAGTTTGGCGGTTTTGCCGCCGCGATCCTTGCACAAACCCACGAGCTGGGAGGGATCGAAGGAAATCGTCCACACATTGTTGTTGCGGTCCGAGGCATTCAGCATCACGCCGTCATAGTTGAACGGCCAGTTCCGCCGCGTGAACAGCACGGGATATTGCAGCGGATTGTGAATCGCATCGGGCGTGTCATCGAAATAGCCGCGCGGCATCATCTGTACGCCGCGCACGATTTCGCTCGTGACTTCCTGCGGACGGCTTTCATAGTTCCTCAGAATCTCTTCCATCCAGGCCTTGGCCTCAGCGGGCGTCTTTTGCCCCGGCCGGCCGGAAGCGAACAACGCGGCGATTGGATTGGAAGCCGAAACGAAAATCCAACCGAGGTGCAAATCTTGATTGCCAATCGCCCAGGCATCTTCCGGCTTGAACGGTGTGCCGGGTGTGGCAGCGCCCAAACGCGCGGAGTGGAGATCGGTGCGGCCGTCCCAATCGACATCAAGAGAATAATGGCAAATCGCGCACGACATGCCGACGCGATATTTTTCCGGCGGCGCGGGTCCCACACCGCGTTCGCCGCCGGCGTAGCGATTGGCATCGAGCAGATAAGGCAGGTCCCGCTCTTCCCCGGATGCCGGCACCGCCACGATGCCCAGCGGCCAGGTGGCGCCGGCCTCGACATCCAAACCGGTGTGCAGCCGTTCGGGCAGCGGCAAATCGCCATGCAGTTTGCTCCCGGCAGGAAAGGTCAAAATCAGGTCATGCGTGTAACCGCCCCCGTTGCCGCTGTAAAGATTTCCCCTCACGCTGTCGAGCGCATCGATCGCCTCGACAAAAAACTTGAAGAAGCTTTCCTGGCGCCAGCCCGTCCCCGCCGGCACGTCCACCGTGCCGTTGAGAAAACCGGTCACGTCCGTGAGCAGCCGTTCGTTGCCGAATGTTTCGTTGCGAAACCACTCCTCGCCCCATGCCACCCATTTCATGTATTCCTCATAGGGAATTTCTTGTCCGTTGTATTTCGGGATCGTTGGTCCCGGCAACTCGTCGCGCAGAACGTCGTGGTTGCCCCAATCGAAGGGCGCGGGCGGGCAGCCCAGCACAAACAGGGACAACAGCGCGCTTGCGACAATGAAGATGCTTCCACCGTGGCGCTTCATATGCACTCCTTTTGTGATCGAAACGGGAATTCCACTGGCGTCCCTCGGGACATGCTCCCACCGCGGCGGAGCCGAAGTTTTCCAACATTCGGGCACCGTGGGACCCCCGGGGTTTTCAACCGCAACGGCCGGGTCGTCGCAGGAGCATGTCTCGCAGGTTGACTTTGCCGGCGGACGATGAAGCAATCAATCTTGCACCCCGCATGGCGGCTTTGCATGCCGCATGCAACATGACGGATGGGAATCCAGAGCAGTCGGCTCACAGTTTGAGCCGTCGCGCATGCGACACCACACGAATTGCCACGCCCGCCAGGATCGCAGCAGCTTGCAGCACACCCAGCACGACAACGAACGGCTCCTTGTTGTCCACGCCGTGCAGAATGACGGTCGAAGCAAAAAAAGTCACGGCAATAATGATCTGTATCGCACCCCGCTGCAGCCGCAGCCACCAGGCAGGGAAAGGCCGGGTCCACACTGCCATGATATCGAAGGCCCACCAAATGGTGATGATCAAATTGATGGTTGCCACCAGCATGCCCTGCGCGGCAAAAAACTCCCTCAGGCTGCCATGAAAGAAGATGACAAAGGCGTAGTAAAGATGAATCGCGTAGGACAGAAAGCTGAAAGTCCAAAACAGCAGCCAATAGTTTCGCCTGCTCTGCGAGTATCCCGGCAACACATAGAGACAGATGGCCGGGGTAAACAGAATCATGGTGGCCCGGGCGGTGTAAAGGATTTTGTAAAACAGAACCGGTTCCCTCTGCTCCGCCAGCAGCAGGGCCGCCGCCATCACAGCCAGAAAGCAGGTACTGGTGATCAAAAGCTCCCGCCGGGAAAAGGTTTGAAAAAATGGGGGCATCGTCGCTTTCCGATTTTGCCGATGAAAATGATGAGGCGGAGACCTGAATCCGCACTGTCTCAAGATGCCGGCGGAGCGGAATTTTCTCGCAAAATTTTCACGAGGGCGGCAGCGGGGTGGAAAGCGATCCCGGCATCCCGGGCTGCCGGATTTGCGAGGGCAGAGCAAACAAAAAAGCCGGGAGTGATCATGCGATCGACTCCCGGCTGGTTCAAACAGGCGGTGTTTAAAGGCGCGCCGAAGCGGGCACACCCGACTCACAAACGCCGGCGCTCACGCGCAGGCGCGGAGCCGCCCTGCTTTCAAAAGAAATAACTCAACCCCACCCGCACATTTCTCGGATTGCCCGGCGTGAAATGCAGCTCCGACACCGGCTCCGTTTCGTTGGGTAATCGCGATTCGGTGTCAAATTGCGCCTCGTTCCAGTCGGTGTCCGTGAGATTCTCCAGAATGAAATGAAGCTGGTAATTGCCAAAACGATAGCCGGCGGTGAGATCTAATACGGAATAGCCGAGCGCGGTGACGGTGTTGGCTTCATTGGCAGGCCGATCGCCAATGTGGCGGTAGCGCAAGCCGCCCTCGAGGCCGGAGGGATGCTTCACCGTCAGGCCACCGGCGGAAGAGAGACGCGGTGCCAGCGGAATTTCATCCGCCTCGGCCGGCGCATCACGCAATTTGCCGCGGGAGAGATTGAGATCGACATCGGCATAAAGCCAGGAAGTCAAGCCGCAGCGGGCTTCGAGATCGAGGCCATGGCGCTGCGTGCGGCCGCTGAGTTCAGTCGTGCCCTCGTCGCCGACATACACGAACTCGCGTTCGAGATTGAGGCCCCACAGCGCCGCGCCGAAGTTGAGACGATTGCCCAGGCGCATTCGAAATCCAATCTCGCCGCCGGTGGCGCGCGGCAGCGTTTCCTCACTGCCCATGGCAGGGTCGAAATTGGCCTGCGCCAGACGCGCGGCGATCTCCTCTTCGCTCAAACCCTGCTGCCGGTAGCGGCGAATGGCATCGCTGACGCGGCGGGCAATCACCACGTCGCGAGCATCATTGGAATGAAAGCCGGTGCCAAAATTCACAAACAGCTCCAGGGCCTGTGCCGGGCTGATCACCAGATTGGCCTTGGGGCTGAGAATCGTCTTTTGTGCGAAACCGGAAGCATGCGGCAAATCCGAAGGCGTGCCTTCGAGATGATCCTCCACATCGTAGGTGAAATAATCGCCGCGCAAACCAAGCTGCAGCCGCACCATTGGACCAAGAATCAACTCTTCCTGCGCCCAAAGGTAGAGATTGCGTTGAAAGATGTCAGAATTCACCAATGCCTGATCGCGCACTCTTCCCGGACTGCGCCACAGCGCGACCGCAATGTCATCAGCACGATAGCCGCCGCCGAGTGTCGCCGTTGCGAGCAAGCCGCCGATTTGATGATGAAAGCGATGGCGGCTGTTCAAGCCCAGCAGCGTTCGGCTGTCGGTTTGCTCGATCATGTCGCCGTTGACGGGATCATTCAGGAAAAATGTGAAATTCGAAAACAGCTTGAAGTTGTAACGTGTGGTGTAAGCGCGAATCAAAAACTCGCTGTTGCCCTCGCCATGTGCTTCATAGGCGAGATTGAGATTCTGCCGGCCGGTGGTGCCGCCTTCAAAATCATCAATGGCGCCGAAGCGGTCGATCAATCCCGATCGCACGGCGCGCCACGGAATCTGGCCGGAAGCGTTCCAGGCCGAGCTGAAGCCGCCGATGTCAAGCGAGAGCTTGGAAGTCTCATTCAAGTGGGTGTGAAATTTTCCAAAAAGATTGACGCGACGAAAGCCCTGAGGACTATCAACCGGGCCGTCCGTGCCATAAAACTGCCCGGCCAGGTAGGCATTGTTGTGAATGCCGGTGCCGGGGATTTGATAGAGGGTGGTCAGACGATACGTTTCAAACTGGCCGCCTTCGAGCCGCACCAAATTGGATTCGACATGATCGCGCGTGCGCATGGCCACCGCGCCGGCAGTGGCGAGATCGCCGAACTCCGCAAAGTAGGGGCCTTTGTAAACTTCCAGGGCGTCGATCACCTCGGGAATGATGAAATGCAAATCGGCATAGCCCTGGCCGTGGCCGTGCGACACCATGTTCACCGGCATGCCATCCACCGAGATGTTGACGTCGGTGCCGTGATCCGCATCAAAACCGCGCAGGAAAATTTGCTCGGCCTTGCCGCCGCCGGCGTGTTGCGCGATGATCAAGCCGGGCGCGGTTTGAAGTAATTCCTGTGCAGAGCGGTTGGGCCGCACGCGCAAGTCGAAATCCCGCACGGCGCGCGAGGAAGCAGCGGAATACGGCCGATCGGCCTGCACCAGAATTTCGCTGAGATCGAGCGGCTTCTGCTGCAGCTCGAGGGCGAGAGTCGTCTCGCTTCCAGCCGTCACAACAAGGCGCTGGCGAAGCGTCGCGTAACCGATCAAGCTCACGATCAGCTCATACTCGCCGGGCTTCACACTCGTGATGCTGAAGCTGCCGTCGGCAGCCGTGTTGGCGCCACGGCTTGTGCCGCTGAGCACAACATTCACCTCCGCGAGACCCTTGCCGGTTTCAACGTCCTTGACGGCGCCCTTGATCGCGCCGGTTTCCTGGGCCAAACTCATCACGGGGTACAAGCCGATCAAGCTACAAACCATTGCCAGGTGAAATATCCGCTGAAAAACACGCATGCATTTCCTCCTTGATGCCGGATACTTGATACTGGTTGTGGGTGCGGTTGCATGATAACCAGATTGAGAACGGTCAAATTCCGCAATCTGCTATTGTTAATTCCCCTTCCCTGCCGCTGTGATGTGCTTGGCGGTGTCGGCATAATGCCGCAAGCGAATGACTTTGCCGTTGCCGTCAAACGTCCACAAGTGCATCTCCTCATCGCGGCAAATGGCGCCGGTGTCCGGCGCTTCGAATTCAATGACGAACTCGGCGGCGACTTGATTGCCGCCGGCCAGCAGCGACAACACTTGAAACTCTCTGATTTTTAACGTGCCAACGATTTCAAAGAATTGCAAGGCGCCGGCCCTGCCCGAGCGCGCTTGCAGCCACGGCACGCCGGCCTTTTGTGCGGAATTGTCCGCCCACGCCTCCCACTGCACGTTGTCGGACAAATGCTGGATGATGCCCGGAATATCGCCCTTGCCAAACGCCGCATAAATGGCGGCAACGGTGTCAAGATGATTGGCCATGATTTTCCTCGAGTAGATGGGTTGTAGTGATTGCACTTCTCAGATACGAACGGCAGATGGCACTGGATTGCCTGTGAGCCGGGAAATTCTCCTGTGCACAAATGACGGCTTACCTGTGTTCGTGCACGCTGGCGAGCAATTCCCGCGCTGTCATGTCATGCCGCGGGTTTATTCGCCGGGGCACGCAAGTCATCAGCAATATGACGGCCTGCGGTAATCATCCTGGCGAAAATGGCTCGAAAAAGACCATGACAACAGCAGCGCCTCTCGCACTCGTGACGATCATTGTCAGGGGGCTGTCTTCAATCACGCATGGCAACAGCCCTATGAGCCTTACTTGAAATTGATTTATGGTGCCGGGGGCATCTAGCAGGGGAGGGTTTACCCCATGAACAAGATTCGAAAAGATCTTCATCCCAATGCGGCAGTCCGCGCGCGGACAGCCGCATGAGGACACCCGTGCTTGCCGCTCATGTCGAAATAGTAGAGGCGAGGGGATGCTAACTGCCCGGGCGCTCGCAGCGCCCGGGCAGGGTCAAACTCACTCCACCACAATTTTCTCGATCCCCTCGGGCGCAGGCGGATATTTCATCTGCAAACCCTCCAACGCCGCGACGATACATTCGGAAATCACCAGATTGCGATACCACTTCTTGTTCGAGGGAACGATATGCCACGGTGCCCAGGGCGTGTTGCATTTGTTGATCGCGTCTTCGTAGGCTTGCATGTAATCATCCCACAACGCGCGTTCTTTCAAATCGCCGATATTGAATTTCCATTGCTTGGTTTTATCGTCGCGGCGTTCCTCCAGCCGCTTTTTCTGCTCGTCTTTCGAAATATGCAGGAAGAATTTGAGGATGGTGACGTCGCTGTCCGCCAGCAGCTTTTCGAAGTTGTTGATGTGGTCGTAACGTTTCTTCCAGATTTCTTTGGGCACAAGATTGCGCACGCGCACGATCAACACATCTTCATAATGCGAGCGGTTGAAAATGGCGATGTAGCCGCGCGGCGGCACGTGCTGGTGAATGCGCCACAAGAAATCGTGCGACAATTCCTCCGGCGTCGGCGTTTTGAAACTGGCCACGCGCACGCCCTGGGGATTCACGCTCGACATGACATGCTCGATCACGCCGTCTTTGCCGCTGGTGTCCATTCCTTGCAAAACAATAAGCAGGGCATGCTTGCCTTCGGCATACATGACTTCCTGCAATTCATCCAGCCGGGCGAGATTCTTTTCCAAATTCTTTTTCGCCTCGTCTTTATCTTTATATTTACCGGTGTAACCGGGATCAAAATCTTGCAGGCGAATCTTTTCATTTGGGGAAATCAAGAGAGGTTGTTTCATAGCCTTTTCCTGCTTATGAGTCGTTATCTTCTGGAACGTTGGATTTTTGGATGGTTGCAGGTTAAGGCTGCTGCCGATCCCTCAATCCACTAATCCGATTGTCAGTGCATACATCCGCACTTCACTTCGCCAAAACCCACACCTGCGCCCTTCCACACAAACGCGTCACTGGTTTTGGCATGCTCCCAGTAAAACGGCAGCCGCGGCCGCGAGACGTTGCCGGTCTCATTCATGGTTTCGGCATCGTACAGCCGGCCGTTTTTCATCACCAGCGTGATGAATTCCGTGTTTTGAATGTTCTCCAGCGGATTCTTCTCCAGCACAATCAAATCGGCGAGCTTGCCGGGTTCGAGTGAACCCAACTCTTTGCCCATGCCGATGTATTCGGCGCCGTTCAGCGTGGCCGCACGAATCGCTTCGAGCGGCGTCATGCCGCCCTGCACGAACATCCACAATTCCCAATGCGCGCCCAGACCCTGCAACTGGCCGTGCGCGCCGAGATTCACTTTCACGCCGGCGTCGCTCAAAGCCTTGGCCACCCGTGCATTGCCGATATGGCCAAAATCATCGTCGGGGATCATCATGCGCCGCCGCGCGCGGGCATCGACGAGGGGACGGGGGGTGAACTGCAGCAGGCGCTGCTTTTCCCACACATTGGTTTTCTGGTACCAATAATTCTCGCCCCAGATGCCGCCATAGCCCACGATCAAGGTCGGGGTGTAGGCCGTGCCGCTGCCGCCCCACAGTTGCAGGACATCCTGATAAACCGGCGCGATCGGGATCGAATGCTCGATGCCGGTGTGGCCGTCGATCACCATTGACAGGTTGTGATAAAAAAACGATCCGCCTTCGGGAACCACCAGCATGTTCAACTCGCGCGCCGCCTGCAGCACCTGCTGGCGCTGGTTGCGGCGCGGTTGATTGTAACTCTTCACCGAAAAGGCGCCCACCGCCTTCAGCCGGCGCAGATGTGAGCGCGCCTCCTCGAGACTGTTGATCACGGCCTTGAAATCGCCGTCGGCGCCGTAGAGAATCGTGCCGGTGGAGTACACGCGCGGCCCGATGATTTTGCCGGCAGCAACCATTTCAGCCAGCGTGAACACCGTTGCCGTGTTGGCGGAGGGGTCGTGCATGGTGGTCACGCCGTAGGCAAGATTGGCGAAATAGGCCCAGCTCTGCTGCGGCAGCAAGCCGGTGAAAAAATGATCCGCGTGTGCGTGCACATCGATGAGGCCCGGCATGATGGTTTTACCGCCGGCCTCGATGCGCTTGGCGTCGGCAGGAATGTTGACTTCATTCGCCCGGCCGATCGCAGCGATGCGATTGCCTTCGATCACGATCGTGCCGTTCTCAATCACCTCATCGCCGCGCATGGTGATAAGGCGCGCGCCGGTGAACGCGAGCTTGCCGGCAGGCACATCCGTCATCAATTTCAAACCGATCTGCAACCCGACGGAATCCGGGCCCGCAACGCTGTCGGGCGCGCCCGGGAGAAAGGTAAAACTCTGGCGCAGCTCGCGCGAGAACAATTCCGGGCCGATCAGCCAGTACAGCCTCTGGCTGTCGCCGGACCAGTGCAGATAATCACCGGCATCACGTGTGACACGCTTCACGGGCAGCGCCTTGGTGCCGCTGTGCAGGTCAATCGCTCCGCCGGTTTGCGGGAACGGCGCGATATAGGCATTGAACAGCTCGGTGAAAGCCACCCATTGCTCATCGGGGCTGGGCACGATTTGATTGACATACTTCAAACTGAAATGCGTGCGTTCCCCGCCGCCATCGAGGCGGACACTCTTGTATTTTTTCTCCAGCCCGCCGCCGCTGAGGAAGAAAATACGGTCACTCATGCGATTGAAGCGCGGAGCATAACCTTCTTCTTGAATGAAATGTTCCTCGCCGCCTTCGGCAGACATCCAATACAAACCCGGCTCCACGCCATGCGCGAAACCGAGCAGCGAGTTGCCACCCGTGCGTTGATAGACGATCTTCCTGCCATCCGGGGAGAACGAGGGCGTGAGATAATAACCCTTGCGCCGTGTGAGTTTGACCGGCTGGCGACCATCGAGCTTGACTTTATACAGACCGCCCAGGGCCGTGTCGCTCCAGGTGGAATAGACCACCCACTGGCCGTCGGGGCTGAATGCCGGGAAAAATTCATGCAGCGCGCTGTTGGTCAGGCGCCTGGGCTTGCCGTTGGGCAGGACTTTCTTCCACAGCGCGCCCACGGCGCTGAAGACCAGTGTCCTGCCATCGGGTGAAGTCACGGCGTCACGAATCATTTTCACGGTGAATGAATCCGGGTGAACAGTTTGCGGGAAATGCAGGGCTTCGGTGACAGTTTGTTTGACGTGGACGGTAAAGGGAATCTGAGTGGCCTGCTTCGTGGCGATGTCGATGCGCCAGATTTTGCCCTGCGCCCAGATCACGATATTTCTGCTGTCCGGTGTCCAGGCATAGTTGGGATAAACGCCGAAAGTGGCCCAGGTCTCCTGCTGATCCTTGTTCAAGCCGTCGTAAAGGGGAATTTGCTCGCCGGTGCTCACATCCTGCAGATAGAGCACACTTTTCAGGCGCACGCGCCGCACGAAGGCGAGATACTTGCCGTCGGGCGAGGGCTGCGGCCGCACCGCACCGCCGGCGCCGGTGACATAATTTTTCAAGTCACCCGTCTCGCGATCGAGACGGCGGATGACATAGATCTGGCCGTTGGGATCCTTGTTGTACTGAAACGTATTGCCGCCGCTCATGTCCTCGCTGAAATAGAGGTAGCGGCCGTCCGGGGAAACTGCCGGCTCGCCGGCGTCCTGCTGATCGTTCTTGCGCCTGGTGAGCGGCAGGCCTTCGCCGCCGGTGACATGATAGAGCCACATCTCGCCCGCGCCCAGCGAGCGCGTGCTGGTGAAATGCTTGCGCGCAATGAGATAATTGCCGTCGGGCGTCCACACCGCATTGTTGAGCAGCCGAAAATCCTCCCTGGTCACCTGCCTGGGTTTGGAGCCGTCGCGTTGCATGATCCAAATATTGTCCCCGCCGGAACGGTCGCTGGTGAAGCTGATGCGCTTGCCGTCGGGACTGAAGCGCGGTTGCACATCGAAGGCCGGGCCGCCGCTGAGCAGTTTTGCTTCGCCGCCGGTGATGGGCATGAGGTAAATGTCGCCGAGCAGATCGAACACAATTTCCCGGCCATCCGGGCTGACATCGAGATTCATCCACGTGCCTTCACTGGTGGTGAAGGCAATTTCTTTCGTCGGGCCGTGGGGCGCGGTGACATCCCACTCCTTCTTCTCCGCTTTCTTCGCACTGGTTTTCGCAGTATCGCCGGCGGCGTGCGGCTGTGCCGGCATGCTTTGCAGCAGGATCAGCAGGCCCAGACAGGCAACCAGCACGGGGTATTTCGTTTGACACATCACACTCCTCCTCATGGGATGGTGGAAATCTTGGTTGCTCCAGCTCAAAAATCTTTCTCACGTCATTTCGCAGGGATAGCGCAACCCCCACTGCCGGCGGATTTCGTCCATGGTTTGCATGAGCTGCAGGGACTCATCCAGCGGCATGATTTCGCTTTCCAGCCGGCCGGCACGCAAACAGGCCATCACCTCAGCGGCCTCGTATTGATACCCGAAACTTTCGTAGGGTGCCTGCACCGTTTGTTCCGGCCGGCCGTGGCGCGCCAGCGTGACGCGGGTGGTTTTGAAAAAGGGGGCATGCAGCGTGATGCGGCCTGCGCTGCCGATGATGGTCGCTTCCTTGGGCGTTTCGCTGCGATTGGCGGCGGCCAGAAGGGCGAGCGCACCGCCGTCATAGCCGAGAATCATGCCGCATTGCTCATCGACACCGGTGGGGCCAAGATGCGCCATGCTGGCGAGGCGTTGCGGCGGCCCGAAGATCATTGCGGCCAGGGCGAGCGGATAAATGCCGACGTCCAGCAGCGCACCACCCCCCAACTCGGGCGCGAACAACCGGCTGGCGGGATCGAACTCGGCGCGAAAACCAAAATCGGCGAGCAGCAGACGCGG
Source organism: candidate division KSB1 bacterium (assembly GCA_034506255.1). Taxonomy (NCBI): domain Bacteria; kingdom Pseudomonadati; order Candidatus Zhuqueibacterales; family Candidatus Zhuqueibacteraceae; genus Candidatus Coneutiohabitans; species Candidatus Coneutiohabitans thermophilus. The sequence goes on along the minus strand of JAPDPX010000003.1, from coordinate 202,402 downwards.
CTCGCCAATCATCCCCTCCGCCAGCCACTCGCGCACCTGCACCACGGCCGGCAGGAAGCGCGTCCACATGGCCTCCATCAAAAAGCGCCGCTGATGGCGGGCAAATTGAATGACGGTTTCCGCTTCAGCGGCGTTGATGGTGAACGGCTTCTCGCACAACACCGCTTTGCCGGCCTGCAGGCACAACAGGCAGTTCTCGGCGTGCAGAGAGTGCGGGGTGCCGATGTAAATCACTTCGACTTCTTCATCCGCAGCAAGCGCGGCATAACTGGCATGGCGCCGGGGCACATTGAAACGCGCGCCGAAGGCTTCTGCCGCGGCCGCGCGGCGCGAGCCGACCGCGTGCAGTTGCGCATCCGGCAGAACAGCCAGTGACTGCGCAAAAGCCTGTGCAATCCGGCCGGTGCTGAGAATGCCCCAGCGGATTTTTCGCTGTTGCATGTTCGCTTCCACGGTGATGGTGGCCTGCAGGTCCACGGTTGGGGGGTTCATGCCTCGCAAGATAGCAATTTCGCCGCCAATGTCCAGTCGGCGCGGCGCAAATGACTGATTGCCAGAGAGGGCGTTTGCGGCGGCAGGTTCTCACAGGCAGCCATGGTCCGCAACATAGCGGAGGGAGTTTGCGCGGATCATGCTGTCTCATTCCGACGGATGCTGCGCCGCGGTGTCTGGCAGCGCTCGTCAGGGGCATTACAACTGCCAACAAAAGCAGCGGCGCGGCAGGGGTGACGGCCTGCCGCAGTCGCACGGTCAATCGTGCCGGGGTTGCCGGCGAAACAACAAAAAAGCCGTCCGGTAATCCGGACGGCTTGTGCGCTGCGTTCGAGGCCTCCGCTAAAAGCGATGTGTCAAACTCAGGCTGAAAATCCGCCCCAACTGGCTGAAGTGGAACCCGTCGTAGGTCATGATGTCGTAACGGCCGTTGAAGGTGACCAGATTGCGTTGCACCTTGGTCTGCGCCGGATCTGCCAGAATCGCACGGCCGGCATCATTGAGCGCCTCGAATTTCCACTCGGGGATCACGTCGAGCAGGTTGTTGATGTTGGCGCTGACGCTGATATTGTGAAAAAGATCGTAGGTCAACGCCAGGTCGGTGACGATCTTGGGCTGAAAGACGGTCTTGAGGTTGGGGTCAAGACCGGTTTGGTGAAATTCGGTTTTGCCGAAGTAGGTGGCATTCAGACCAATTTCCACGCGGCGCATGGTGTAGGTGGCATTGGTCACGAATTTCTGCTTGGGCCGGGAGGTGAAGAAGAGGGCCTCCTGGGTGGCATCGATGACATCGACGCCCCTGACTTTGAGGATGTCACCGACACGCTTGTTTTGCAAATTGATGTTGCCGGCCAGCGACAGATTCAGAGAGCCCGGCCGCAAGGCGATGTTTTTGTAATCGACCACCACATCCAGGCCGGTGGTTTTGGTGTCGATGGAATTGGTGAAGAATTCCAGCTCACCCCCACTGGTGGCCACGCGGTTGCTGATGACGATGCGATCATCGACTTCGATGTCGTAGTAGTCGAGCGTGAGGTTGAGGCTGGAGGTCAGGTTGGCGCCCACGCCGAACGTCAGGTTGCGGGACTTCTCGGGATCCAGCGGTTTGACACCCAGCAGCCGCGCCTGCGGGGAGACGTTGTTGATCAGACCGATGACCTGAACGCCCTGGCCGGGTACGAAGCTGTACTGCGCGCGCTGGGTGTAGATTTGATGCAGGGTGGGCGCCTTGAAACCGGTGGAGTAGGAGCCGCGCAGCGTCAACCGGTCATCAGGAGTCTTGATGCGCGAGCTGAGTTTGTAAACGAAGGCATTGCCGAAATCGCTGTAGTATTCGTTGCGCAGCGTGGCAGACAGCAGGAATTGCTTGCTGACATCATAGGCGATGTCGAGGTAACCGCCGAAGTTGAAGCGGCTGAAGATTCCGGAGTTCTCCGGGCGGTTGCCGGCAAAGGAATCGGCGCCGATGCCGTCCCAGGAGGCCTGATCACCGGGGGTTATCTCGAAGGTTTCGCTGCGAAACTCGCTGCCAAAACCGAGGTGCAACTGCTCGTTGACCGCCTTGGAGATGTCGAGGTTGCCCACTTTGTGCGAAAACTTGCTGCCGCCCGGCTTGAAATTGATCGGGCTGTTCTCGCGATAGACGTTGACGCCATTGGCATCCCTGATGTCAGAACGGTTGTGCGAGTTCAGCACGGTGTAATCCTGGCTGTTGAAGCCCAGGGTGTAACTGACATCATACTTCCAGCCGCCCTTGCTCGAACGCAGGCCGAAGGTGGCGTTGTAATCCACCAGATCGCCGTCGAAGGTGGGGAGATAGCCCTGGTAGGAGGCTGGTGTGCCGTCGCCGAAAAAGTCTTTGAGATAGGGATAATCCGCCAGTGTGCGCCAGTAGGGCGTGCGGTAGTTGGCGAAGGAGTTTACCTTTTTGTAAATGTAGGCGGCGTTGCCGTAAAGCTCGGTGTTATCGGAAAGATTGACCCCGCTGTTGACCAGAAACTTGGCGGCCGAGGTGGCCGGCGAGGAGTTGCGGTTGCCGGCATATTTGTCGCGTGCCAGGAACGCTCTCACATCGTTGATGTCGGCGCCAAAATCGGAGGCCTCGCCCTCGGCGTCCACCACTCCCGAGCGCCGCGCCTCGTTGACGCGTGAGAAATCCACGGTGTAATTGATGAAACCCTTGTCGTCAAAAATCGCGTTGCCGTTGTTGAGCGAGATGCCGATGCGTTCGCCATCCCCCTTGCCGGTGATGCCGGTGCTGATGGTGTAATAGCCGCCCTGGGTGTCATCCTTCAACACGATGTTGACAACCCCCGCCAGCGCGTCGGAGCCGTATTGCGCCGAGGCACCATCCCGCAAAATTTCGACACGCGAGATGGCATCCACCGGAATCGCGGAGAGGTCGACTGCGCTTTCCCCGCGGCTGGGCGAGGTTTGCGTGTAAACCAGCGAGCTCAGATTCTTGCGCTTGCCGTTGATGAGAATGAGGGTGCGGCTCACCCCCATGTTGCGGATCTCCCACGGATCCAGCAGCGCGGTGGCGTCGTTCACCGGCGTTTGCACCGTGCTGAAGGAGGGCACGCGGTGCTGCAGCATTTTGTCGAAGCTGTTCTGGCCCGTGCGTGACAACTCCTGCACCGGCAGAATGTCGATCGGCAGCGGGGAGTCCGTGACTGTGCGGGCATAGGCACGCGTACCGACAATAACCACCGCTTCCTTGCTCGCCAGCGCCTGCGAGCGCAGATCAACGTTCAGTTGTCGTTCCTCGTTCTCGGCGAGCGTCACCGTTTCTGTGCGCTTGGCGTAGCCCAGGAGTGAAAAGACGATCTCATAGGTTCCGGGCTCCAGCTTGAGAGAATACTTGCCATTCGCGTCCGTGACGGTTCCGCGTTTGGTGCCTTTCGCCAGCACGGTGGCCCCGACCAAAGCCGAGCCATCGCCCGTAACTGTTCCGGTCAACACCTGGGACAGTGCCAATCCCGGCGCCAGGAGCATGGCCAGCAGCCATTGTCGGTGAATGCTGCGTTTCTGCATATTTCCTCCCTGAAGATGGTGAATAGAGACCGGGATTCATTACAAAAAAATCCCGGGCGGGGTTGAATAGTCAAAAAATAATCATCTCTTTCAGCTTGTCAATCTTTTTTTTTTGAGATTGCCGTCTGCCTGGCCGCGCAAGCCCCGTCTGGCCGGCTGCGAGAGCGTCAGCTCATACCGCCGCGAGCGTTGTCGAACCGGGGCCCCGCGCACCGTCGTTCTCCGCGCATGCGTGCGGCACTGCGGCAAACTTTAGCTTGAGAATTTCGCCTTTATTTCAGACATTGCGCCGCGCTTCGTGACGCGAACGCCGGGCTGGACAACGAGGTTGACAAGGATGCCGGGTCCATGCCTGCAATTGTCTGGAGAGATCCGCTGTTCAACCGGAAAGGGGTTGTTGCATGAGGTTCAAAGACACTGGTTGGCTTGCCATCCTGCTTTTCCTCTTCTGTGTCGTCACCGCGAGCCCCGGACAGGAGGAGAAACCGCGCATCGCGGTGCTGGATTTTCAAAGCATCGGCTGCGACTCCTCCCTGGGGCTGGCGGCCTCCGAGATTTTGCGCACCGAACTGGGCAGCCTCGGCACCTACCGCATCATCGAGCGTTCCCAGCTCATGAAGGTGATGCAGGAGCAAAGCCTGCAACTTTCCGGTGCTGTGGATGAACAAGCCATGGTCGAGATCGGCAAGATTTTGGGGGCGCGCATGGTGGTGGTGGGCAGTCTGGTGCGCACCGGCAGAACCTTCACACTCAACTCACGCTTCATCGATGTGCAAACCGCCGAGGTGAGGAAAAGCCAGAACATTCGCGGCAACAGCGAAGACGAGATCTCCAACATGTGCTCGAGCCTGGCCAAGGTCATTTCCGAAGAGGGCACCAGCAGCGGCGGCACGGTCAGCGAAACCACGCTCGGCCGCATCTGGCTGGTGCAGGAAAGTGATTTCACCGGGATATGGACGCGGCGCGGCCAAAGCAACGTTTTCGACGCGGTCTGGTTCCCCAGCAAAACCGGCCTGCGCGCCGAGCTGACGATGGCCGAGCCCGCCGGCGGCGCATTGGAAATCAAACGCACGGACCAGGGCAGGCTGCTGGGCACCTATCACGGCACGGCGGATGTGGATGGTCGCGGCTTTCACGGTGGCGCCACCTGGTCTGCCCAGGTGGCCTGGCAGGGCGAGCCTTATTTCGAAGCGCCAAACACACAAAGCGGCATGGGCGCAGTATGGGTGGTAAGAGAGGGGGATTTCACCGGCATCTGGCGCCGCCTGGGCGAGAGCAACAATTTCGAAGCCACTTATTTCCTGAACAAAAGCGCGGTGACTGCCGAACTGGTGGTGGAGAGCATGGAGAAAGGCAAGTTGCGCATCAAACGCACGAGCAAGACCGGGGTGCTGGGCAATTATCAGGGCTGGTTCAGCGCCGGCATGCGGCATGTGAGTGGCAACGCCGACTGGTCGCCGAATGTGGTGTGGTCGGCGGAGATTTTCTATTGAGCACGACCTCCTTCCTCCGGCATTGTTGCGCACACCAGGCAATCAGACTTGCCCCGTCGCAGCGGCGGGAATGACCCGTGCGAAGATGCCGGTTCCGCAGTGAAAAAACTTTCCCCGTGGTCAGCGGCCTCTGTGCGAAGCACACCGGAGGCCGCTGCAGCAACGTTCCCTCCGCTTTTCCCCCTGAGCCGCAGATTGAAAAGTGTCCGTCCGAAAATTTTCAACCCCGGTTGACCCGGGGTTGCTCAAAGCCGGATATCGTGAAGACTCTGGAGATGGTGAGGCAACGGTCAAACCGTAGCAAAAACCATCTTTGAAAGTCGGCAAATTTCGCACGGGCACTAAAAATGAGCCGTGGCGACCATCAACGTGGTGGTGGCCACGTTAATGGGGCCGGAATTGGGCGGCAGCGTGATGGATATTCCCGGCTCCACGCCCAGGCTGAATTTGGGATTGATGAAAAATTCGCCCCCGAAATAAATGCTGCCGGCATAACCGGTTGCACTGCCGCCGGGGCCGCTGAGGTTGATGTTGATTGCCCGCCCATTCACGCCCCAATAGGGGGCGACGCGCTGCATGGATGGGTAGATGCGCAAGGCAAAGCCCGCCCCCAGAGTGGTGGCCGCTTTCTCCTGATAGTTGACATTCAGCAGAGGGGCCAGCACAAATTGTGGCGTGAGCCAGATGGGGATGACAATAGTGACCGGCGCCGTCTGCAAATAGGTCGAGACACCCCAGGTGCGTTTGATTTCCTGATTCTGGGCGTGGGCAGGGCGCGGTATTACTGCGCATGTCAGAAATGCAAGCGCATACAGCAGGGCTGACCGGCGGGAAAAGTTGTTCATGGAGTTAATCCTTTCGATGGCTGAAACCGAGCAAATGAAGGTCAACTTTGCCGGCAAAACTGGCACGGCGGCAAATTGTTCGCTCGATATTACAGCCTCTGCAGGGCCAATGCGGAAGGGCAAACGGCGGGCGGTCACAAGCGTGTGACAAAAAAACCTGCAGCAAGGCGGGCCCGCCGCCCGCTTGCTGCAGGTTTTTGGTTACATTCTTCGGCTAATGTTCAGACCCGGCTGCGGCGGAGCTTTCACAATCAGGAGAGTCGAAAAATCCATGTATCCCGCCGGGCTGTGGCAGCAGTCCTCTCTCAACAAACTCACGTTTGCAGGCAAGCGCGCACTACATGTTTGCGATCAACGCCTGCCCAAACTCCGAGCATTTCACTTCTTGCGCGCCCTCCATCAAACGGGCGAAATCATAGGTCACGATTTTCTGCTGAATCGTTTTCGCCAGGGCGGTTTCAATCAGGCGCGCGGCCTCGTTCCACCCCAGGTATTCCAGCATCAGGGCGCCGGAGAGAATGACCGAACCAGGGTTGACTTTGTCGAGGCCGGCATACTTGGGCGCGGTGCCGTGGGTGGCTTCGAAGATGGCATAGCCGGTGTCATAATTGATATTCGCGCCGGGCGCGATGCCGATGCCGCCCACTTGCGCGGCGAGCGCGTCGGAGATGTAGTCACCGTTGAGGTTGAGCGTGGCGATGACGTCGTATTCATCCGGGCGGGTGAGGATTTGCTGCAGGAAGGCATCGGCAATGGCGTCCTTGATGAGCAGTTTGCCGGCCGGCGGCTTGCCGCCGCATTCTTCCCAGCTCACGGTTTGCTCACGGAACTCTTCGCACGCCACCTCATAGCCCCAGTCCCGAAACCCGCCCTCGGTGAATTTCATGATGTTGCCTTTGTGCACCAGGGTGACGGATTTGCGTTTGTGGGCGAGGGCATATCTGATCGCCGCGCGCACCAGCCGCTTGGAGCCTTCGCTCGAAACCGGCTTGATGCCGATGCTGGAGGTTTCCGGGAAGCGGATTTTCTGCACGCCCATTTCAGTCTGCAGCCAGGCGACGACTTTTTTGGCCTCGGTGGTGCCGGCGCGATATTCGATGCCGGCATAGATGTCTTCGGTGTTTTCACGAAAGATCACCATGTCGACCAATTCCGGCCGTTTTACCGGCGAAGGCACGCCGGAGAAATAGCGCACCGGTCGCAGACAGACGTAGAGATCGAGCAATTGCCGCAGCGCCACGTTCAGACTGCGGATGCCGCCGCCCACCGGCGTGGTGAGCGGGCCTTTGATCGCCACGCGGTATTTTTTGATGGTCGTCAGTGTTTCATCCGGCAGCCAGGTGTTGTTGCCATACACCGCCACGGATTTTTCACCCGCATAAACCTCCAGCCATTCAATCCGGCGGCGTTGCGTGTAGGCTTTGGCGACGGCGGCATCCAGCACGGCCCGGGCGGCACGCCAAATGTCAGGGCCGGTGCCGTCACCTTCGATGAACGGAATGATCGGATCATCGGGCACAATCAGCCGGCCTTCCGCAAAGCCGATGGCGTGGCCGGCGGAAGGGCTTGTGATGCGTGACATCTGTTCCATCCTCAGTCCCTCTCATATGAGTGAATCTTGCATGTACGTTGATGAGATGTTGCAGGCCTGCCAGCAACAACCAGGCGCGGGGGGCATATCGGATCGCAGTGGCAGTCTGCCGGGGGGCCGGGGTTGATTTGAAAAAGGGCGGGCATCAAACAATTTCACACTGTCCAAAACGAGAAAAACCCCGGAGCGTGCGGGGTTTTCAGCCAGATGCAGTGAACCATCGAGAATCGCAACGAGAGGCCAGGGTCAGACGGCTCTTTGGCGCAGGAAGTCCAGACGTTTTTGTTTGGAGTCCAGGCCCAGGTCTTTGAGACGGCGCCGCACTTCGAACCAGCTCAGGCGATGCATGCCGAAGCGCGGGGTCGAGAGCATTTGTTTGATCTTGAACGTGCCGGCTTCCGGCTGTTCCGCGATGATTTCGCGAATGTAGTCATCGACGCTGCGGCCGCCGCTCCGGGATTTGGCGGGCGCGGGTTGATCCATCACCATGGCGCTGGGGGCATCCGTGACCATCACGCCGCCATTATCCGCGGGGGCGGCTTTGGGAGCCGGACGCGGGGGCGTCTTGCGCGGCAAACTGCTGTTGCGATCAAAATCATTGACGGCTTCTTCGATGGTGTCAAAGGCTTTCAGAATGTAGTGGAACTCCAGCAGCTCGAAGACTTCATAGACATCGGGGATCATGCGCACCAGCTTCAAGTCGCCGCCCTTCTCCCGGATGCCTTTGATTTCACTGATGAAAATTCCCCAGCCCGCGCTGCTGATATAGTCAACATTGCCGAGATCGATGATGATGTCATTCATGCCGTTCTTGAGCAAGCCTTCGAGCGCGTGCTCCAGCTCGGCGGAGGTGGTGGTATCGATGTAACCACCGACCTTGATCACGGCGATGTTGTTGTTGACACCGGTTTTTTCCACGGACACCTGAATACCTTCCATGGTTCACTCCTGAGGCATTCTCTCTATTTTCGAACCGTTGCGCAATATACAAGAATAGGGATCAAAGTCAACAGCGATTTGCCGCTCCCCGCGCCGGCAGCGGCCGGCAAGTCTGGCAGAATCGAATGACCGGCACCGGGCGCAATGGCAGATCGGTTTGACAGCCCGCCGGCTTTGGTGTCAGGCAGGGGCGCGCTTCATCATCATGCGCGCGGCCAGCTCGATTTTGCGGCGAATATCGTCACGGCTGGGGTCGATCTCCAGCACCCGCTGCCATTCCCTCATGGCTTCAAGATACTCACCGCGATTGGCAAAGATCACGCCCATGTTCTCATAGGCGGTGGTATCCGAGGGATCCAGCTCCTTGACCCGCTGGTAGGCACGGCGGGCTTCTTCATACATGCGATTGCGGAAATAGGCATTGCCCAAAATGCTGTGCGCTTCTTTGAAATTGGGATAGCGCGCGATCGTCTGGCGAAATTCCGCGATCGCCTCGTCGAACTGCCCGCGTTTGTAATAGCGCAGACCGGTAATCAGCAGCTTTTCGCGCTCTTCCTCGCTGGGTTCACCGTTTCTGCCTGACGGAGGTGGTGCGGCCAAGGGAGCCGGCGCGGGTGCAGGCGCTGCATCCGCAGCGGAGCGAAACTTGGCGGTGACCACCGCGGGTGACGCATCAGCAGGAGGTGCTGCGCTCACCGGCACGGATTGTTCCACATGCCCGGTTGGCGGCTGCGCTTCTGCCACCGGCGATTCCCCGGGTGCACCGGTAAAGTCATACTGCAACAACTCGTCAACCTCGACGAACGGCAGTGCCGAGGTTTCGGTGGTGATCGGCGGCGTGGTGCCGGTCAATGCCGCCGGTGCAGGACTTGTGTCTTCATGCGCCCCGTTGGCCGGCGGGGTGTCGGCCGCGGGTGTGCCATCTTCAAAGCCAAAATTCGACTCGATCTCACTCTGCAGCAGATCGTCGACCGCAGAGTAGATGTCGTCGTCACCACGGTTGAGGATAAGACCGCTGGAGTCTTCCTCGCGCGGACGCCCGCCAGAGCGGGCGTCCTGCACAGCCGGCTCGGGAAGCACTACAGGCGCAATATCCGGCGGCTCAGGCACGACCGCCGGCGGCACGGTTGGCTCATCGATAACGCTGCTGCCGGCAAAAAGCTCGGCAAAATCCAAATCTGTGGCCGCAATGGCGTCGAGACCGCCGGTGGTGGTGCTGTCGGCGACCGGCGTTTCCGGGGCGGCGTTGAAATCAAAAATCGTGGGATCGACCGACAAGTCCGGCGGCGGCACCTGTTCCGCAACCGGTTCGTGCACCGGCACGCCGCTTTCTCCGCCGGTCTTGGCCGAGTCCCGGCGGCGCCGCGAGATGACGACGGGCGTCTCCACCGGGCTTTTTTCCGGCACGACGCGCGCCTGGCGTTCGCGGGCAGGCGGCTCGATCGTGGCCGGTTTTTCGGATGGCAGTTTGGTTTTGCTCTCGGCGGGAACCGGTTCGCCGGCAGGCGGCCGGGTGATGATGACTTCGCCCTTGAGTGTCAACATCGGCGTGCCCGGCGGTTTCATCGGCCGCTTGCTGCGCATGCCGCGCGCAACAAACGCCTCGCGCAGTTGCCGGGTGTTCAGCCGGCTGCGCACCAGCTCGTCATAAATTTTGTTTTCGCTGATGACGCAGAAGTCATACTTCTCGGTGTTGAGCTCTTCACTGATGCGCTTGGCACCAAATTCGGGATTGTGCTTGATGATGTCGTAAATCTTGATTTTGTCTTCGATGGCGATGTGTTTGGCTTCGACCGAGGTTTCGCTGTCAATCTCAAAATTTTCGAAACCCTTCTCTTCGAATTCTTTTTTGTATTTGTTGTAATAGGCGTAGGTGGTGATGCCGGCGGTTTCACAGGCCACGCGAATGCTGGCACCGGCGAGAATCGCCAGATGTGCCTGCTTGGCACGCCGCAGCTCCTCCTTTTCCGGGGAGGTTTTTTCCTTGATCGCGACCAGGGTGATGTCATCCGACTGGGGGGCGCCCTCGGTGAACGACAGGATTTCGTCCTTGATTTTTTCGACAAAGGGTTTTACCCGCAGATGGCCGTAGTCGCGGATAATTTTCAACAACCGTTCTTCGCCAAACAGCTCGCGCCGGCTGTTCATCGCTTCGGTGATGCCGTCGGTGTAGATGAGCAGGATGTCATCTTCCATCAGTTGGATGGTGTCGCTCTCAATCGACTTGCGGAACAGGTCTTCATCGGGAAGCTGAATGCCCACCGGGAAACCGCGCGGATTAAGATAGTAGGTCCTTTTCGTGGAGGCGCGGTACAGGATCATTGGGTTGTGACCGGCACTGGCGTAGTTCAGCCGCCGTCGCTTGCTGTCGATGATGACGTAAAACAGCGTGACGAACATGCCCTTCTTCACGTCGCCGCTGACGAACTTGTTGACCCGGGTCAACACTTCCGCGGCATCCTTCACGCCGCGCGCCTCGGTGCGCAGCGCGGTGCGGATCATGGTCATCACCAAACTGCCCGGTACGCCCTTGCCGGAGACATCCGCCACCACCACGCCCAGCGTGTCCTTGTCGACTTCGACGAAGTCATAATAATCCCCGCCCACTTCGCGCGCGGCCTCGTAATAGCTGGCCAGCTCGTAGCCCTCCAGCTCCGGGAAATCGCTGGGCAGCAGCGTTTGCTGAATCTCCTGCGCCACCTGCATTTCGCGCTGCAAGCGCTCTTGATCAGCCAGGTTTTTCTGCGATTCACGAAACTTGCTGGTGATCTCTGAAAACGCCTGCGCAATCTCTCCGATCTCCGAGGAGTCGTCGATGTCCATCTCGTCGCCGAGCTCGCCATGACCGGCCCGCCGGATCCACTCCGTCAGCTTGCGCAGCGGATTCATCAACATGTAAATCAGGAGAAACGAGCCGATGCCGGCCGCCACGGTCACCACGATGGCGAACCGCGCCTGCTCCCACCGCTGTGCGGCAACGCGGGCCCGCAGATAGGCGGCAGCGCCGCGGACATGCAGAGTTTTGGTGCCGCCCATGGCATCCTTCACCGGCAGAACGCTGGTGAGATCATAGACTTCGGTGGGGCCGGCGGGGGGATTAATGATGCCGGGGGCTTGATACAATTGAATGCCGTCCGCGACGACTTCCCCCGGCGTCACCGATTTGCTGTAGGGCAGAAACAGGGCGGCGGTGTTGTTGTGGCCGATGATCTCGTCGTGCTCATTCACCAGCACGATGTCATAAAGCAGATTGTTGTAGGGCCGGTATAGACTGCCCAGGAGGTTGACCAGGGCATCGCCCGTCACGTCATCCAGGACTTCCGGCTGCTCGCGCAAGGCTTTGGTGACCTGGGATTCGACGGCACGCAGGGTGTTCAGAAAGGCTTCGCGCTCGGTGCGTTCCAGCATGAAAAAGGAGTAGAAATAGCCCGCGGTGATCACCGTGAGCAGGATGCCGAAGGTGCGCAGCCAGTACTTGGCCTTGAGCGAAAAGGGGATGGCCTTGACCGCGGAGGCGATGGGTTTGGCCAGGCCACGATGCAGGCGGGCGCTGTCGCGCATCTTGGTCAGGCGCAACTCATTGCCTTCTTCGGTTTTGCGGTAATCGACCTCGTCCATGAGCTTGCGCATCATGAAAATGCCCAGACCGCCGCGCTTGCCGATTTGCACATAGCGCTGCAGATCGGGGGCCTGCACATGTTTGGGGTCGAAGTATTTGCCCTGATCGATCAGGCAGATGGTGAGGCTGTTTTTCTTGATCAGCGCGCGAATGAGAATGGAGCCGCCCCCTTCGACTTCGCGGTAGGCATGACGGATGACGTTGGTGGCGGCTTCATCGATCGCCACTTTGAAGTTCTTGATGACTTTTTCGGAAAAGCCGTACTTCTTCCCGATGCGGCTAATGAACTCACGCAAATCCGCCAGGTAGTCGATATGAGCCGGAACTTTGAGTTCCTCTTTGACGATTTGCTTGAACAAGAGGCTTCTCCGATAGGCCCATGCAGGCATGGTCGCTTGCGGGCGGGGGACCCCGGCCGGAAACACGCGGGTGGCGCAAAATCAAGGCACAAGGAGGCACGCCGAGGCGCGCTTCCTTGTGCCCTTGCGGGCCGCCGCCCGTCAAAACATCGGCATTTTTTGCGAGAGATGCAAGTCCGGCGTTTACTTGCGCAGCTTGTCGCGGATGAGATCGATCAAATCCAGGATGCGTTTGTTGTAGCGCTGCTGGCGCTGGATTTCCTCGAGCATCTTGAGGGCCTCCTCCGCGCGGCCGCTCTTGTTGAGGCGCAGGGCTTCCACATATTTGCTGCGAATTTCCTCGCTGGCGAAGGCTTCCTCGCGCGCATTCAGGCGGGATTCCGCATCCCAGATGTATTTGTCGATGGTTTTGTTGCTTGGTTCCGCCTCCTTGGCACGCTTGAACGACTCAATGGCCTCGGCATAGCGGCGGTCGATGTAATACTTCACGCCCTGGTTGAAATGCTGGCCGATGGTGAGTTTGCGGTCCAGCTCCGCCACTTTGGCGGCAATGGCATTGCGTTCCGCGGCGCTCAACTCGGCTTCATTCAGCAGGCGGTTGTACGTTTGAATGGCTTCGACATTGTTGCCCTGCGCCTCGTAGGTTTGGGCCCGGCGGCGCATCTCCGCCACCCGGTTTTCCATCAGAGTTTTGGTGCGCTCGATCCAGCTCTTCAGCTCGGTGTTGTTCGGCACGCGCACCAGCCCGGCCTCCCAGGCATCGATCGCCTGGCGGTACTGTTCCACGTCGAAATAGCGCTTGCCTTTTTCGAGTTGCTGCGCCACGAACATGCTGTCGGCACGCGCCACCTTGGCGGCCTCGGCCTGGGCAATCTCGGCCTGTTTGCGCGCCTCCTCTTCCTCCATCTTCTTTTCCGCCCGGCTCTTCCACACCAGCGCGTCTTCGTTGTTGGGGAAGATGTTGCTGGCCTGCGCGAAGTTCAGGCGCGCCTGGAAATAATTCTGCTGCTGGAAATAGGTCCGGCCCTTGCCCATCAGCTCGTCGAATTCCGTCTGCTGCTCCAAACGGCGCTGGTTCTCGATCTGTTTAGCAATACGCTCTTTTTCCCGGTCGCGCGCAAGCTGAATCAGCTCATTTTTCGTGCGGCCGAAGTGGATCGTCAGGCTCACACGATGTTCCATGCCGAACACGCCGAAGCTTTCCTCGTTGGCATATTTGCCCATGGCATAATCGATCTGGAAATTTTGGTAGACGACGCCACCGCCATAGCTGAAGACGGTGCCGTTGTATCCGGCGCGCAGCATGGCCTGGTTGCGATAGATGTACTCGCTGCCAAAGGCCATGCGGCTTTCAGCCTGCGCCCGCTGTTCATAGCACAGGGAAAGGTTGAGGGCGTCGCCGCCTCCCCCGACATGAATGGGCTTGGCGAGACCGGCGCGCAGCAGCCGCGGGAAAGTCTCCTCCGCGGTCCCTAATGTCAACGGCGTCATCACCAGATTTTCCAGCGCCACACCCAGTGCCAGGTCCTGCAGCGGGCCCTCGCCGAGATCCGGGCGATAAACCACGCCTAGATCAAAAGCCACGCTCGCGGTCGGATCAGACTGGATCGAAATCACCTGCCGGTCGATTTTGAGATTGGCACCGACCGAAAGTCCAAAGTTCAGACTTTTGGCGCCGCCAATAATAATGCGATCCTGGCCAAAGCTGTTGTTCTCACTCAGAATCTCGCCGTCGTCCCGCACGTGCTTAATGTCACCCACGTCCCAGTGCAGCCAGCCGACGCCAAAGGTGCCGTAATTGAGCGTGGGATGCACATACCCGACAAAGTGATATTTGGTGCCGTCGATCAGCGGGGTGTAAAACAGGGCGATATTCTTTTGCTGGATGAAATCCAGGCCGCCGGGATTCCAGTAAAGCGTGGTGGCATCCGTTGGCATCGCCACTGTAGCCCCCCCCAGGCCGATGGCGCGCGCACCCACGCCCAGGACAAACAGGGGATGCGTGCCGCCCTCCTGCCCCTGGGCGGGCAGGGCCAGGAGCGCGCTGGCAAGGAAGGAAAGCCAGGCCGGCAGACCTTTTCTCACGTGACAAACCCGCCCGCCCTCACGGCCGGGATTGTTCGCATTGGTTTGCAGTTGCATCATGTCGTCACCTGCTGGGATTCTGAACGTTGACCGGCCCCGCCTGCCGGGGGTAGTGCCGGTTGGAGTTCTCTCGCGATGTGTCATGTCAACATCACTCAACAACCCGTCATGCCTTCTCGAGCCGCCGGCAGCTATTTCACCACGGCGACTTTGGTGGTAGTCACTCCAAACCTGGTTTTCAAGATGGCAACATAAACACCATTGAGCACCAGATTGCCCCCGCTGTTCAGGCCGTTCCACTCAATGTGGCTGCTGGCAAAGGAGCCGCCGCGGCTGCCCGCCCGGCCTTGCGGATCAGTCGCTTTGTAAGATTTTGCATATACCAACTCTCCGAGCAGGGTGAAGATGCGAAATTCCACCTCGGAGTCCTGCGGCAGGAAGTAATTGAAACGAGTGACCACACTGCCATCTGCACGTGGCGCGAAGGGGTTGGGATAATTGTAGAACGAAGTTTCGAATTTGTCGTCGAACGGCACCAAAGTGGCCGAGGCCAGCACAAAGTCACTGCCGCTCAAGCCCTCGCTGCTCACCACCTGCACCCGCGGCTGGGGCTCAACTTCATCGATGGCTTCGATGTTGTCACTGTTGATGAAAGCCAGCTTGAAATTCTTCACTGACACGTTATCCGCAATATCGACAAGCACATCGACCAAATTCGGCACGCCGCTGTGCAAGCTATCATGCCGGGTGAAGGAGACAAGCAGGGGATTGGTGCCGGTGATCGCGGACAACTGCCCATACTGAACTGCCGGGTTGGCATGCGATACCACCCGCAGGCGCTTGATGGCAGCGCTGGGCGGAATGGCGTTGCCGTTTCGATCAAGCAAATGAAATGCCAGTGCTTTCAACAAAATATTGCTGGAAGTGGCACGGCCATCATTGAGAAGGCGCAGCGTCATCGCCGGCACATTTTCCTGGCCGCGTGCCACCGGACCGTCCTCCGGGCCGCCCTCGCTGTGGCTCAGGGCAGCCACGATCAGACGCTTGGGTTCCGTTTGAATCGAAACATTGGCGCGCTGCACCCGCACCTCCGCCGGACGATTGGTGTTTTCGTCAAAGGGCAGCGGCTCTTTCAGCTCCAGTAGAATGTTCTCCTGCGTGGTCGAGGGCGTGCTACGCGCCTTGATGCGCCAACGTACGCTTGCTGCCGTGGTATTTTGTTCCAACGGCTCCGGGGTGGCATACCCCTCCGGCAGTTGAATGCCGAAGCGAAAAGCCGTATTGACCTGCGCCGTCCCGAGATTGACCACGCGCGCGGTGATCGTGAAGATTTGGTTGAGCCCAACCACACCATCCGCCGCGGCCGACAGCGGTTCGGTAATCTGCCCTTCCAACGCCAGCGTGGCACGCGCCACCACATTGATTTTCAACGGCGGCGATACCGCCAGCAGCTCTTCTCCGCTGTTGCGGTCCCTGCCGCTCACGCGCACGTGCATGAGCTGGCCGGTCATCGCAAGCAGCGGTGCTTTCAGGCGCCAGGTGGTGCTCACCTTGGTGGAATCCAAAGAGCTGATGAAAATCTCGCGATTGTCGATGACTTCGAAAGTCGCCGGGAACAACTCCGCCTTCACGCCCACCAGCTTACGGCCGGAGATGGTGGCCTGCACCTTGAATTCCTGCTCGGTGCTGACCGTGCCATCGGTGGCGCCTTCGGGATCGGAAATCACGAGTGCGATGGGATTGATGGCGGCCGCCAGTTCGGTCCGCACCGGCAGGCGCTGCAAGCCTTCATTTGCCGATTCCGCCCAGGCCGCTTCCAGGCCGATGTTCTCATCAAACGGCCGTTTGGTGATGCGCAACGTGAGAAAGTCCGACACTGTGGGCGTGGCCGGCGCTTGTGCCAGCCATTCCACCACGCCATCCACGGGAATGTAGCGTTCCAACTCATCGAGCGCGACCACGCCTGTTTGTCCCAATTGCAGCGCGACGCGCGCAGAGTCGACCACGCCGGCGCGGCCGAGATTGCTCAAGCGCGCGCGGATCTTGAAAGTCTGTCCCACCGACAGTTCGTCTTTCAGCTCAACATTGTCTTTGTTGTACAAGCTCACGCTGAAATCCAGGCGGGCTTTGCTCACGGTGGTGACGGCAAGAGTATCGCGAGCGGTGACAATCGTGCCCAGACCGGTGCGTCCGGAGGCGACGACCACGAACTGGCGCGCGGTTTCCGCCGGTTCACCGGGCGCGGCGATTTCCCAGCGCACGGTATCGGGCAATTCTGCTTCGGCCGGCACCAACAACAGCAGGGGCGTGGGGGATTCACTGGTCAAATTGTAACCGGCGCCGCCCGGCAGGAGGAGCTGAATGCGGCGATCACTCAGATCACGGCTGCCCTGCAGGGTTGCCACCAGCATGAATTCCTGGCCGGTGGAGACGGTACCGTCGCGTGCACCGGCCGGCTCGCTGATGTAGGTTTTGAGCACGCTCAAATCCGATTTGACCACTTCCACCTGCACTGAATCGGCGTCATTTTCGATCTCCGCCGAAAGCCGGCTGTTCAAATCCATCGGCACCGTGGTCATGCGCACCACCAGCGGCGTGAGCTGGAGGGGTATGTCGGGTGCGCGAATGCTCCACGATACACTGTCAGCCACCGTGAAAGACTGTTCGTTCCCGCCCGGCACCGGGCCAATGATTTCAAAGCCGCTGGGCAGGAACACGGTGAGACGACCGCTGCCATCCACCGCCGCGGCATTGGCACGGTTGCTCACGCGTGCCGACAACCGGAAAATCTCACGCGTGGTAAGATCCTGCTTCTCGACGCTGGCTGTGAGTGCCAGCCGCGCGGGCAGTTGAATCCGCACCAATGCCGTGGTATCGGTGCCGGAAAAAATCAGTGCCGGCCCGCCACTGCTGGCGGCGGTCGCGGAGAGAATACGCGCCACGAAGCGCTCATTCGTGACGCCCGGGGTGGGGACGGCAGCAGCCTGAACAGCAAAACTCAGCATGCCGCGCTGGCGCAGTGGCAGCCGTGCAAGCATTTGTTGCGGCGTCGGAATCAACGAGCCGCCATCCGTCGCAAGCTCGACCAGCACGTTTTCGACATCTTCGAAACCGCTGTTTTCGATCTCGACGTTCACCCGGAAGTTTTGATTGGTATTGACCAGACCGACGCTGGTGCCGGCAAAGAAATTGTTGACCACCGCCGTGGTGGTGCGCACAAACACCGCCGCGGTGGTGACGATCTCGAACTGGCTGTTGCGGCTGTCCCGCAGTCTTTGATTGTTGTTGACGTCCACACCATTGGCCGCCACCTGCAAGGTGGCCAGGCCGCCCAGGCCCCCGGTCCTGGTCACGGTGTAGATCAACGTATCGACTTCGCCGGGTCGCAGCAGCAAATCCCCACTTTTCACCAGGGCCGCAGGAGGCGTGATGACGTAGTCTTCCTGCACAACATCATTGATCTTGATGACGATGTCGGATTTCTGTGGGGGATCGAGCTTCACCACCGCGCCACCGGTATCCTGCACCACCGCCCGAATGAACCAGGGAACGCCGGACTCCGCATTCACCTTTGTGATCGAGGGGATGACTTTGCTGAGATACAGGCCGGCCGGCCGCTGCACAATCACCGTCTCGGAATGGTCCACCGGCGGGGCGAGATTCGCGGTGGTGAGGGTGTTGCCTGCCGTCGCCGCGGCGATCGTGGCCGTGATCACTTCATTGGGATTCTCGCTCGCGCTCGCACTCAGGGTGAAATTGACCGTGCGCGCCTGCAAGCCGGGCACGCCGCCCAGCACCGGCCGCTCCGCCGGATTGCTCACCGAGCCGCCGCTGCTCGCCAGCCGCACGCGCACGTCCTGCGTGCTTTCCTCGCCGGAATTGTAAATCTCCACCTGCACGCCAAAACTCTGGTTGGTGTTGACGCGTGGCAAATTCGGCGCGGAGTTGGGGGTGAGAACCGTTGAAAGAATTTGCAGCATCGCCGGAGTCTGCACGGTCACGCTCGTTCCCCCACCGCTGTCGGTGTCATCGAGGCGCACCTCCCCGCTGTTCAACTCGGTGGCACGCAGCCGGGCCGTGATGCTGTTGGGGCCGGTCTGCGTACCGGTGCGGGTGATGCGGAATTGCAGGGTGGCCGAGGCCCCGCCGGCGATACGGTTCCCGCCGCCCAACAGGGCGGTGGGATACTCCACGACATAACTGCCACCATCCGTGCCGAAATCGATGCGTGTTTCTGCCGGCGCGAAATCGACCTGCACTTCGCTTTCCCCGCGATTGGTCACGTTCAGATCAACCGTCCAGGGTCGGGTTTGTTCGCGCGTGAGGGTGCTCTGCGAGGCCGCCAGCGAGGTGATGTCCAGCAGGGCGGGTGACTGCACCACAAAGCTGCCACTGCTGCCATCGCTCACTGCCTCGATGGTGCGGCCGTTGGATTGATCGATCACACGCACCAAGCCAATCACCGTGGTCGGGCCGCGTTTGATGCCGGTGCGCCGGATTTCAAAACGCAATGAGTCCGTGGCTTTGGGCGCCAGAATCACCCCTCCCGAACCGCGGAAGGTGGCGGGTTTCACAATATCATACTCGCCGGTCACCTGGCCGCCATTGAACATCTGCAAATCCACACTCTGCAGCCGCACGTCGAAATCGCCGTTGTTGGTGACCGTCATCATCACGAACCAGTCCTTGTCCATGTTTTGCGTCACGGTCGCCTGGCTGCTGCGCAAGCTCACCACCTGCACCTGGCCGGCGCCGGTCACGGTCAGCTCATTGGTGTTGGTGGTGAGATTGGTGTTGAAGCCGTTGCCATTGTGCGAACCGCGCAATTCAATCGTGGGCGTGTAGGTGGTCTTCGGCATGTCCGCCGGGACGACCTGTTGCTGGAACGTCAGAATCGTCGTGTCATTGCCCGCCAGGCGGGTGGTCATGTTGGCATCGAGATTGGCGAGGTAGCTCACACCGCCACTGCTGAAGCGCAGGCGCGTGAGGTTGGTGAGCAGCTCGACTTCCGCCGTGCCGCTGTTGATCACGCCGACCTTGAAGGCGTAAACCCCGCCGTTGTTCACGATCTTCGGAGTCAAGCTGCCGCCCAGATAGGTGACCACCGGAATGGTTTGCACCTCCACCAGCGTGCGGCCAATCGTGGTGTCGGCCACCGTGACATTGCTGTTGGTCTCGATCGCCGCCACTTTGGGCCACAATCGCACGAAGCCGGGGTTGCTGCCGGTGATGGTGACATTGAACCGCAGACTGTCGGTGCGGCCACCCAGCAGCACGGGTGAGGAAGTGCCCAGCCAGTACGCCGGCTGCAACAACGCGGTATAGCCGCTTTGAAATTGATTGCCCAGCCGGAAACGCAGATTGGTTGAGGTATCGGCGCGCACACTCACCTGGCTTTCGCCATGATTGCGCACCGCCACCACCACATTCCAGGCCATGGTTTGACCGGCCGTCACCTTCACCTGCGAGGGCCGCACGCTGACAATCTCGAGCAACGCCGCGCTTTGCACCGTCACCGATCCGCTGCCAATGTTCGAGGCCAGCTCGCGGTTGCTGTTGAGCTCGACCCCTTTCAGTCGCAGGGTGAGCGGCTGCGAGCCGGTGAGCAGGCCGGTCTGCGTAACGGTGACGCGCAACGTCTTGGTCGCGAGTCCGGCGATGATGGAATCGCCGTCGGCAAAGCTGCGCGGCTTGTCGAAAACATAGCCCTGGCTGCTGCCCACGGCCACGGCGATCGAATCCGGTTTCAGCTTGATCGCGCTGCCACCGCTGTTGGTCACCGTCGCGGTGATCGTCCAGGGGAAGCTGCGGCCGGCCGTGACATTCGGCTGCGAAGCCTGCACCGCCACGACATTCAACACGCCGCGGGTTTGCACATTCACCTCGCTGCCGCCGCCATCGTTGGTATCATCGCTGACCTGCAGGCCGGTGCCGGAATCCATGCCGCGCGCCACCCCCGAGATGCCCGCGATCCCCGGCGTGCTGCCGGTTTGCGTAATCCGGAAGATCAGCGTGCGGGTGGAATTGCCGGGCAGCACCGTGCCCCCGCCTTCCATCGTCGGCGGGGCAATGGTGTATTGCGACGTCACGTTCTGACTGCCGATGGTGAAGGTCAGGCGTGTCGCGGCCAGATCGAGGTTGACATTCGAGGGCGCGAGATTCTGCAGCACCATTCGGACATTCCACTCGCGCGTCATGCCCACGGTGACCTCGCTCTGCGAGGGCGTGAGCGAGACGATGCGGAAGGCGTTGCCTTCGATCACCACCCAACTGTCGGTGGTGGTGGCATTGAGGTCGCTGGTGAGCGCCACCGAGTTCGAATCCCTGCCATAGACCGCGGCATCGAGCATGATCGTGCCGGTGCTGGCACCCAGGCCGACATTCACGATGAAGCTGAAATCTTTCGCCTCATTGCCGGCAAGCACCGTGGGATTGCCGGGGTTGGCCGCGACAATATAGTCGCCGGTTTTGTCCAGCAGACCCTGGGAAAATTTCAACCGCACACTGTCGATCACCGCCGGCGCGGAATTGCTGATACCCAAATTGTTGGCAATGCGCACCGTGACCGCGATGCCGGTCTGGCCGCGCGCCACCGTGTCGCGTGCGGTGGTGACCGATTGCACCGTCAAACTCGCCGGCCGCAGAACCGTCCAGGTGTCCTTGTTGCTGGCGTTGTTGGAGCTGACCGGGGTGCCGTTGATGGTGCCGGAGACGTTGCCGTTGATCGTGATCAGTTCCAGCGCCGCGCCCGGCTTCACCGTCACATCGAAAGACAGCGAGCGCGTCGAGTTACCCGGAATGCTGGTGGGGTTGCCCACGCCGGGTGTCACGATGTAGTCCGCTGTGCGATCCACCGTGCCCTGAAAGGTCAGGCCGCCGGCGAGATCCTGGATCGTCGCCGTCCCGAGGTTTTGCACCGACATGCTGACGTTGATGCCGCTCTGGCCCTGCGACACAAAAGTCGGATTGGTGGAGATGCTGACGATGCTCAGGCTGCCGAGCGTGATCGTCGTGCTGCCGTTGGCGCTCAAGCCGCTGGTGACATTGATGGTGGCCGAACCGCCGAGCGTGCCGGCGCGGAAGGTGAATTGCAACCGGCTCTGCGCAGTGGTCGCGATCTGATGGCCGGGCGTCTCGCTGTCCACGTCCGGCTCCACGATCGCACCAAACACCTGCGGCGTAATCGAAACCGTAAAAGTCCGGCCCGGGCCGACGAGATTGCCCTCGGCATCACGGATGAGCGAACTGGTAATCACGGCCGTGCTGGCACCATCTGCCGGCAAACTTGCCGGCACGGGCGTCAGGGTGACCGCGCCCTTGGGTGCGCCCGGCAAAACCGTGATGACGCCGGTTTCCGCGGCTATGCCCGGGCTGTAGGTCCCCACAATCTTGCCGGCCACCGAGCCGTCCGCCGCACCGGCGGAAGGAGCAAAGGTGAAAGAAGAACCCGTGCCGCTGGCCGGTGGTGCAAGGGTGCCGGTGCTCGACCAGGTCACCTGCACGTCCCCGAGGTAGTTGTTCCCGACATCATAGCCGGCCGCGTAAATGGCGATTTCCTGATCGGTGTTCATCGTGCGGCCGGGGTAGGGCGCGCCGCCGTTGTTGGGCGCGGTGCGCAACACGATGTAGGACACCTGGCCGCGGATGACGCTGATCGTGCCGCTGTTGCCGTTGATCACTGCCGGATTCGGATGCAGGGTGCGGATCGAGCCCGTGCCTTCGGTCACTGCCGTAAAAGTGGTGGAAATTCCATTGTTCGTGCTGAGATTGCCGATGCTGCCATCCAGGCTCCAGTTCACCACCTCATCGGAAATGTAGTTGTTGTCAGCATCATAGCCGCCGGCATGCACGGGCAGCGTCTGCCCGGGATTCAGCGTCACGTTGCCCTGTGGGGCAGTTTCACCCACCAGACCGCTCAACACCACGACGTGATGCAACGCCCCGACATTCACCGTAATTGTACCGGTGTTGTCGAAGCCGGCGCTCGCATGCGTGGCGCGAATGGTGCCACTGGCGGGCGCCTTCGTCGGCCGAAACACCACCACCGTACCGCTGGCAGTGATGGCCGGCAACAGCGTGCCGGCACTCGACCAGGTCACCGACTCATCCCGGATGTAATTATTGTCGGCATCGAAGCCGGCGGCATGCAGGGTCAATTCCTGATCGGCGGTGAGGGTCTTGTTGCCCAGTTCCCCACCCGGCCCGGCGGGGCCCTCCACGACCTTCACATAACTCAGGGCACCCGGGGTCACGGTGATGGTGCCGGTCAAGTCGCTGCCGGCATTCGCGTGCGTGGCGCGAATTTGTCCGGCGCCCACTTTGGTGGCATTCAACGTGGTGGAAAGGCCGGACGTCGGGGTCAGCACACCGATGCCGTTGGTCACGCTCCAGTTCACCGAAACGTCTTCGCGATAGTTGTCATCGGCATCAAAGCCGCCCGCGTGCACGGTCCGGCTCTCGTCGGTGGTGAGCGAATCGTTTTCCAACTCCGCCGTTTGGCCACTGCCACCGAGCAGGACTTTGATGTGATGCAGCGCCCCGACGCTGATACTCAGATCGCCGGTGACGTCATCGGTGGCAAACGCATGATCCGCCTGCACTCTCCCCGTGCCGGGCTGGCGCAGCACCAGCATCGTCGCGCTGCCGCTGATGGTGGTCAGTGTGCCAATGTTGTTGGTCACCGTCCAGGTGACGTTTTGGTCGCCGAGATAATTGCCATTGGCATCATAGCCGGCGGCGTGCAATTCCAGCACGTCATCGGTGGTCAGGCTGAGATTGCCCAGCTCCGGACCATTGCCACTGGGGCCGCGCACGATCCGGATGTAGCTCAGATTGCCGGCGATCACCGTGATCGGGCCGGTGGCGTCCGACTCCAGCGTGGGATGCGTGCCGGTAATCACGCCGGTGTTGGGTGTGGTGGCGGTAAACACCGTGCTGCTGCCGACACTCGTGCTCAACGTGCCGATATTTCCGCTCACCGACCAGCTCACGCTCACGTCGCCGATGTAGTTGTTGTCCCGATCGAAACTGCTGGCATGCACCGGCAGGGTTTCGCCGGTGGTGAGCGTCGGGCTTTGCACCTCGGCGGTGTTGCCCGACAAATTGTTCAAAACTTTGATGCGAAAAGCCTGGCCGCGATTGACCGTGATCACACCGGTGCTGTCATCCGGCACCGAGCCATGATCGGCAACGAGGCGGCCGCTGCCGGGCACGCGCGGGTCGAAGTCGGTCACCGTGCCCACGGTGGGCGTCACCACGCCGATGCCGTTGCGCACCCGCCAGGTGACGGATTCATCGCCCAGGTAATTGCCCTCGGCATCGTACCCCGCCGCATGCACTTTCAACAGATCATCCGTGGTCAGCGTGCGCGCACCCACTGGCGGGCCATCGCCGCTCGGGCCTTCGACAATGCGAATGCGTGCGAGATTGCCGGCATTCACTTGAATCGCGCCGGTGGTGTAATCGATCAGGCTGGCGTGATCGGCGGTGATCTGGCCCGAACCGGCGCTGCGCGCGATGAAGCGCGTGGCCATGCCACTGGACGGATTCAAATCGCCGATGCCACCCGTGACACTCCAGGTCACGGACACATCCTGAATGTAGTTGTCATCGACATCGAAGCTCGCCGCGTGCATGTCAAAGGTGGCGCCGGTGGTCAAATTCAAAGTGGTCACCACCCCGCTGTTGCCGGCCGTGCCGGCAAGAATCTTGACGCGAAAGGCGGCGCCCGGCGTGATGGTGATCACCCCCGAGCTGTCGTCAATCACGCTGGCATGATCCGCCACCAGCCGGCCGGTGCCGGTTTTTTTGGCATTGAAAATCGTGGTGCTGCCCGTAACCGGGGAAACTTCGCCAATGCCGCTGCCGGTCACCGTCTGCACCAGCCAGGTCACCGTCTGGTCGCCCGCATAATTGTTGTAGGCGTCATAACCGGCAGCCCGCACGGTCAACGATTGATCGGCATTCAACGACTTGGCCCCCAACTCGACGCCGTTGCTCTCCACGATCCGCACGCGCTGCAGCGGCCCGGGATTCACATTGAAGCTGTTGGAGGTGCCGGTTTTGCCGCCGCCGCTGGCGGTGAGTGTGAGACCGTTCTGTGCCCTGGTGATCACGGCATTCGTCACCGTCACGCTCGTGCCGTTCATCGCCACCGTCGTGGGGGAAAGCGTGCCGGTGGCCTCGCTCAGCGTCAGCGTGCCGATGAAACTGACGTCGTTGCCGTTGGCATCCCGGGCGGTGATGGTGAAGCTGAAGGGAGCCCCCGCCGCCTGCGTGCCGATGTTGCTGAACACGAAACGATCCAGGCCCGCGGCATTGACATTGAAAGCATTCGACGAGCCGGAATGCCCGGCGCCGTCATTCACCGTGATCACGCGGTTGCCACCCGCCTGCGGCACCGTCACCGCCTCGGTGCGCACGCCCGCGCTGAAGGCGCCGCTGTTCGCCGGCTGAATCGTGCCGCTGTTGATGGCGATGCTCACCGTGCCGCTGAAATTCATCACCGTGTTGTCATATTGATCCTGCGCCGTCAGGATGAGCGGGAAACTCTGACCGGCCACCTGATCCGTGAGCGGCGCGATATGAAACTTGGTCAGAGCCGCATGGCTGACGTTGAACGCATTCGAGCTGCTGGATTTGCCCACTCCGGTGACCGTCAGGCGGTTGTTGCCCGCACTTTTGGTGATCGTGAAATTCTGCGTCAGCGTGCCCGCCGTGAAGGGATTGCTGGTGGCCGGCGAGACCGTGCCGGTGCCATCGCTCACCGTCACCGTGCCGTTGAAGCCAGTCACGGTGTTGTTGCTGGCGTCCCTGGCAATGATGGTCACGCTGAATGGCACGCCCGCGGTTTGATTGCCGATGGTGCTGATGTCAAAATGATCGACGGTGCTGGCAATCACGTTGAAGCTGTTCGAACTCCCGGTCTTGCCGCTGCCACTCACGTTGATGCGATTGGCCGTGCGCGTCTGCGTGATGGTCACGCTTTCGTTGCGCACGCCGCCGATGAACGCACCGCTGCTGGCCGGCGCAATCGTGCCGGTCAAATCGGAGAGCGTGACCGCGCCGTTGTAGCCGGTCACGAGATTATTGTAGACATCCAGCGCACGCAGGGTGATGGTGAAGGGCACGCCCGCCGCCTGGTCGGTGATGTTGTCGATCGCGAAGTGATCGAGTGCGGCCGGCACAACATTGAACAGGTTGGACGTCCCGCTTTTGGCCGGCACACCGCCGCTTGCGGTCAGTTGATTGTCGCTGCGCGCCTGCGTGATCGTCAGGCTTTGCGAGGCCAGCACGCCGTTGCTGAAATTCGCCGTGGTGATATTCAGACCGGTCAGATCGGTGAGGATCACGGGTTGATTGAAGCCGGTCACCGTGTTGTAGTATTGATCCCGCGCTACAATTCTGATGGTAAACGGCGTGCCGGCGGTCTGCGTGCCGATGGCGTTGCCGCTGGTGTTGGTCAGGCTGAAATGATCCAGCAAATCGGGATTGACCGTGAAGGCGGCGGATTGGCCGACCTTGCCACTGCCGCTGGCGGTGATCACCACGCCCGTCTGCGCTTTGGTGATGCGCGCATCGGAAATCGTGCGGAAGGTCTGCCCGCTGAACACCAAGGCAGAGGCGGTGAGCGTGCCGGTGTTGTCGCTCAGCGTCACCGTGCCGGTGTATGCCACCTCATTGTTGTTGGCATCGCGGGCGCGCACCGTCACGCTGAAATTCTGGCCGGCGGTCTGCGTGCCGATGGTGTCGATGACAAAACGGTCGAGTGAGCCGGCATTCACCGTGAAGGGATTCGATTGCTCGCTGAATCCTCCATTGGAAACTGTAATCTGGCGGTTGGTGCCGGAGTTCGAAATGCTCACGCTGCCGTTCCACACGCCGTTGATGAAGTTGCTGCTCACGTTGGGTGAGATCGTGCCGCCGCCACTGACCGTCAGATTCACGGTGCCGGTGAAACCGGTGACCGTGTTGTCATGGGCATCCACCGCCCGCACAATCACCGGGAAAGGCACACCCGCGGTCTGTGGCGAGGCAATGTTGGCAATGCGAAAATCCGCGTGCGGCCCGGCGTTCACTGCAAAATTGTTGGATACCCCGTTGCGCGCCGGCGTGCCGCCGCTCACCGAAATGGCATCGGCGCTGGACGTTTTGGTGATCGTCACCGTGAGCGAAGCCAGCTCACCATTGGTGAAATTGCCGCTGCTCGAAGGAACCAGACTGCCGGTGGTGTTGGACATGGTCACCCCGCTGTTGAACGAGGTCACCACATTGTTGAAGGCATCGCGGGCAACGAGCTTGATCGTGAAACTCGTGCCGGCCGTCTGGCTTGCAATGTTGCCGCCCGCGGCGCTGGTCACGTCGAAATGATCCAGGTCCGCGGGCGCAACGGTGAAGCTGTTCGATTGCGCCGGCTTGGCGCTGCCGCTGGCGGTGATCACCACATTGCTCTGTGCTTTGGTGATGTACGCCGTGGTGACGGTGAGTGACGCCTGATTCGAAAAGGTCACGCTGTCTGGTTTCAACGTGCCGGTGTTGTCCGTCAACGTCACCGGGCCGGAAAACGCCACATCATTATCATTTGCGTCTTTGGCGCGAATCGTCACACTGAAATTCTGCCCGGCAGTTTGATTGCCAACCGGATCAATGACAAAATGATCAATGCCATTCGCCGTGACATCAAACGGGGTGGAAGTTTCGTTGAAGCCGTTCCCTGAAACTGTGATGACGCGACCCGAGCCGGTGTTGGAAATGCTGACGCTGCCGTTCCACACGCCTGCCACAAAATTCCCGCTGGTGTTGGGAGTAATCGTGCCGCCACCGTTTACTGCCAGATTCACAGTACCGGTGAAGCCGGTCACGATGTTTTCATAAGCATCCACCGCACGGACGACCAGGGGAAACGGCACGCCCGCAGTTTGCGGGCTGCCCACCGGGTCCAGGCGAAAATCTGCATGCGGCCCGGCCAGCACCGCGAAGTTGTTCGACACGCCACTCCTGCCGGTGGCACCGTGGCTGACGGTGATCGCGTCTGCGCTGGCGCTCCTGGTGATCGTCACGGTTTGCGAGGCCAGGATGCCGTTGGAGAAATTCCCGCTGCTGGCGGGGGAGAGGCTGGCCGTCGTGTTGGACAACGTCACCGCGCTGCCCGGCCCGCTGTGTGAGGTCACGATATTGTCGTGGCGATCGCGGGCCACAATCCGTATCGCAAAAGCCGACCCGGCAGTCTGGCTGCCCAGGCTGCCACCGCCGGTGCTGGTTACTTCGAAATGATCGAGCGCGGCGGGATTGACCGTGAAGCTGTTGGATTGCCCGGTTCTGCCGCTGCCGCTCGCGGTGATCACCACATTGGACTGTGCCTTGGTAATCATCGCGTTGACGGTTTTTGTGGCTTCGCCGGCGAACAGCACACTGGTGGGAGTCAACGTGCCGGTGTTGTCGGTCAAGGTCACCGTGCCGCTGTAAGAAACATTGTTGTTGTTGGCATCCCTGGCGGTGATCGAGAACAGAAACGAGTTCCCGGCAACCTGCGGGTCGGGAATCACCGACAAAACAAAACGATCGAGGGCACCGGCGTTCACGTCAAAGAAATTGGACTGGCCGTTTTTGCCGCCGCCGCTCACCGTAATCCGGTTGTTGGTGGAAGCCTGTGTGATGCGCAGGGTTTCGGTGCGCACGCCGAGATTGAAGGCCCCGCTGGTGACCGGGGTCACCGTGCCGGTCAGATCGGCAATCGTCACCGGTCCGGTGAAAGTGGTGACGGTATTGTTGAGGGAATCCTGGGCGGTGAAGGTGACGGCGAAACCCGCTCCCGCCGTTTGTGGTGTGGCAATCAGAGAAACGCCGATATGGTGCAGCGGCCCGGGATTCACCCGGAACGCATTCGAGCTGCCCGTGTGATTGAGACTGTCTTTCACGGTGATGATGCGGCCCTCGCCGGCCCGGGTGATGACGACTTTCTGCAGCCGCTGGCCCAGCACAAAGGTGTCGCTCAGCGCCGGGGTGATGGTGTCGGCATTGAGCGAGATTGAGACTTTGCGCTTGAAGGTCTTGACCAGATTCTCATAAACGTCGCGTGCCGAAATAGTGATGAAAAACGAATCGCCCGCGGTTTGCGTGGCCACGCTGTCGATTTTGAAATGATGCAGCGGCGCAGCCGCGATGCGGAAGAAGGCCGAGCGGGCACTGTCGATGGCCACGCCGGCGGCGTTCAGCGTCTGCACAAAAATTCGGAAGCTGTCCGCAAGCGTCGAATTATAGACGATGGCAACGCTGAACACCGCGGTGTCGCCGGCGGCGAGCGCGGTGCCGGTGCTGTCGCGCGTGAGCGTGATCACGTGATTGGTGTCGGCGATCGCGGCATAACCGCCGTCCAGGCCGTTGTCGTTGAATGCCGCCGTCACCGTCGAATCCACGAAGCTCGGAGGGAACGACAGGCGGATTTTGCCGTTGGCGGGAATGCCGGCGCCCCCCGGGCCGCCAGTGAGACTGGTGATGAAACTGATTTTGTAGATGGCACCCTTGCCGGCAGTGGTGTCGGAGGGCGTGACCGTGACTTGCGTTAGACTTCCCTGTCCGAAGGCGGGTGCGGTGGCGAGAAACAGAGCCAGCCCCAGGATGCGCCAGCTTGGCGCCGCAACCCGCTGCGCGGCAATCTTCATGACTTGCATTGCTGATCTCACGGGGAGTTAGAATTCGATGCGATGATTCTTGCGGGCCACCAGCACGCTCTGGCTGGAGGAGCGGATCTCCATGCCGACTTCATAGTTGCCCGTCAGCCGGCCGGGGTTTTTGATCAAGCCGAGCTGCAGCTCCACGTTGCGGCCGGGCGGGATCATGGCACCCAAACCGGTGCGCTGCACCCGCACCTGATTGCGTTCGCGCACCAGCTTGAACCCGCCGTTGATGCTGGTCGAGCTGGCCACCCGCAACAGGCTCAAATCGAACTCTGCCGGAAAATCGAGGATAATTTCCGCGCGGGCAGCGAGGGAATCACCCGTGGTGAAACGGATTTCGTACAGCGAAACCTCGCCCGGTTGTGCCGCCAGCGCCCGCACCGTGACGGGCCAATCCCGCCGCGCGGCAGCGGTGGGGCTGTTTTGTGCCTGGCCGGAGGCGGAGCTCAGCAGGCTGACCGCGAGGGCCACCATCAGGCACCCGGAGAGGCATCTCGAGTTTCTCATGCGCTCCTCTTTCTGTATCAGCGAAGTGACATTGTTTCGGGGTGAGACAAGAAAGCAGTTGTTAACATTTGAACTTTCGGTAACCGGCGACCTTTTGTGCAAATCCCAAGCCATGAGGGTTGACCCCGGCGTTGCAAGGAAAGCGATGACCTGGCAGCAGTTCGAAGGGGGAAGGGATGGACGGCACTATAAGGAGAGCAAAAATTCCCGGAAAGTATCACAGATGCTGCAACCGCAAATCGTTCTGCTCCACGGCATGGCATTTCACGCCACACGCTCCACAGCCGGAAAAGGACACGGCCGCTTCCATCACGCAAACACCGGCGGCGCGCCGGTGCGATCCCCGCCGCCCGGGTTATTTGAACAGCGCACGCAGCAGAATGAGAAAACCCTTGCCGTCGTTCTCGGTCAGCTTCAAATTTTTTTCCGCACGCTTGAAATTCGGATTGATGCGCAGCGCGGTGCGAAACTCCTCCAGGGCGCGCAGGAAGAGATTGCGGCACTGAATCAAATAAGCGATGCCGAGATGGTTGTGCAAATCGGCATACTCGGGATAGTTTTGAATGGCTTCGCGCAGCTTGTCGGTGTAGCGCTGCACGAAGGCGTCGTCACGGCCCTTGCCGCCGTACATGAATTTGAGATAAAACTCGTTTTCGTAGTGGCTGAAGGCCTCCGCCTGCATCTCCTGCCGCATGGCTTGCAGCTCGGCAGCGGCCCGGCCTAACTCGTTGCGGCTGAGGTGTTCCCGGCATTTCACCAGCCGGCTGTGGTCGTGGCCTGCCGGCATTGCCTGCAGGACGCGCTCCAGTTCTTCACGCACCTGTTCGCGATGCGCCGGCAGTTCGGCGAGCGTGCCGCGCACCGCCGGCGAGGCCAGCATGCTGAGATGGGCAAGCGTGCGCAGCAGGAGGGCGCGGAAAAATTTGGGGTTGATCTGCAGCGCCGTTTCGAAGGCCTGCAGCGCCTCGGCATACTTCTCCTGCTCGAGATACGCCACGCCGAGATTGCAGTAGCCGTCGGCATATTGCGGGGCGCGCTCGAGACCCTCGCGCAGAACTTTTTCGCTGCGGGCAAATTCACCGCGGCGCAGATAGGCCATGCCCAGGTCGTTGTAAGCATGGGGGGAGTCGACGTCCAGCGTGATGGCGAGCTCGAGGGTGGCAATGGCGTCGTCCAGCAGATTCTTCTGCAAAAAAAGCCGGCCGAGTTTGAGGCAGGAGAGCGGGTGTTTCACTTCGCGCACTTTGTCGGCGATGTGAAACAGCAACTCCATTTCCGCCACCATGTCCTGATGGATGGCATGCAGCTTCCGGGCGAGATGTTGATCGCCCGCCTCCCCGTTCATGGGCACTTCGCGCTGCGCAACGATGCGGCCATGATCGAAAATGTGAGAGATGATCTTGGCGTTGCTGGCCGAATAGCTCGTTTGCACATGAAAGCGATGGCCTCCGGCCTGAACGTCACTGTTCAATCCGAGGTGTGGCATGATTGTGTCTGAAAGTAAACTGCACGACTGTTCCTGAGGTGAAGGCAGGTTCTTTCCAATCCTGCCCGCGCCGACGGGTCATGCCGGCAGATGCGCCCCCGCTGGCGGAGACGGCGGACTGCTCCGGCCAACCAGTGGAGCGGTGTGCATTCCACGCACCGGCACGGTTTATTCCGCGGAGACCGGCGAAGCTTCCGTCTTCTTCGCAGTGGAAGCCCTGCCGCTCTTGTCCTGGTCGGCGGTTTCGTTGCCGCCGGTGGTGGACGTGGCCTGGTCGGCTTTGCCGTCGCCGTTTTTTGCGCCGGCGTTCTTGTAATCTGTCAAATAAAACCCACTGCCTTTGAAGATCAAACCGGTGCCGCCGGAGATGCGGCGCGTCACCCGGCCGCCGCAATGCGGGCACTTTTCCACCGGCGGCGCGGTGATGCTCTGGAAAATCTCCGTAGTGCGGCCACAGGAAGAACAGTCATAATCGTAGGAGGGCATCATCTTACTCCAGCTTGCCTGGCAATCCCGTGCGCCTCCATCTCAAAATCGGAAGATCGCACAGACGGACGCACATCTGTTGTTTGTTAGCTTCATCTGCAAAGCGTGCCGATCAAAACAACATTCAGCGCACTGCCGGGGCACAGAAAACAGCCCCAGCGGTGCAAAATCCACACGCCCGGGATACCGCTTTGAAAAAGCGGATCCCCGTGCTCGATGAAATTAGCATGAAAATACTTTTCTAGTAGACCCTTCAGGATCGGTGCCTGAGGGCACTACAGAGCTCTTTTTCATTCTGATGGGTGCCGCGCGCGGCATGGCAGTTACTACTACAACGTTAAGTTCCAAAATCCGCTCCACAATCAAAACTGTCATTCCGGAGGAATCTTCCTTAGTGCCGGGATTGAAGCCTATTCCCGCGTTATCCCAAGCACTCAAAAAGATTCTTGCAGAATGACTTTTGGGAGCGGACGTGCCAACTTGACGTTTTACTATTATCACGAAAATTGCGGGAGTGCCACGGCCAAGCCGTGGCAGAGCAAAACGGAATCGTTACTGCGTTTTCCTTTCGAAACACCAACACGCGGAGTGGCCACACCGAAAAGGAAAACCTTGCGGCGTTCCTGGCGGCGTGGCCACTTTGCGTTTACCACGGTAATGGCTTTCGTAGTAGACGCTTCGGGATTGGTGCCTGAAGGCCCTACTACGAAAGCTCATTTTCATCATGATGGGTGGCCATGCGGGCATGGCAAATTTCCCCGGCGGCAATGGAGGAGTATTCGAACTGAGCCAGCGACATCATTTTCAGTTATTCGCAGATTTCAACTTCATGGGCATTGCCTACTCGCCCCCAAAAAAATCCGCCGGCGCAACGCGCCTGCTATCGCCAGCCATAGTACCGCAACACGTTGCGAATGTCAAGGATGAATTTGAGGGATACTGCCGGCTGCAAGCCGCGAGCCGGAGACCAAACTCAAGGTATGCCCAACGCGATTTGCTGCTTTGTAAGCACGCGCATGGCGTCGCACGCTGTGCTGTTGTCCGGAACTCCCGGCGTTGCCGGGGTGATCGCAGTTCAGCAACGCCGGCCGGCCGTGGTTGCAAGCGGCTGCTGTGCTCTGATGGTGCGGCAGTCATCCTGCCGGCAGGCAGATGCCATTTTCACACTCGCAGGCCCAGGGCCTCAAAGCTGTTAAATTTCCACCTGCTGCAGCGTTTCCTCCAGGCGTCGCATGGCCGTGCGCAAGTTCTCCATCGAATTCGCATATGAAATGCGCACATGCTGGCGGCTGCCGAAGGCCTCGCCGCCGACCAGTGCAACACCGGCATGCTCAAGCAGCAGCTTCACCAGATCAGCCGGCGCGGCAATTGTTTGTCCGAAAAGCCGGCGGCCGAGCAAGGCACTGACATTCACAAACAGATAGAACGCGCCGCCCGGCAGGCAGGCCGAGAGCCCCGGCATGCGATTGACCGCGGCGTGCACGAAATCGCGACGCCGCTCGAACTCGTCGCGCATCGCAACCAGCGTCTGCTCATCCATCGCCAGGGCCGCGCAACCGGCCTCCTGGGAAATGGAGCAGGGGTTGGAGGTGGTATGGCTCTGAATCTTTGCCGCCGCCCTGGCAATCGCAACCGGTGCCGCCAGGTATCCCAGCCGCCAGCCGGTCATGGCGTAGGCTTTCGAGAAGCCGTTGATCAAAATCAACTGCTCGCGCAGCTCGGGAAAACACGCCAGGCTGCACGTTTGCGTTTCGCGATAGACGAGCTTGAAATAAATCTCATCCGCGAGCACAAAAATCTGCTTCTCCCGGATGATCGCCGCCAGCGCCGTGAGTTCAGCGACAGAATAGACTGCACCGGTGGGATTGCCCGGGCTGTTGAGAATGAGCAGGCGGGTGCGCGGGGTGATCGCCGCCGCCAGCGCCGCCGGCGTAATTTTGAAACCAGTCGCGTCCTCCGTGGGCACGAACACCGGCGTGGCACCCGTCATCTTCACCTGCTCGGGATAACTCACCCAGTAGGGTGCGGGCACGATCACTTCATCGCCGGGATTGCAGAGCGCCAGCAGGGCATTGTGAATCGCCTGCTTGGCGCCATTGGAGACCACCACTTGCGCCGGCGTATAAGCCGGGCCGCCGAGCGTTTGCAAATGCCGGCAAATCGCTTCACGCAATGCCAGTGTGCCGACATTGGGCGTGTACCTGGTTTTGCCCTCGCGAATGGCGCGAATGCCCGCCGCCTTGATGTCTTCCGGGGTGTCGAAATCCGGTTCACCCGCACCCAGGTCGATGATGGATTTGCCCTGGCGGCGCAATTCGGCGACCAAGGTGGTGAGGGCGAGCGTTTCGGAAGGTTGAATGCGCTGGCAGAATTCAGATTCTTGAAATTGCATGCGACGCTCTTTGGCAAAATTTGAAACACCGCATCGGGAAATTGCAGCGACTGCCGCCGGCCGGATGGTGGACGTGTCAACGCGGATCGTTCACAGCAGAAGCCCACAAATGTCTGTGCGAAACCGCCGGCGCACAAACCTGCTCTTGCAACGGCCGGGCCGTTACAAGAAAATCCGCAAGGCTTCCCCACCGCCTCCAGCCCTACCCAACCCGCTCCTCCCGGGGTGAGAATACGGTCAGACGAGTACGAATTAGGGTCAGTCCCAAATCACTGACCTGGCAATGACTGTTTCTGCAACGACCTGGGCGTTGCTTCAAACACCCCGGATTTTTCCCGAGGCCGGCTGTTTTGACACTCCGGCTCAGCCGGAATGGGCACGTTTTCTGACAGACACGAATTAAAACGCCTCTCCCGCCATGATGGAACAGATACACGCGACGTTTACAATGTCTTCGACCATACAGCCACGAGAGAGATCGTTTGCCGGTTTCGCCAAACCCTGCAATATCGGGCCGATCGCCTGATAGCCGGCCAGCCGCTGCACCAGCTTGTAGGCGATGTTGCCCGCGTTGAGGTCGGGAAAGATCAGGACATTGGCGTTGCCCCGCACGATGCTGTCCGGGGCCTTGCGTTGTGCGATCTCCGGCACCAATGCGGCATCAGCCTGCAACTCACCATCAAGCGCCAGGGCCGGTCGCAACTGCTGCGCGATTGTGGTGGCAAGCCGCACTTTCTCCACTGCCGCATGTGTGGCGCTGCCTTTGGTGGAGAAGGACAGCAACGCCACCACCGGCGTTTCGCCGGTCAATTTCCGGTGCGTGTCCGCCGCCGTTACCGCAATCTCGGCGAGTTGTTGTGCCTCCGGCTCCGGCACGACCGCGCAATCCGCGAAAGTCAACACCCGGCCATTGTGCGGACTCACCATCAAGAATACGCTCGACACCAGGGAGATGCCGGGCGCCATGCCGATGCACAGCAGCGCGGCCCGCAGAACCTCGGCGGTGGCAGCAGCGGCGCCCGCCACCGTGCCTGCTGCCAGACCGGCCCTGACATACGCGGCAGCAAAATAGAGAGGATTCTGCAACCTTGCAAGCGCCTGCTGTTGTGACAGCGGCTTGTGCACCTGCCGCTGCCGGAGTTCGTCCGCCCAGGCCTCGAGCTGCGGATGGCGGCAGGGGTCAATGATCTCGATATCTGCCAGCGCAAGACCAAGCTCCCGGGCGGCAGCCTGGACCTGCTGCGGGTCGCCGATCAACACCGGCACGGCCAGGCGGCGCCGGTGCAGTTCCGCGACGGCTTGCAGCGTGCGCGCCTCGGTGGCTTCGGGAAAAACGAGGCGGCGGGGCTGCTGCCGGGCGCGGGCTGCCAGGGATTCCAAAAAAGTCATGACTGTGCCAGCTTTTGCCGGATGCGCTCATTCACCGCCGGCGGCACAAAACAACTGACGTCGCCGCCGAGCCGGGCCACTTCCTTGACGATGGTGGAATTGAGGTAGGTGTATTTTTCGCTCGCCATCAGAAACACTGTGTCCAGGCCGTGGGAGATTTTGCGGTTGATGAGCGCCATCTGGAATTCGTATTCGAAATCCGAAATGGCGCGCAAGCCGCGGATCAAGACGCTCGCGCCACGCGCCGCGGCGTATTCCACCAGCAACCCGGAGAAGCTTTCCACCTCAATGCGCGGCAAATGCCGGGTGGCTTCGCGAAACATCATGATGCGTTCCGCGACCGTGAACAGGGGATTTTTGGTGGGATTGGTGGTGACTGCGATCGTGACGGCATCGAACAACTGCACGGCGCGCTCCACAATGTCGAGATGGCCGTTGGTCACGGGGTCGAAGGTGCCGGGATAGATCGCCAATTTCATTGTTATTCCCGTTGGTAGAATAACAGCCTGGTTTCACTGATGCGTCGTTCCGACCGGAGTTGTAGTCCTGAGGGTGCAGCAGGCAGGTTGAGACGAATGGAGGTTTCCAGCACCACCCTGCCGGAAGCCGCCAGCAGGGCGGGTGTGGCCAGCGCCTGCAACAGCCGGGAGTAAGCGTCGAAGGTGTAGGGTGGATCAGCCAGGACCAGATCATAAGGCGGCAGGTCGTCGCCCCGGCGAGCCAAAAAAGCAAACGCATCTTCAACCAGCACGGCGGCGTGGTCGTCAAGATGCGTTTTCTGCAAATTCATCCGAATGAGCCGGGCATGCTGGCGGTTGCTCTCCACAAAATCGACCCAGGCCGCGCCCCGGCTGAGTGCTTCGATTCCCAGACCGCCTGTTCCGGCAAACAGGTCAAGCACGCGCGCGGCGGTGAGTTCCCGCCCCAGCACGTCGAACAAAACAGTGCGGACGCGGCTGCTGGTCGGGCGCACCTGCCGGTGACGCGGTGCCAGCAACACATGGCCTTTGCGCGTGCCGGCGATCACTCGCATGGCAATCAGAGCATCTCGACAAGATTGAAGTTCAGCACCAGATCCAGATTTTCGTCGCTAAAGGTCCTGTGATCCACCGGGCAAAGGATGATTTTTGCAATCGTGATGTTGGGGTTGGCATCAGTGAATTCCTGCAGGAAGCCCTGAATGCCGGCATTGGGACCGGCGAGGTGAATCTGCATCGGCGTGCCGGCACCCGCGGCTTCTGCCTGGCCGGTGCGCAGGCTTTTAATGCTCAAGCCCTGGCGCTGCGCCAGCTCGCGCAGCCAGGTGCTGAGCTGCTCGTTGCTCATGCGATTGAGCGTGCCGCGAAAGCCGGCCAGTCCGGCGCGATCATCCATGGTGCCCGCAACCAGAACCTTGCGCAACGTGCCGCTGCTGCTGGGTTGCTCCGATTCCGAGACGGTTTTCAAATCGCTGGGCGAGACATTGGCCTGAATGGTGCTGGTCAGGCTGCCGGTGGCATCGGCAGAGGTGGAGAGAAACTCCACCAGAAAACGAT
The DNA here is from genome assembly GCA_034506255.1 of candidate division KSB1 bacterium. Lineage (NCBI taxonomy): Bacteria > Pseudomonadati > Candidatus Zhuqueibacterales > Candidatus Zhuqueibacteraceae > Candidatus Coneutiohabitans > Candidatus Coneutiohabitans thermophilus. The sequence continues at coordinate 165,476 of JAPDPX010000003.1, read as the reverse complement.
TGTTGCGGTCGCCGTGATAGGTGATGAGTGTAAAGTTGTTGGGGGCGGAGAAGGAACGCAACAGCGACAGCACCGCCCACATGCCCGTGCGGGTCGAGGCCACCACTTCCCGTTCCCGCGGTGCGAGCATTTCGAAGGCCTCCACTCCGGTTGGTTCCGGCGGGGTGGTGCCCGCCATCGAATCCACGCCCGTGTTTGCTTGCGTGGCCGGCGGCTCTTCCGGCTGGGTTTGCATGGGAGGCAACTGCGTGGTGGTTTTGCGTTCGCTGCGCGGGATCATGAAAAAGACCGCGGTCAGCGCGGCCAGGATCAGGCCAAGGACAATGAGATAGGCCTTGGTGCGGGAGGAGCCTTCGCTCTGGGTCTCCAGCGATTTGCGCGCGAAGGAAGCCCCGATCGTATCGCGTTGAAAACTGGCTCCGGCGGTTTCGCGGCCAAACGGAGTTGTTCCCACATCATTGGCCTTGCTGGGCTCATCGAGGTTCACCGTTTTGGCGTAATTCTCTTCGTTTTGGCGATCCTCGCTCGCGTCGTCGTCTCCCAACAAATTGATATCGACCATTACCGGCCTCCACTCGATGATAGAAGTGATGAATTGCGATCTAGAGTTTCTTCAGCGCCGCGCCGACAGAGACCACGAAAGTTTCGGGATTCTCCTGCATGGAGAGATCGCCAACGAGAGGCGCCGTTTTCAAGCGGCGAAAGGGATTGGCGCGATCGATGCGGACGTTGTGGCTGTTTTGCAAAGCCTCGACCAGCCGATCGGTGACGTGGTCGCCGTAGACAAAAATGGCATTCAATTCCTCCACCCCCTTGCCCACCTTGTTTTCCAGGACGATGCGCCGCAATTCCTTGGAAATGATGCGCGGCAGAAAATCGCGATCGCGGTTGGTGAGATCGCTCTGCTCCTCCAGGGGATATTCCACCTCCTGCGCGGCAAAGAATTGGGCGTTCTGCAGCAGGGAGAATTGCAGATTTTCCCGGCGCACATCCACCAGGGCCACCCACGGTGTTTCGGCAAAATCGTAGTTGGCTTCCACCACGCGCTGCGCCGCAAACACATCGACGTCCACCGCGCGCAGACGCAAATCGGTGTTGTGGAAAACTTCCTTCAGAAATTCCACGATCATTTTGCGCACGATCACCACCACGACTTCGGCGAATTCCTGCCCGGGAGCCGGCTCAAAATATTCGTAGGCAATATGATAGTCGGTGAGGGGATTGATCACGCATTGTTCCACTTCCCAGTCGACGTGATCCTTCAAACTGCTGTCCTTCAGGCTCATGTCCACCGGGATCTTCTTGATCAGGACCGCATTGGAATCGAGGGTAAAAACAGCCCGACGGGCCTGGAAATCGGAGACCTCATACAGCCGGTTGACGTCTTCAGCAAATTTGTGGATCAGTGACCGGTCTTTGAAAGAAGTAATCTGCAACGGCACGCGCACCCGGCCTTGCGCCAGCCGGGTGATCTTGGCCTCGCCGTTGGCACGGGAGATTTCTGTCAGGCGCAGCGTTGTCTCTCGAATACTTACGCCCACAATCCCTTGCGAAGAAGCGTCCACCATAGTCGTCCCAGCCGTTCACCTCGTGAAGACGATTCAACCCAACCGCGGTACATTTTGATTGTCACTCGAGCTGACCTGCGGCCTGCCTGCATGGCGACCCTGACAGCCGGATTGCTGCACATTGTCTTTTACTATCGACAATGATCGGATTTTGGCGAAGGCGTCCCGTCCTGTGTCAGGCCTTTGCGCTATTCAACGGTCACCAGTGGCGTCAACTCAGCCAGCCGTTTTCGGCCAATGCCGCGGACTTTTGCCAGCTCTGCCACGCTGCGAAAGCGACCGTGCTGCGTGCGGTAGTCGACGATGCGCTGTGCCGTCACCGGCCCGATACCGGGCAGGGCCAGCAATTGTGCGCGCGTGGCGGTGTTGAGATTCAAGCGCGCGGCCAATTTCACAGAATCGGGCAGGACCGTATCCGCGGCTGCCGGACGCGCGGGCGGCTGCACCGTCCGGATGAATTCATCCATGAGCGCGGTCTGCTTTGCATCAAGCGCTGGCGGCGGCAATTGCTGGCGGTAAAACATCACAATACAGCCGGCACCGAAAGTCACCAACAAAAAAATGGTCGCGCGCTGTTCCTGTTTGGTCAGCCCCCACATGGGCACCCGGTGCGTTTGGGCCCGAATCATCTAGGCCGGTTTGTACGAATCGCAGGTTTCAGGAAAATGCTTCCTTCATCTTCTGGAAGAAACTCCGGCTGTCGGACGGCGGCTTCAGCCCGTCGAGCTTGGCAAGCTGTTGGAAGGCCTCGCGCTCCTTGGCTGAGAGTTTGGTTGGAATCCACACCAGAACCCGCACGAGCTGGTCGCCGCGGCCATAGCCATTCAAATGCGGAATGCCTTTGCCGCGCATGCGCAGGATGCGGCCCGATTGCGTGCCCGGCGGAATCTCCAAAATCGCCTCGCCGTCCAGCGTGGGAATGGTGACCCGATCACCGAGCACGGCCTGGGTGATGCTGATCGGCAATTCATAAAGAACATCATCGCCATGACGTTCAAAATGCTGGTGCTCCCGCTCACCAATCACAACCACCACGTCGCCGGGTGCGCCCCCGCGCGGACCAACATGCCCTTCACCCCGAATGGTGAGGTAATTCCCGCTTGCAACCCCGGCAGGAATCTCAACCGACAACGTTTTCTCACCTTCCACCCGGCCCTGTCCGCGGCAGGACTGGCACACTTCCTTGACAATGCGGCCTTCCCCTTCGCATTGCGGGCAGGTGGTCACGTTGATGAACTGTCCAAAAATCGTGTTCGAGCGTTGCCGAATCTCACCGCTGCCACCGCATGCCGGGCAGGTGACCGGTTTGCTGCCCTTGGCGCCGCCCGAGCCCTCACACGCTTCGCAGCGGAGGTAGGCTTTAATCTTGATCTTTTTGGTGACGCCGGTGGCGATCTCTTCGAGGGTGAGATTCAAACGCACCTGCAAATCACTGCCGCGCGGGCTTTCGCCGCGGCGCCGGCCGGAACGACCGCCCCCGAAAAATTCGCTGAAAATGCCCTCCGACATGAAGGTACGCAGAGCATCCGAAAGATCGAATTCAAAATCACTGAAGCCACCGCCCGCGGCACCGCGCAGACCGGCATGGCCAAAACGGTCATAGGCCGCACGCTTCTGCGGATCCCGCAGCACTTCGTAGGCTTCCGCGATCTCCTTGAATTTCTCCTCTGCCGTCTTGTCGCCGGCGTTGCGGTCCGGGTGATACTGCATCGCCAGCTTGCGATAGGCTTTCTTGATGTCCTCTTCCGAAGCACTCTTTTGCAGGCCGAGTACCTCGTAATAGTCTCGTTTGGGCATGATCGCGTTTACCGGGTGCTAGGCCGCGTTCGTGGTTGAAGGCTTCTTTTCTTCACTGACAATCACTTGCGCCGCGCGCAAAACACGATCGTTGTACATGTAACCGCGTTGCAACTCCTCCACCACCACGCCCGCGGGCTTGCCCTCCACTTCCTTCGCCGAAACCGCCTGGTGGAAAAGGGGATTGAACTCCGCGCCAACCGTGGTCATGGGCTTGACGCCACGATCCTCCAGCACTTTGAGAAACTTTTGGTGAATCAGCATCATGCCATTGAGCAGGGAATCGTAATCCCTGGTCAGGTCCTGGGAATTGAGCGGTCGTTCGAGATCGTCGAGAATCGGCAGCAGCTCGATGATCAGGCTGGCGAACGCGTTTTGCAGGCGGTTGTTGAAATCGCGGTCGGTGCGCTTGCGGAAATTGTCGAGCTCCGCGGCCAGCCGCAGATAGCGATCTTTCAAGCTTTCATGATCGCTCACCAGCTTCTCATGCGCCGCTTTCAGTTTTTCCAGTTCGGCATTCGTGCTCTTGCGCCTGGCAAACAGCCGCGGTTTTCTGGCACCCTCTTCGCCGGCCCCCTCCTCGAGCGGGGCTTCGTCAAATGCACCACCCCCACCTTCCGCTGACGGTGCCTCTGCCATCGCCACCTCGGCCGCTGTCTCCTCCACCGTCTGCTCCGAAGTTGCCGCTTCCGCTGCATGGCCATTGCCATTGCTGGTGCCTTCCAGCACAGGGTCAGCCGTGACCGCCATACTCTCCGCGCCCTCCTCTGCAGCAGTTGGAGGTTGCGACTGCGCAATGGGGACTTCTTGATCGTTCTTGTTCATGGTCCTGGTGTGCAATCCTTTTTTTTCCAATACAACGTTCAATTCGCGTTTGCAGACTGCCGCCACTGCATGCCCGCAGCCCTGCGGCGGACGAAGCAGCCGGGGTTGCACACGCGCCCCGCTGACTGAGAGAATGCGGGGCGGTGTTTTCCGGGGTCAACGGCCATTAGTTTATGGAACTGCTGCCGGCCACTTCCTCCGTCAGGATGTTGCTCAGCGCCTTGGCCATGAAATCGACCAGCGCCACAACTTTGGAGTAGTGCATGCGCGTCGGCCCCAGCACCCCGAGCGTGCCCGAAACACCGCCGATGTGATAGGAGGTCGTGATCAGGCTGCAATACTTGATCAGCTCTTCGCGATTTTCCTCGCCAATGGCGATTGACAAATCACCCATGCTGTCGTTCTGCTCGAAGAGGTGGATGAGAATTTCCCGGCGCTCCAGCAGATTGAGCACATTGGAGAGCTTCTGCTGATCGGAAAACTCCGGCTGCGCCATGATGTTGTTGGTGCCGCCGAAATGGAGACTGCGATGAACCACCTGTTCGAGCTGGGGCGCCATCGAATAGGCTATGGTCAGCGCCAGCTCCGGGTTGGGGATATTGAGATCGCGCAACCGGCCATCGAGCGTGCGCTTGATCTCCTGCAGACTCAGGCCGTGCAGGCGCTCATTGATCACCTCCGCGGTGCACTCCAGCACCTCGCGCGAAACTTCTGCATCCATTTTGAGCATGATCGTGCGCACCAGGCCGGAGTTGATGGTCAACACCATCAACACCTTCTTCTCCGCCACCGGCACCAGCTCAATTCTGGTGAAAATCCCCTGAAAGAAACGCGGGGACAACACCACGCCGAGCTGGTTCGACACCCGCGCCAGCACTTGCGACGCGGCATCGAGAATGACCTCGACTTCCCGGGAGACACGCACGAGCTGATCGGTGATCTTCTGCTTCTCCTCTTCCGAAAGCGTCTCCACCCCCATCAGGGAATCGACATAAAAACGGTAGCCTTTGTCGGTCGGCACGCGGCCCGCCGAAGTGTGCGGATGGGTCAAGTAGCCGCGCTCCTCAAGGTCGCCCATGACATTGCGGATGGTGGCTGAACTCAAAGTCATGCCGACTTTCTTGGCGATCATGCGGGAGCCGACCGGCACCGCGCTACGGACGAAGTTCTCAACAATCAAGTTCAGAACCAGTCGTTCGCGCTCCGTCAGCGACTCATGACTTTTGCTCGCTTCCATTTTTTGTTAAATGGATTCGATGATATTCTCAGGCATGAATGGCGGCGATGGTCAACAAAATTTGGGTTTTGGCCGGGGAAGATACTACATTTGCTTCCGCTAGTCAAGCAAAAATTCCCCCGGGCAACCGGCAGGATGTTACAGAAAAACAATTCGTTGTAACAATTGGCCCTGCATTTGCAGTCAAAAACAAAAGGCCTTGGCGCTTCATTCTGCGCTCCAAGGCCTTTTGTTCACAACCAGGTGTGGCACCTTTTGGGACGAGAGGCCACGTCAAAACATCTCCCTTGGGGAGTTTTCACTGCGGCGTCCCAGCCGTGTCATCAGAGGTCATTCCCGGCGGGCGCACCTCCGGCTGATGCCAGCGCAGTGGCTGCAGAGGTTGCTTCGCCCATGCCTGGTCATCCTCAGGCGCCGCGGCGATGGCCTGCAGCAGCGTCTGCAAATACTCCCGGAATGCCGCAAGAGCCAGACCGGCGAAATCAGGCGGTGCCACCGCCAGTTTGACCAGCGCATTTTCGAGATGCTTGAGTGCACCGTGGCGGATGCGCCGACGGATTTGATGATGCGCGGCTGCCGCTTGAATCAAACCCTGCACAAAGAAACGCCAGGCTTCCGGGTGGCGACGCCAAATTTGCTCCCAGACTTCGTGCGCCTCCCAATACGCGCCGGCATTGAACAACGCCACGCCGCGGGCAAGGTCGTCGCGATCCTGCTCACTCAGCTTCGGCGTGAGCTGCGCGGCGTGCGGGGGCGCCGGCCGCAGGCGGTACCGGCTCGATGATTTCACCGAGCACGGAGCGGATGGTCCATTCTTCGGCTTTTTGATAGGCCTCATTGAAGTCCAGCATCGCGATGGTTTCCCACGGGCAGTATTTCGCGCACAGTGTGCAGCCGATGCAGCGGGTGAGATCCACTTCGACGAGCTTGTGCACAGTGGGATTGTTCGGATCCGGTCCGGGCACCACCACGATGCAATCGGGCGGACAAAAATCGATGCACACCATGCAGCCCGTGCAGCCGGCTTGGTTGATCACCGCGAGCTGCTTGGGCCGCCGTGTCTTGCGCAACTGAATCGGCTTGTCGTACTTGGGATCTTTCAGCGCCATGAATGCTCCTGCCGTGCAAGGTGAGCGTTTCCGCCCGTTGAGCGGGCGCCGGCCAAAAATGTGAATCGTAATGTAAAATTCTCCCCCAGAAATGCAATCCGTTTTTTCGCAGCAGCCGGCGCGAGCCGATGCGTGATGACTGGTTTTGCCGCTGGCCATCGCCACCGTGCCCGCGGCCGGATGAAATTCCCGAGATCCAACCGCAGCAGGGCAGGCGGACAGCGTACCATATAATTCCGCGACATGGAAACAGCCGGGCAGCCATTTCCCTGCGCCGGATGCCTCGGATTGTTCCTGTTGCAAGATCAGCGTGCACGCACCGCGGCGAGGCCGGGGAAACGCGCACTCCCGCCCAGCATCTCCTCGATGCGCAGCAGTTGGTTGTACTTGCAGATGCGGTCGGTGCGCGAAGCGCTGCCGGTTTTGATCTGGCCGGCATTGGTGGCCACTGCGAGGTCGGCGATGGTGGCGTCCTCGGTTTCGCCGGAACGGTGCGAAATCACCGCGGTGTAGCCGGCGCGCTGCGCCATCGCGATCGCGGCCAGCGTCTCGGTGAGCGTGCCGATTTGATTGACTTTCACCAGAATCGAATTGCCCACGCCCTGTGCAATGCCGGCCTGCAGCCGCCGGGTGTTGGTCACAAACAGATCATCACCCACCAGTTGCAGCTTGTCGCCCAGCTTCGCGGTCATTTCCTGCCAGCCCGCCCAATCGTCCTCTGCCAGGCCGTCTTCAATCGAGATGATCGGATATTTCTTCGCTAGCTCGGCATAATACGCAATCATTTCGGAGGCGCTCAGGCTGCGGCTTTCCGATTTCAGCTCGTAGACTTTGCGCTCCTTGTTGTAAAACTCGCTGGAAGCGGGATCGAGCGCAATGCAGAAGTCCACGCCCGCTTTCAAACCCAGGGCTTCGGCTGCCTGCATGATCACGATCAAGGCTTCTTCATTGGATTTCAAATCCGGTGCGAAACCGCCTTCGTCACCCACCGCGGTGTTGTAGCCCTTCTTTTTCAAAACGGCTTTCAGGCTGTGAAAAATTTCGGTTCCCATGCGCAGCGCCTCGGCAAAGCTGGTGGCGCCCACCGGCATCACCATGAATTCCTGCAGGTCAACATTATTGTCGGCATGTGCACCGCCGTTGATGATGTTCATCATCGGCACCGGCAGCGTGCAGGCGGAGACGCCGCCGAGATAGTGAAACAGGGGCAGATCACAGGCCTGCGCCGCCGCCTTGGCGACGGCCAGCGACACGCCGAGAATGGCGTTGGCGCCGAGCTTGCTTTTGTTCTCGCTGCCGTCCAGCTCGATCATGGTGTAATCAATCTGCATCTGCCGGGTTGCTTCCAGGCCGACGACCGCCGGCGCAATCACTTCATTCACGTTCCGCACCGCCTGCAACACCCCCTTGCCGTTGTAGCGTCTGGGGTCTTTGTCGCGCAGCTCGATGGCTTCATGCTCGCCGGTGGAGGCGCCGCTCGGCACCGCCGCACGGCCAAGCAGGCCGTTTTCCAAAACTACATCCACCTCAATGGTGGGATTACCGCGGGAGTCCAAAATTTCGCGGGCATGGACTGCGACAATCGTGGTCATAAAATCTCCTTGCAAATGACCGGCGGCAGGATCAGAGACCGCCGGTGGTGTGAAAATGCTGCAACTGCGGATGCCGCTTCTGCCCGGCGGAATGCCGCCAGCGAGCGGGAAGGCAGGTGTACCCTGTCAAATCCAGTCTGCGCAGCGTGGAAAATTTCCCATCGTCATCACTCGGTCAGATGATTCTCAAGTCGAATTTTGCCTCGTGTCTGCAGCGATCGCGATCGATGAATTCGACATGGTTTGCCCAATTACTCACCGGGCACACTTTAAAACCGCCGGGGGCCACCAGTCGTTGTATGGTGTTTATTCATCTCGCCCCCGCGGTTCACTCTTTGGGATGCGTCTGCCAGCGGGAATTGACCCGCTTCGGCCGCCTCCTCCACCACCTCCACTTTCAGCAGATTGGTCTTGCTGCTTGCGCCCGGCGGCAGGCCCGCGGCAATCACCACTTTCTCGCCCGGCTGAACCAGGCCGTGAGAAAGGGCGATTTCCTTGCACTTGGCGATCAACTCGTCGGTGTGTTCGTATTCGCGTTCGATATGGACGGGATAAACGCCCCACACCTGCGCCAACTGCCGGGCCGTGGCCAGCACCGGCGTGATCGCCACGATCGGCACCATGGGGCGGTAGCGAGCGATCATGCGCGCCGTCGCGCCCGATTGCGTTGGCGTGAGAATGGCCGCCACTTTCAAATCCACGGCGATGGCCGCCACCGCATGACTGATGGCCGCCGGCACCGTCACCTCACCGCGCGTGCGTTCCACCGGCAGCCAGTTTTTCACGGTCAGGCGCGTTTCCGCGGCACGCAGAATGCGATCCATCACTCGCACCGTCTCCAGCGGATACTGGCCCACCGCCGTCTCCTCTGACAACATCACGGCATCGGTGCCGTCGAACACGGCGTTGGCCACATCCGCGGCTTCGGCGCGCGTGGGGCGGGGATTTTCGACCATGGACTTCAACATCTGGGTGGCGGTGATCACCGGTTTGCCGAGCTGGTTGCATTTCTCGATCAGGTTTTTCTGCACCAGCGGCACGCGCTCGAGCGCGGTCTCCACCGCCAAATCCCCGCGTGCCACCATCAGACCGTCGCTCACCGCAAGGATTGCGTCGATGTTCTCCAACGCCTCGTGCTTCTCGATTTTGGCAATAATCGGCACCACCCGGCCAAAGTGCTGCATCAGCGCACGCAACTCTTCGATGTCTGCCGCCTGCCGCACGAAGGACATGGCCACATAATCGACCCCGGCCTGCAACCCGAAGCGCAAATCCTCCCTGTCCTTTTGCGTCAAGCCGTGCACGCGCAACGAACGGTTGGGGAGATTGATGCCTTTGTGGGAGGTTAACTGTCCGCCCGTGAGCACGCGACAGGTGATGTCGTGCCGATCCGCGTGCAAGACCCGCAGCTCGAGGGCGCCATCAGCGAGCAGAATCATGTCGCCCACCTGCACTTGTTCCGGCAGATCCGCCACCGAGATCGAGACTTCCCGTTCATTGCCGTCCACGGGGCGGTTGGTGAGCGTGAAGATCGCGCCTTCCACGAGGGTGACCGGCTCGCGCAGCGTGCCGATGCGAACCTTCGGGCCGGCCAGATCCTGCAAAATCGCCACCGGCTGTGCGGCAGTGGCGGCTGCAACACGAATGAGATTGATGCGCTGCTGATGTTCCTCATGTGTGCCATGAGAGAAATTCAGACGCGCCACGTTCATGCCGGCGGCGATCAACCCGGCAATTTGTTCCGCCGTTTCACTCGCCGGCCCGAGGGTGCACACGATCTTTGTTCGTCGCAAAATCACGGGATTGCCCCTTGCTACCATGATCACCCGCCGTTCCGCCCACAAGCCAGCCGGGCGGCGCACCGCAACCATCCGCCGCCGCGCCGGCCGGCTATTGGGTTACGTATTCGATCAACTTGCGGCCCACGAAAGTGTTGTCGCGAATGCCGCCGAACACCGCACTGCCCGGACCAAAAGCAAAGATCGGGACCATCACACCGGTATGGCCTTTGGTGGTGAAGGCGGTCCGGCTGATTTTCTTCCCGTCAACCGACCCGTCGAGCAGGCTGTAGCCACCAGTCTCATGATCGGCGGTCACGACGATCAGTGTTTCATGGTTGTTTTTGGCAAACTCCAGCCCAACGCCGACGGCGTCATCAAAATCGATCATTTCGGCGATGATGCCGTCGCTGTCATTGTCATGGCCGCTCCAGTCGATTTGCGAACCTTCCACCATCAAAAAAAAGCCTTTGCGGTTTTGGGAGAGAATGTCAATGGCCTTGCGGGTCATGGCTGGCAGACTCACTTCCCGTTTGGCGGCAGCGGGCAAATGCCCGGGGTCAAACAGGCCGACGAGCCGGGCGGGGGTGGCCAGTTTTTGAAACTCGGCGGGCGTGCGAATGGCGACACGGTCTTTGGCCATTGCCGCCCACCAATCCCGTTGGTCATCGCGCTGGCCGCCAATCTGTGATTTGGGGGTGAAAGAGCCCCAGCCGCCACCGAGCATGACATCGATTCGAGCCTGCGCCAGTTGTTCGGCAATCTCGTTGTTCTTGCCGCGGTCATCGACATGCGCGGCAAAGGCGGCGGGCGTGGCATGCGTGATCGTACTGGTCACCACCAGTCCCGTGGCCTTGCCTTTTTCCGCCGCATATTCCAGCACGGTTTTCACCGGTTGCTTGTTCACATCAACACCGATGGCCTTGTTGTAGGTTTTGATGCCTGCCGCCAGCGCGGTCGCACCGGCGGCCGAATCGGTCACATACTCGTCCGCCGCATGAGTGGTCATCAGGCCGACAACGGAAAATTCTTCGAGGTGAAGCGTGCCTTTGACCGTCTTGCCGGCGGTCACCTGGGCGACGCCCATACCGTCACCGATGAAGAGAATGATGTTCCTGGGCGGACGTTCCGCCGGCAGGCAAACGCACAACGAGCCAAGCACCAGCAGAATGGCCAAAGTCGCAGCACGAAGTTTTTGCATAGCGAAACCGTCTCCTTGTGTTCTGTCTCATCTCATCGTCTACTGTCTTCCTTGAACCGCGGGTTCGATCGCGGGCAGGGTGAGGGAGGAATCGGGATGCGCACGCTGTTGCGCGGCCCGCACTTTTTCTTCCAGAAGCGGTATTGCCTGATTCATTACTTCCTGCCACAATTCGGGATGCGCGCGGTAGTGTGCCGCAGCGGCCTGCAGCATGCGCCGGTCACAGCCGTGTGCCGCCAGGATCGAATCGGCCACTGCCGGCGTCAGGGAATCCAGTTCGGCTGCCTGCAACAGGCCGACATACACTTCGGCGAATTGGGCGGCGTCCAGCAGCGGGTTCTTCGGCTCACGCTGGCAGCCTGGCAGCAGCAAAACCACGCTCATCACCATCAGGCGCAGGGCGGTGATCGCGCATGCCTCGAACCGTTTCCGCGGTGCCGGCCAAACCGCGAGGAGCCGGGCTGGCGTGCCCGTGTGCGCGCCGGCGCAAGATTTCGTCATTTTCGAATAAACTCGACGCGCTGATTCACCTTTTTACTCTCGACCGTGTTGACATCGCTGAGCGGCCGGGTCTCACCCCAGCCTTTGGTGCTGAGCTGTTGTTCGGGAATCCGGTATTGTGCGATGAGGTGATCTTTGAGAGCTTCGGCGCGCGCCTGCGACAGTTTGACGTTGTCGCTTTCCGATTCCAGTTCGTTGTCATGGCATTCGATGGAGATGTTCAACGTGGCATCGGCGCGCAGGAGATCGGCCAATTGCTTGAGGGTGGGGGTGGAGCGTGGCAGAATGGTGGCTTTGCCTGCTTCGAACGAGATGCCATAAGCCACGATCTTGCCCGAACTGTTGAGCTGGTTCGAGAACGGTGCCGGGCCGGCGGCAACGGTGAAGTTGGTGAACCAGCACTTGTCATCGCCGGCGTCTTCCTCATCCGCGCCGGCGAGTAAAAGCTGCAAACGGCTGGCTTTGAAATCGCTGCTTTTGGGGAGGTTGAGCACACGCTCATCGTCCACATAGCATTTCAGGCTGCTGCCATCCACCTGGACGGCAAGATGATGCGGGCCGCCGGTGAGATCCAGGTTTTTTTCTGAAGTCAGGCCGGATGACATGCTGAAAAAGAAGGAAGGCGGTTCCAGGGCGAGGGAAAGCCAGTCGTCCTCCGCGGCACCGATGAAGTCCAGACGGTAACGGCCGCTGTAACCCTGGGGCGTGACGTTGAAATCCATCTCCACCGTGAATTGCGGCGGTAGCTTGAGTTCGAGGGGAGCGAGCGTCACCCGATCCTGCGCATGCAGCCAAAACTGCCTGCTGATTTGCAACACGCGCACCTTGGCGTTTTGCGGCTGCATTGACCAGGCAGCGGGCGGATCGCCGGGCCGGTCGCCGGAAAAATCATCATAAAACAAAACCTGATGGCCGGGCATGTAATCGTAGCTGGTCCAATCAATCGGCGCGCGGGGCAGGGGTTGCGCCTGCAGGCTGGCGCACGCCAGCAGCAGCCCCAGCCATCCGCCGCGGCTTTTAGGCAAAGCAATCATGTGTCTTTCTCCAACAACGGATGCGTGAGCCTGAGCGCGCAATTTAACAGAATTTGGGGAAAGTACAAGCGCGGGATGGATGGGGAGGGCGATTTTTTTCCGCTGTGATATTGCTGCCTGCGCTGCTCACTTTGCAACCCTCTGTGCCAAAGCGAAGGTTCACACGCACACGCAAATTGGAATGAAGCGCAGGCACACCACGCGCAACTTCGCGCGCTTGATGGCAGGCGGCCGGGCCGCGGGATGACTGCAGCTTGCTTGTGAGGGAGAAGGTCGCGCCAAAGCATCACTCCCCGGGCGCTTTTTCAGGAACACGCGTCCGTCTCATACAAGTTTGGCAGGCGCCGGGGCGGTTGGCATGCAGCGGGACAAATATGGGCCGGGTAAAATATCATGCACAGCGGTCGCGGCGAGCTTCGAGAAAAATGCCTGCAAACACAACTCTGTTGCGGCACCACGGCATCACGCCGCGGCCAGACTCACATTCGCGCACTCCGGCTCCTGGCTCAAGAGCTGCAAAACTTCCCGGGACGTGGTGGCGGATAAAAGTTGCTCGCGGAAGGCATGGTTGCGAAGAAGACGGCAAAGTTGGGAGAGCACTTGCAGATAGAGGTTGGGGGCGTCTGCCGGCGTGCCGATCATGAAAATCAGTTGCACCCGATCTTGCGGCGTGGGCGTGAAGGGGATGCCGCGCTTGGCACGCGCCATGATGATGACGGGTCGATCCACGCAGCGTGTGCGGGCATGGGGCAGGGCAATACCGTGGCCCACGCAGGTGGGCTCGATCTCTTCGCGCGCAATCACTTCTTTGAGGAAGGTTTGAGGCTCGCTGACGATGTTGGCATGCGCCAGCTTTGAAACCATCGCGCGAAAGGCTTCGATCTTGCTCTCAGTGTTCAGATCCAGCAGGATCAGGCTTTCGGAAAGATATTCGGATAACCGCATCGGAAGTCTCTGACGTCCATTCATGAGAAAAAATCCTTAGTCCTTAAGTGTTTACTGCCTTCCTTGTTGGGGAGCCGTTCCTTTTGAACCGCTTGCGAACAAGCAATGCTCATGCCAGGGCTCAAGTGACAATCCTGTTATGGGGCTGCTTCAGGTGAAACATTTACTTGGCAATTTCTCAATGACGCGCGACTAAACCGGCAATATTGTTTCACTCTGAAGCAATGTCGCAGCGCATGGCAGGCGGCCGTTTTTTGCATGAAGTTGATTAAAAATTCAGCGGACGCACGCAGTGCCTGCCCTGGGCCGAAGACCGGCGGAAGAAGACGCCCGGCACCTGGCAACTCTGCAATTGCATTGTCCGGCCGATTTGGCTATATTGCACGAAATTTTTGACCAAGCTGCTCACCTTATCACAGGGGTCAGGTGGCGGTGATTGCAATTCTTCTCTCTCCCTCTATTTCCCCGCGCTTCGCGCTCCGGCGCCCGCCGGCTGCTATGGCCCGGTTGATCACGGCTGCGCTGTCCCTGCTGACAACGGCTTGGGCCGCTTCTCAAAACGAACGCAGCCTGGCGGAAGTCCTCGCCAAAGCGACACAGTTGCGGCAGGAAGGCAGTCCGCGTGCTGCCATCCGCACCTGTTTTCAGAAACATGCCGAGGGGCAACTGTTCGAGCGTGCCTCGTTGGCGCTGCAGGAGCGTTTCTTGTTCGAATACATCGATGCCTGCATGCACGCCGCCGACCGGCTGCCCCTACGCGAAGCCAGGATTTATCTGGAGGAGGCCATTACTGTGGCGCGGCGCTATCTGAAATGGTGCAGGGGTCCGGGCGCCGGCCTGGTGAACCAGTGGCGCCAGGAAGGCAGTGACCGCGAGCGCATTCCGGCAGTCACTTTCGCCCTGGGGATTGCACATAAACGACTGGCCGCCCAGCAGTCGGCACAGCGTCGTGCCCTGCTGGAGGCCTATGAGGAAATTGCCGCCCTCTCCGCGCATTTTTTCAGCCCGCGCTCGCTCGAGCTGTGGGAGGAAACACTGCGCATGTATCCCGCCTTTGTCCGCGTGGAAACAAACGATCGACGCATCCGGGAGCGCATCAAAAATGATCTCGAATATCGCGAGCGCTGGCAGGCCTATCAGAAATTTCTGGAGGCGTTTGAATCCGTGCCGCGCATGCGCACGCTGGCGCGTAACAAGCGCAAAATGGTTTTCACGCTCTTGCGGGAAAGCTGAACGCCGGCCCGCGATTGCAGGCGGGTGGCTGGTGTTGCTGCTGGCCTCGTCCCTGTGGTCGCAAACCTTGCCACCGCTGTGCCTGCATTTCGATCCGCCGGCGATGGCGACGGCCACTGATCCCATCTCCGCTCATCTGCTGGTGCGCAATGCCTCCTGCTCCCACTTGACGGTGTTGAGCACCACGATCGAGTTGCCGGAGGCCCTGACCGCCGGCAGCCGGCAGCGTGAAGTGCCGGTGGCGCACGGGACGTTTGATCTCGATCCCAATGGCAGCAAGGAGCTGCAAATCCGCGCGGCCGGGGTGGGACTGGGCGCAGCCTGGCAGCTTTTGTTTTATCGTCACCAAAAATACAGCGGCACCATCCGCATCAAATACGAGGTCGTGGGCGAGGCCAACCGTCCCGAGCACGTGGTCGAACTGCCCTTCTCTCTCAGCCCGCTGGGCACCTGGTGGGCAGTCGTGATGGGTGGAATTCTGGGTGTGATTGTGATCATGGGGTTTCGCTGGTTATGGGGGAGATATCGCAGCATGGCGGCGCCGGTTGCCCACCCGCCCCACTGGCTGACGTTTGGCGTGGGCAGCCTGGTGGTTCTGCTGGCCACTTTTCTTTTTCGCTTCACCGCAATGGAAATGCCCGAGTTGCCCATCGCTTTTCATGTGAGAGACTTTTATGGCGGGGTGTTGATCGGACTGGCGTTTGAACCGCTGGCCAAGTGGTTCTCCAATCTCATCAAGCCCGGGGGGAATTCTTGAAGTGCCGGCATGCCGTTTCGTCGGCGGTGCGACGACGGGCTGGTGCAGCCGCGTATCTGAAAGTTTTCGGGTGACAAAGCGCGTGCGGCGGCCCATTTGGCTGTGCCGGCCGGCGGGAAAACGGTATGAACACCCGCATTCTCAAGCGTATTCGCACAAAACTCGCGCGCCAGCGCCAAAACCTGCTGGAGTGGTGGCAAACGGCACCCCCTGCCAGGAAAAAAATCCGCACCGGCCCGGTGGCGGAAAGCGCGGTGCAGGCGCTCGCCAGAGCCGATGACCGGACCCTGGGTCTGTATGAAGTCTGCCACGAATATATCGAAGCCGACCGGCTGGCGATGGACTTCACCGCCTGTGTGTGCATCGATCACTATTCCGCCAGGCAACGCCGCGAACTAGAAGCCGAACTCGAACTTTCACACAAGGTGCAGAAGGCTCTGCTGCCCCGGGAGATTCCACAGCTTCCCGGCCTCGAGCTCGCAGCCTTCAGCCAGCCCGCAGCCCTCGTGGGCGGCGATTACTTCGATTTCTTTCGCTTCCGTGACGGCGCGCCCGGTCTGGCGGTTGACGATGTCATGGGCAAGGGCGTGCCCGCCAGCATGTTGATGGCCAATCTGCAGGCGGCCTTGCGCATTCTCGTGCCGGAAAGCGACGGACCGGCAGCGGTGATCAGGCGGCTGAACCGGCTATTCTGCCACAACGTGCATTTGATCAAATTCATCACCATCTTTTTGGCGCGCTTCGAGGCCGGCAGCCGGGTGCTGGCATATTGCAACGCCGGCCACAATCCGCCGTTGCTGCTGCGCGGCCGGGAGCAAGCCGGCCCGCCGCTGCAATGGCTGCAACCCACCGGCGCCGCCATCGGCCTGGCCAAAAGTTTCGACAACCCCGAGGCAGCGGTGACACCTGCCCCGGGTGATGTGTTCGTGGTTTACACCGACGGCGTCACCGAAGCGAGGAATCAGGCGCAGGAGGAATTTGGCGAAGATCGGCTGGCACAAACCATCGCACTGCTTCGCCACGCCCCGCCCCGGGACATGATCCGGGGAATGCGCCTGGCTTTGCGCGACTTCACCGGCAGGAAAGGCTTTGCCGATAAGGCTTTGCCGATGATGTGAGCATTGTAACCGGCAAAGTGAAATAGACCGCGCGCGGCGCGCCTCCCCCTGTGCAGCATGGCAGGGAACACGCAGGCGGGCGCCGGCTCAAATGATCCGGCAACGCCAATTATCGCATTATCTCCCACGTTTCACGATGCTGATTGCCGCCATGGCGCTGCTCGTCGCATTGACCCTGGGCTATGTTGGTGCCCTGCTCTGGCTGGCACGGGGACTGCGGGTGGCGCAACAATTCCACGGTAATGAACAGGCGCGCCCCGTCCCACCCGCGACGGCGTCCCCGCCCGCCGTCAGCGTCGTCGTTTGCGCCCGCAATGAAGAAGCGCATCTGCCCCGGTTGCTGGCGGATCTCGCACGCCAGGATTATCCCCCGGACCGCCTCGAATTTCTGCTGATCGACGACCGCTCCAGCGACGGCACCGGTGCATTGATGGCGGCCTTTACCACGCAGCACCCGAACGCCCGCCACTTGCGCATGCACGACACGCGGCCGGACTTTGCGCCCAAGAAGCGCGCCCTCGACCATGCCATTCGCCGGGCGCACGGTGATCTCATTCTGCTCACCGATGCCGACGCGCACGTGGGCCCAACCTGGGTGAGTGAAATGGCGGCGCAATTCCGGCCGGGCGTCGTCATGGTGTGCGGTTACTCGCCATATCATCCCCGCACGACCTGGCTGCAAAACATTCTGGCCCTGGAATATTTTTCGCTTGCCGCCGTGGCGGCCGGCAGCATCGGTGCCGGCCGGCCGCTCACCTGCACCGGCAGCAATTTCGCTTATCGCCGCGAAGCCTATCTCGCCATCGATGGCTTTGCAGGGATTGCCCATTTCGTCTCCGGCGACGACGATCTCCTGCTGCACAAGATGCACGCGCAGCGTCGCGGCCGCATCGCTTATGCCGGCCATCCCGCGGTTCAAACAGCGGTACGGCCGCCGGCTTCCTGGCGGGAGTTTCACGCGCAGCGCACGCGCTATGCCTCCAAGGGCCGGCATTATGAACCGGGCGTGACGCTGGGGCTGGTGGCAGTCTATCTGCTCAATCTCCTGCTGCTCACCGGCCTGCTGTCCTTCATGTTTGGCGCAAAAGCGCTGCCCGCTCTGGCGCTGCTCTGCGGCAGCGTCAAAGCGACCGGCGAATTCCTCCTGCTGCGCCGGGCAGCCGCCTGGTTCCAAGAGCAGGGTTTGCTGAAATATTTTGTCCCGGCTGCACTTCTGCATCCGCTCTATGTGGTCTATTTTGCCACGCGCGCGCCTTTTGCCAAATTCACCTGGCGCGGGCAAAGCTTTGCCACCACCACGGCGCATCAGCCGGTGGCCGCGCACCGTCCGCAACATGCCGGGTAAATCGCTGCCTGGCGCCGGCGCTTTCGTCTGCCGCTCCGGCAAGGCTGGATCGTTGCAAGCAAAGCGAATTTTACCCCACGGAATGCTGATCGTTTTCCGGGGAGTTCAGATTTTATGGGGGTAATCCCACGGTAACTCGTGGAATAGCGCAGGCATCCCCGCCTGCAGAGAAGAGATGCAATGCTGCCAACTTTTTCGCAGCGATAAAATTCAAAAGCCAAAACGCGAGGACGCGAAGCCGCAGGGGTTTCACCAAGAATAACCGTTCTGCCACGGTTTGACCGTGGCTTTCTCTTGCGATCCTGCGGTGGCTCTCTGACAGAATGCCACGGCCAGGCTGTGGCGGATCAAAAAGGGGACTGACCTGGCACCGTGAAGATTTTTAACCATGCCCATCCCAAAAGCACGAGGGAAAACCTGGTGGGCTGTGTGATTTTTGTGATGCTGAGGCTTGTTGTTCGGCAATTGCTGCAGAGAGACTCTTTGCGTGAGAGTTTTTTTGCTTTGTTTGAAAAATTAGTGACAATTAGACATCTTGTCTGCCGGCAGGTATTTTCGTGACAATTGCGGAGAAACCGCCATCTTTCCTCTCCCACGAAAATACACTCCCACGAAAATTTTTTTCGTCAGACTTCGCTTTCGCAGGCGGAGCTTTTTCCCAAAAAAACTTTTTCCATGAGCTTTCATTTTCGTGTGAGGGTTTTGGAGGGCTGCTGCCAACGCCGCCCTCGCCTGCTGTGTCGCCGCGGCGGAAGCGGTTGCGCTCCAGCGTAATGCCTCAATTACGTGCGGCGACTCAGCGCAGAGATCATCCTGTCCGCCGGCAGACTGGCAGCCTGCCGGCGTTTCCGTGGCAACACTGACCAAACCATACCTTCATTTTGCAATGACTTCTTTCCACGCTCACCATCCTGCGGCAGCGAAAAAGCAGCGGGTGATGCTCGTGCGCGCACTGTCGAAACTCGGCGTGTGCTCACGCCAGGAGGCACGGCGCGCCATTCGCGCCGGTCGCGTGCAGGTGAATGGCAAAACTGCACGCAACACCCTGTATTGGATCACCCTCGGCGAAGATCAAATCGTGTTCGATGGCCAGCCACTGACCACGGCGCAACCCTTGCGCTATTACATGCTGCATAAACCGCCGGGCTATGTCACCACCCGCCGCGACTCCTTCGGCCGGCCCACGGTTTTCGATCTGATGCCCATGGCGCAACCCGGGCTCGGCAACAGCTCTTCCGACAGGCCGGACGGCCGTGCATGGCTCTTTCCCGTCGGCCGGCTGGATTATGATTCGGAAGGCCTGCTGCTCTTCACCAACGATGGTCCTCTGGCAGACGCCATCGCCAGTCCCACCAGCCGCGTCGAAAAGGTCTACCGCGTTCTGTTGCATCGCGTGCCACCCGCAGCGGAACTGCGGCGCCTGGAAGAGGGCATTCTGCTCGACGGCCACCTGACGCTGCCGGCCAAGGTCGAACCTGATCCGGATTCCCAGGAGGGCCGCTGGCTGCGCATCACCATCCACGAAGGGAAAAACCGGCAGGTACGGCGCATGTTTGCCGCGGTCGGCAGCCGGGTCCTGCGCCTGCAGCGCATCCGCATTGGACCGCTCACTCTCGGCAACCTGTCCGCCGGCGAATGGCGGGAACTCACCACTGCCGAAGTGCAGGCCCTGCGCCGGGCAGTGGCGCAACCTCCTGAATGAGCAAACGCCGGGAACCTCCCTCCCAACCACAATCTGCGGAAAACCATGGTCTCTCGCCGGACGCCTGCATGATTGCACTCGAAATCACTCTGCTTTGCCTGTTCGGTGTGTATGCCCTTGTCTCCCTGCTGTTGCTGCGCGGCATTTTTGTACCAGCAACGGGAAAGAACGACACCAGCCGCAGAACCTGGCCGCGCGTCAGCGTTCTGGTTGCGGCCCGCAATGAAGAGCGGTATCTCGCCGCCTGCCTGCAAACCCTGGTGCAGTGCGACTATCCCGCGGAACACCTCGAAATCCTGGTGATCGACGACCGCTCGACGGATCGTACCCGTGAGATTGCCGCGGATTTTGCGCACCGCCACCCCCGGGTGCGAGTGGTTTCACTCACACAGCGGCTGGCGGGCATGTCCGGCAAAGCCAGTGCCCTGTGTCAGGGGCTGGCGCACGCCACCGGCGAAATCATTCTGGTCACGGACGCCGATTGCCTGGTGCCACCCACCTGGGTGGCAGCCCTGGTCCGCCATTTCACCCCGCAAACCGGCCTGGTCGGCGGCTTCACCCTGCTCAGCCCGTTTCACACGCTGCGGCCGGCGCAGGCGCCAGATCACTGCGGCAGCCGCGTGCAAACACTCGACTGGATGTTCCTGTTGGCCATCGGCGCCGGGGCAGCCGGCTGGGGCAGGCCGCTTTCGATTCTCGGCAACAACTTTGGCTTTCGCCGCCAGGCTTATGAACAAGTCGGCGGCTATCAGGCCATCGGCTTCACCATCATCGAGGATTTCGCCCTGATGCAGCGGATCGTCCGCACGACAGCATGGCGGGTGCGCTTTCCGCTGGATCCAGCCACGGCGATCTACTCTTTTCCACCGGCGAGCTGGCGGGAGTTTCTGCACCAGCGCCAGCGCTGGGCGGCAGGCGGCAAGGAAATGGGCCTGCCCGCCAAAACCCTGATGGGGATGGGCTTCAGCGTCCAGCTCGCGCTCGTGCTTGCCGCCGTGGTTTCGCCCGCGCTGCTCGCCGCCGGGCTGCTGCTCAAGCTGGGCAGCGATTTCGCCGTGCTGTGGCGTTGCGCCAGCGTGTTGCGGGCGCGGCCGCTGTTGCGCAGCTTTCTGCTTTTCGAGGGCTATTTTTTCCTCTACAGCTTTGTGCTCGCGCCCACCATCCTGCTGCCGGCCACGGTTCAGTGGAAGGACGTGCGTTACCGCTGGAATGTCCGGGGTCAAATCAAGAGTGTCGAGGAAATGCCCGGGGCGGCGCCCCGATGATGACGGCTTGCTTTGCAGTGCATCGCAACGAATGAGATGACATGCCCCATCTGCCCGGCTTTTGTGGTTTCGTGGCGGCCGTTGTTTTTGATTGTGACGGGATGATCCTGCCGGCCGCGCTGCTGTTTTTGCTCTATGCCGAGATTCACTATCGCTTCAAATTCACGCCCAGCCGGCTCTATCGCCGCCAGCCCGAGATTGTGGCGGATGTGCCGCAGCGCCTGGAGCCGCACACGCCCCTGCCGGTTTTATTGCTCGTCAAAGATGCCGGCCGCTTTCCCTGCGAGCTGCAATCGCTTACCGTCACGCTCCAGTTCGCCACGCCCGCAGCCAAATGCAACCAGCCCCTCACCCACAAGCTCACTCTCAACGAAATCATCACCGCGCCGCTGTGGTGGCGGGTGGTGCCGGTGCCCCTGCCTGCCGCGGCGCAGGGGCCGGCGCTGGTCACCATTACGATCGACTATCGCCTTGCCGGCCGGCAGCTTCGTTGTGTGAATGACAACTATGTCGGCACCAGCCATGCGCCCTTTCACCTGCTGCTCGCCGGCGAGCCGCTGCCCGCTCTGCCGGGCTATTGCCAGGGCGATCTGCACTGCCACAGCGATGCCACCAGCGACCAGGTGGAATTCGGCGCGCCCCTCGGCGCCTGCGCCGCGCTCGGCAAAGCCATGGGCCTGTCTTTCTGCGCCGTCACCGATCATTCTTATGATCTCGATGACTTCCCCGATGATTATCTGCACAACGATCCGGCGCTGCGCAAATGGCATGCGCTGCGCGCGGAAATCGCGGCGCACAATGCCGGTGCTTCCGGTTTTGTCATCATTCCCGGCGAGGAAGTCTCGTGCGGCAACGCGCAGGGCCGCAACGTGCACTTTCTCATTTTCAATCATTCCCGCTTCATTCGTGGCAGCGGCGACAGCGCCGAACGCTGGCTGCGCACCCGGCCTGAACACACCATCACAGAGGTGCTGGCCCAGCTCGAGCCGGACGCGCTCGCCTTTGCCGCACATCCCGCCGTGCCCCCGCCCGTGCTGGAGAAATGGCTGCTCGGCCGCGGTCATTGGCAGCATGCGGATCTGGCCCATCCACGGTTGAACGGCCTGCAGTTTTGGAACGGCGGGAAAAAGTGGGAGGAGGAAGGTCTGCAACAGTGGCGCGCACTGCTGCTGGCCGGTCGGCGCATTTACACCATTGCCGGCAGCGATGCCCACGGCAACTTCAATCGCTTCCGCCAGATTGCGTTCCCCTTTGTGAAAATGGTGGAACATCACCGCCATCTTTTCGGCAGTGTGCGCACCGCCGCCCTGCTCGAAGGCCGCCTCGGGCTCGATTCCCTGCTGGCCGCACTGCGCCTCGGCCGCGCCTGCCTGACCACCGGTCCGCTGCTCGATTTGCGCGTCATCGCTGCCACGGGCAGGCAAGCCCGTCTGGGCGATTACATACCGCTGGCATCCGGCAGGCTTCAAATCGCGGCGGTGAGCACGGCGGAATTCGGCAGCCTGGCGCAGGTGAGAATTTGGCGCGGCGATCCGGCGCAGCACCGGGAGGAAATTATTCATGAAGTGCAGCCGGCGGCGCGGACATTCACTTATCAGGCGGAAGTCCCGTTACCGCACACCGGCCGTGACTTCTACCTGCGCGCTGAAGCGCTCAGCGAGCGCACGCCGCTGCTGCCCGGGCAAAGCACATTTTGCCGGGCCTTGACCAATCCCATATGGGTCACGCCGGCGCATGCAGAAACGTGAGTATTTTGCTCTGCGAAGATGAGCTGCACGGCATATTTTCCGGCGAGGCAGCTCTGAACCACCGGGGATCACGCGAGGCGAATCAACTGAGAAAACGAATTGCACCGCCGTGCCAGCTCATGGCAGTCGTCAAAGCCGGACGGGTTTTCGGAAAATCATCAACTTTGTTGAGAGGGAGGTGCGCTCATGAAAAAGTTCGCTTTGCTGGCCGCAACGTTGGTTCTGCTGGTGATGAACGGCTGTCTCTTTGTCGAGGCCGTGGAGGTTCGCTTCCGGTTCTTTGGCAACGATCAGCCGCCGGAGGTGACACTGATCCATCACAATCTCTCGAGTGATGCCGAAAGCGCAACCAGATTGAAGGAAGATTTTGCAGACCTGCTTTCGAGCTGGCAGAGCAATGCGGATTCGCTCGAGCTGGCAGAAAAAGGATTCCAGCTCAAGAGTCAGCAGCTCTACCTGGAAGACGGCAAACTGCAAGCGCGCCGGCTGGCGGTTGTCACGGACAATCTGGCGGAGGCGCTGCGGGAAAGCGGGCAGAGCGCGGTCGCCGGTGAGTTGCTTTCCAACGACGAGAGAATGCTGGTGATCGACGCGAGCGAAGGCACCATCCCCGCGACCCATGCGAAAGCGTACAAGACCGGCAAGAACTTCGTGCTGACCTGGCCTGAGGAGATGCGGGAGATTTAATTGGAGTCAACACGTGCCGACCAATACCGAGGAATATCGACAGGCATGCCGCAATCGCCCGGCCTTTGTGAAGATGTTCCAGACGTTTCAGCAAGAGCAGGCAGCAGACGCGAACGAGCGTCCGTAAATCGCCCGGCGAAGAAAACCGGCGGCAGCGAGATGATGGCAGCGCGCGAGCCAACCGGCCTTGCACCGCTGGAACGATGCTGGTCGGAAATACTTCAGCGCAACAGCAAAAGCTTTTGCGTGGCAACCTGCCGGCGGCCGTGCGCCTCGGTGCGCGTCACGCGCACGAAATAAACGCCGCTGGCGGCCGGCGTGCCGGTTTCATCATTGCCCGTCCAGCGAAAGTACCGCGCCCCGCCCGGCAGCAGGCGGCGCAAAATCCGGCGGCCGGCGAGATCATAGATCATCACTTCGAAGGAGGTTGCAGGCGCCGGCGCGAACACAATGCTGGCGGCAAACGGCGGCTGGGTGGGTGAGAAAGGATTGGGATGGATATGGGACAAAGTGAAGCCGCGCGGCGTTGCGGGGGAAGAGGTGACCGCGCTGGTGGCTGCGGAGCGAACGGTTTTGGCCGCCACCAATGCGCCGAATTCATCCACGATCTCCAGCCGCACCGAATCGGCACCAAACACCGTCACACGGCCATAGGCATCATTGAAATTGCCGTTACTGCTGTTCTGCCCGCCCCCGTTCCAGATGTTGAAGCGGAACAATTCGAGCAGAAACACCAGCCGGGAATTCGATTGCTCGAGTGCGCCCGCCATCGCCTCCGGCAGCCCGGCATTGCTGCCATCGTCGATCGCCGCGGTGTGCGAGTCACCGCTGAGCACGATCACGTTTTTGATGTCATGCGCGGCGAGGAATTGCAGCAGCCGCTCCTGATCGGCGGGAAAGCCCACCCATTTGTCCGCCAAACCCAAACCGACGCGCAGCAGCGAGCCGGTGCCATAGCCCGGCACCGTGAGAATGCTGTCCTGCATGCTCACCGACAAATCGATCACCGGCCGCAGTCCGCGATTGAACGGCACGGTGGAGACCAGGAATTTCCAATCGGCAGTCGAGGCCTGTAATTCCCGAAACAGCCAGTCCATTTGATTTTCGCCGGGCACCTCATATCCGGCCAACATGGAATGCTGCGGGCCGGGCGCGAATTCGATGCTGTCGGTCACGGGATTGTAAACGAAGGCTTCGAGATTGGGGCGGCGCTGGGAACGCGTGTCGAGCATGAAAAAGTCGGCATTCCCGCAGGTGAATTTGTGCCAGATGCCGGCCTGGGGATTCGGCAGTGGATAGCCGGGGAAGTTCTCGCGGTAGGCGCGCAGGCTGTTCTCCCGCGCCACCGGCGGCACGGTGATGGTGCGCATGGAATCGTTGCGGGGATAACTGAGCGCCGAGGCATCGTCGTTCAAATAATCGTGATCATCATAAACATAATCGACCGGCGTGGTGCGCAGCACCTGCTGCAGCGCGTGCGTGGTGTCATACTTGGCGCGATAGCTCTCCTGCACGCGGCGCAGGTCGGCACTGAACACACGCTGCGGCTGGGCCGGTGAATCCGTCGTGTCAGGATAACACCAGTCGCCAATCTGCAGGAAAAAACGCAGATCATCATTCTTCATGGCCGTGAAGACGCGGCCGTCCCCGGGCTGCGGTTGCCGGCGCACGACGATGCACGAACCAAAGGCGAATTGAAATGGCGCGCGTCCGCCTTCCCGCGGAAAGGTTTTGAAGCGGCGCACTTCGCCGGCGGGTTGGCCGTTGATCCGCGTGCGATAGTAGTAGCGTTGATCGGACTGCAGACCGGAGAGTTCGAGCAGCGCGGCATAATCCCGCAGCGAATCGGTGTGCAGCGCGGCAGTGATGCGGGAGTCATTGAAATCCGGCGTCGTTGCGAGCTCAATGGCAACGGCAGCGGCCGGCACCACGCGCGCATAGAAGCGGGCAGATTGTGAAGTGACCGCGCCGACAAACGGGCCGTGGGTGAGGGTTTGCGCGGACAACGGCACCACGCAGACGGTTATCGCGACGAGCAACCCATGCGGCGGGCAGCGGCGCCATGCAGAAAGCAGAAAAACCGGGGATGGCATTTGGGCTTTCATCCTTGTTTTCGTCCGAAATCGCTGACTTTTCAACGACTGCGACTGCAATGGCCGGGCCGTGGCGTCAAAATCCCCGGGGTCTTCACCACCTCCGGCTTTGCAAGCCCCGCCTCAGCCGGGGTGAGAACGTTTTCCGACAGACAATCGGTATCGCAAAGCGGGATGGAAACCATGGTGGTCTGCACAGCGCATCGTGCCGCCGGGCCGGCGCATGGCGATTTTTTGTTTTCCAGGAGGAAGCCCGGACTTGCCTGGCATTCCGGGGAAATCCTTCCTGGCACCGGCATCGTCGCCCCGGCAATTTGGGCCCGGGGCTGCTGAAAATTGTTCCACAAAATGACATCATGCGGGCTGGTGAGCCCGGGGCTGTGTTGTGTCAGCGTGCAGGGGACAGAAAACGCTCAGGCCGGACGAAGGCATAGATGAAATCATCGATAGTCTGGCCGTCCTTGGTGGCGCTGCCGCGCAGCCGGGCTTCGCAGACATAGCCCGCCTTCTCCAGCACCCGCATCGAGGCCTTGTTCCATTCGAACACCATGGCCTGAATGCGACAGAGATCGAAATGTTCGAACATGTAGGCCGTCATCGCCCGCACCGCCTCGGTGGCGATGCCGCGGCCCCAAAACGCTTCGCCCAGCCAGTAGCCGATCTCGGCGGAGCGGCGATCGACATCATCTTTCAGCACGAAACCGATGCCGCCCGCGGCCTCGCCGGCTACCACGATCGCGAAATTGATGCAAGGATCTTGGGCGCCGGCAAATGCGATCCACGCCTCAGCATCGGCCAGGGTGTAGGGATGAGGAAAGCGATCGCGCACATTGCGCCAGATTTTGCGGTTGTTGGCGTGGCGCACCAGCGCGGCTTCGTCACCCGGTTGCCACGACCGAATGGTGCAACGTTCGAGTTTGAGCTCCATTGCTTTCTTCCAGCCGGTGCGGTTACCTGGGCAGAGTGGTTTTCACCAGCACGGTGCAGAGGGAGTCGGTGATGCTCTCGCGGACGATCGTGCCATTGGGCACAGTGCCTTGCAGCGAGCCGAAGGCAGTGGCATAATCATTCTTCTGCCATTCCAAAAGGTAGGCGGCCCAGCGGCTGGCGTCCAGCAGTGCGGCCTGCCGGGCTTTGCTTTGCGCCACTGCTGCCAGATTCTCACCGGGCGGAATCCTTCCGCGGCCGACGGTCCACAGCGTGCCGGCGGCGGCATCCATTGCGCGCGCGCCCAATTCGCGGCGCGCTGCGATCTCCTGCGGCTGTTGCATCACTTTTTCCTGAAGCTGCAGCAGGGCTTGCGCCGCAGCTTCATCAGGCACGCGCGCTTCCGGCGCCGAGGGCGCGCCTTCGCGCGGCGAAATGGCGCCGCCCGTTTCCGTCTCAGGCTGGCGCGGCGGGTTGCCGTTTTGGCAGGCCAGCAAGGCGAGCAGGGCAACGGGAAGGAGAAAGAATGATCGCATGAATGCAGCTCCTTGGTTCGACTTTTTCGAGATGAAGGATGCTGGCTCGGCGCAATGGCCATTCTACTTCCAACACAACACTGCTTTACTTCAATAGAAGTAGCGTCGAAAGCGGCAGCGAGATGATGCGCGGATCATCTGTCCCCGCCTCCTCACCGAGCGTGATCAGAAGGCCGAAAGGTGCGTTGTAGTGCGACTTTTCGAGAAAAGCACGCAAGCCGAGCGTGTCTTTGAAATCGATCTGCCGGCGGTACTTGACTTCCAACGGAATCCGCTGCTCGCCAACGGTAAGAATGAAATCGACCTCCGGTTCGGCGCCGCGTTCAGGAAAATGAGTGACACCGAGATTGACGATCGAGCGCAGGAAATAGCCGGCAACGCTTTCAGCAATTCGCCCGGCCAAATCAGCAAGATGCGGAGATCGTTCCAATGCCGCAGGTGCGAGCGGTACGGTTTCTTGCAGCCAGGCGGCACGCAGAGCGTGATCGCACAGACAGAGCTTTGGCGCTCCCCTCTTCTTCTTTAAACGCAACTCATGGGGTTCGATCAAGCGCAACAGCAGCGTGCCGTCCAGAAACTTTAGATAGGCCAGCACGCGTTGCGGCCCAATATTCGCATGCAAGCTCTGGCGCAATTCCGTCAGGTAGAGGGCTTGCGACGGTGCCTGACCGGCATAGCGGCAGGCCAGGCGAAACACTTCTGCAAGCAGATGTTCATCACGTCGCTGGCCGCGCAGTCCCATCCTGAGATCATGCTGAATGGCGCGGCGGATGACGGTTTCGTTGAGGTGATCCGCGAGTTTTTCCCAAAGCAGTTCGGTGCGGCCGTGGGCCACGGGATAGGCGCCGCGCTCCGAGAAAGCCGTGAAAGCAAGACGCCGGAACTCGTGGTGCTGCTCGCCAAAGCGGCGCAACTCCTGCCAGAAGCCTTTTTCCTTGAGCGCTGCCAGGCCGTTGTCAGGAAGAAATGCCGCAACATCTCCGAATGCTCTCATGTGACCGATCTCGCGCAGAAACAGCGGCCCCATGTCCAGCGTGGTGATGCGTCCCGCCAGGCTGTCCCTGCCGGCCTCAATGCGGAGAGCAGAGCTGCCCGTCACCACCATCCGCACCGGCTGCATATCCACCAGGTGTTTCAGTTGCGGCGCCCAATCCGAGAGGTTCTGAACTTCATCCAGGAAAATGAGCGCCTGCTCGCCGTCCCATGCGGCCTGATTCAGGCTCTTCCCTAGTACCGAGTCGGCATACCAACGCACCAGGGTGAGTATCGGTTCGTGCAATCGTTGCAGTTGCGGCAACTCATCGAATTGCACGCGGAAGATGCGCGAGGGAGCGATTCCTTCATCGAGCAGAGCTTGAATCATCTGGTTGATCAGCGTGGTCTTGCCAACCTGGCGCGGGCCGCGCAAAACAGTGATCGGCGCAACACCATTCTTGAGATGGGTGAGAACCGGTGTAAAAGCCCAGCGCCTGGTCGCCGGCAGGCCAAAAATCCGCTCGCCGCGCCACCAGGGATTGTCCTCTCGCAAGGTGGCTTCCAAGTCAGCAGAGAGCGAAGAAAACAGAGTTTGTTGTTTCATGGGAGTTAGAAAACTTCCTGGCACTGAAGCGCTGACTTGCTGCAATTATCCTGCTTGCCTGTAGGCCGCAGCGAACTCGCGAAATGCCGAAAACGCCACCGCGTGCTTCACAGGATTCCTTCAGAATGACACAGGAAATCACTTGTGCAAGTCAAGACTGCAAGGCACTAGCGCATCGTCGTCTGCGGCGCCGCGGGCGGCTTGGGCAGATCCTTGCGCGGCAACTTTTCGTCGCGCATGGCGGCATGATAGACGAATGTTGCCATCACCACGGAAGCTTGCATCAAATCGCCGGCCTGCAGGTGATCGTAAACATCCATGTTGGAATGATGTGTGCGCGTGCTGTATTCCATCGGATCCTGAATGAACTGAAAGCCGGGGAGACCCACGGCCTCGAAGGCCAGATGGTCGGTGCCGCCGGTGTTGCGAATGGTGAGCGTGGTTGCGCCCAGGTCCTCCAGCGGCTTCAGCCAGGCGGCGAAGATCGGCCGCACCATTTCGTTGCCCTGCAAATACACGCCGCGAATCTTGCCGGTGCCGTTGTCGAGATTGAAGTAGGCTGACAGCTTTTCGTGGGCGGGGGTGAAGCGCATGGTTTCGGGATCGCCGAAATGCTTTTTCACGTAGGCGCGCGAGCCGAGCAGGCCCTGCTCCTCGCCGCTCCACAGGGCGATGCGGATGGTGCGGCGCGGCTGCACCTCGAGCGCACGCAGAATGCGCACCGCCTCCATGGCCACGGCACAACCCGCGGCATTGTCGGTGGCACCCGTGCCGGCATGCCAGGAATCGAGATGGCCGCCGAGCATCACGATTTCATCCTTGAGTTTTTTATCGACGCCGGGGATTTCCGCCACGGTGTTGTATGCCAGCGAATCGGCATCGTGGAATTTGTTTTCGATCTGCACGGACAGCTTCACGGCAATGCCTTTTTCCAGCAGACGGACGATGCGGTTGTAGTGCTCCGCCGCCATCACCAGCGCGGGCAGCTCGGGTGGCGCCCCCATCGCGCGGTTGCCACCGCCCTGCACGAAAACGGTGCCGTAGTCACCCTTGCGACTGGGCTGCACCAGCACCAGTGCGCCTTCCTCCTTGAAAAAGCGTGCGGCCTTGTCGCGCAGCTCCCGCTGCCGGCGATATTCTTCACGGCGCGCCTGCCAGTCGGAGCGGCCACCCGGCATTTCCATTTGCGCCAGCTCAGCCAGCTCGGTTTCATCGTGGCGGTCGCCTTCGGGCTTGTCATGAAATGTGATGGCCGCCGCGGGCCGCGTGAACACGATCGCACCGCGCAGCTTGCCGCGATATTTCGCGAAATCCGCCTCGGATTCGACACTGGCATGCACCACGTCCGCCGTCACCACGCCGGCGGTGCTGCCGGTCCAGGCCTCGGGATAGGCAAGCAGCGGGGCGTAATGCGGAACGATCATCTCCACCACACATTTCTCCATTGTCCAGCCGCGACCAAAGGTGCCCCAACTCTCCAGCGTGGCGTTGGCGAGGCCCCATTCCGCCAGTTTTTTCGCCGCCCATTCGCCGGCGGCCTTCAGATTGGGCGAGCCGGTGAGGCGCGGGCCATGCACATCGGTGAGATAAAAAACCGTCTCCATTACTTTGGAATTATTGAGACCCTCGGCCTTGATACGGCTGACCATGCGCAGATCGACATTTTCCTGCGCCCACAGCAGCCTCGGGCCGTAAAGCGCCAGCCACACAAAAACGGCAAACGTTTGTCGCATCGTTCACTCCTGCTTGATTGGGGGTGATGAGTGCACTGCACTTCGGATTGGCGGAAAATACAAAATGGGGCCATCCCTGGCGAGAGTTTTTTCACCACTGGTGGTGGTTGGCGGCCTTTTCAGGGCCCGCACGCACGCACTGAGTTTTCGCAACGACTCTTGCTGCAACGGCCTGCATTCTCTCACCCTCCCCGGTTTCTTCACGACCTCCGGTTTTAAGAAAGCCGGGCACGGGCAAAATTGGAACATCCTGGGCTAACACTTTTTCAATCCACTCAGGCCGGTTGTTCGTAGCTACGAGTGACACGAGGGCAGCGCGCAGGGTCAGGCGGGTTGTGCGTTTGACCGCCGGCTGCCGTCCCTCTGGCAGGTTTACAGGCCCGTATTCCTGAGATAATTTTCTCTGCCTTTAATCACCACCGTTCATCGCAAAAGGAAAATGCATGAAGATGAAAAGGATCACGGCCCTGCCGGCCGCGTTGCTGGCTGCCGCACTTTTTCTCGCCGCCTGTCAAAACGATTCCAGCATCACCAATGCGCCTGTGACGGACGACCACACCGCCGGGCTGCAAAAAGGCAGTGACTTCGAGCAGGACAATGGTTCGCATGATATCATCTACGCGGTCACCGCGGCCAACAGGCTGTTGAAATTCAGCAGCCACCAGCCCGACAAGATTCTTTGGCAGGAACGGGTCACCGGTTTGCAATTTGGTGAAGTTCTGCTCGGCCTCGATTTCCGTCCGGCAAATGGCAAGTTGTATGCAGTCAGCAGCAACAGCAGGTTGTATGTGATCGATCGGCACACCGCAGCGGCCACTCCGGTCGGCGCGCAGCCCTTTTCACCGGTGCTGGAGGGCACTTCGTTCGGCTTCGATTTCAACCCCACCGTCGATCGCATCCGCCTGATCAGCAATACCGGTCAGAATTTGCGGCTGCATCCCGATCTGGGTACGGTGGTCGCAGTGGACGGCAGGCTGGCCTATGCCGGCGGCGACCGCAACGCCGGTCGGCAGCCTGCTGCGGTGGGTGCTGCCTACACCAACCCGGACAATGATCCGGCGACGGGCACGACGCTTTACGATCTCGACGCGGCAACCGATGTCCTGACCATTCAAAATCCGCCGAATAACGGCGTGCTGAACACAATCGCCCCGCTCGATCGCAATATCAATTTGCTGACCGGCTTCGACATTGGGCCCTCCGGCTCGGCCTACGCCGTGCTGTTCGATCGCAGCAGCCGCGGCAATGCCAAACTGGTGAGAGTGGATCTTGCCACCGGCCGCTTGCACACTCTCGGCCGTATCGACAAGCGCCTGCCGATCACCGCCATGGCTGTGCAAGTTCCCTGATCCTCACGTCCCTTCCCTGCGATCATCCCGACAAACACCGGGACGTGAAACGAGCGCGGGCGGGTTGCAAAATCCGCCCGCTGCTGTTTGGGAAAGCCGGCAAACCTGACAGTGTCATTTACTTTTTTCCGAACAAAGCCTCCGCGCCGGAACGCGGAGGGCTGTCGATTACAAGAAGAAGACGAGGATGGGGGAGCACTCCTGCGGAACGCCCGACGGTGGCGTGTGCTTCTTCCAGCCGGCAAGTGCCGTGTGTTGCTTGATTGCGGCATCGTGACATCATGAGTCCATCCTGCTGCTCTCTCAAGGGAAATACCGGGGCGGGTTTTGCAACGTGCTTTTCCGGCCAAACGCCGGACAAGATTTTTCCTCGTCCTGCCGGGAAACCGGCCCAATGCTGCCTACTTTTTCGAAGCCATAAAATCCAAAAGCCAAAAGCCAAAATACGCAAGGATGCGAAGCCGGAGGGATTGTCGCAAACAATGACCGTTGCGCCGCGGTTTGACCGCGGCCTTGTTTTGCAATCCCCCAGAGGCGCTCTGCAGGAATGCCACAGCTTAGCCGTGGCAGATCAAAAAGGGGGCGGAACTGTCACGGCGAAGATTTTTGACCCACGCAATCCACCAAGCGCATGAGGGAAACTTGGTGGCCTGTGTGATTTTTGAGGCGCTGGGGGGTTGTTGTTTGGCGATTGCTGCGGAAAAACTCTTTGCGTGAGAGTTTTCTGTTTTGCTTGAAAAAGCAGTGACGTTGGGGGAACCGGCCTGCCCGATGAAAAAAGAGGGATCATCGGAATTTTGCGTACATTTTGCGACAACAAGATGAAAAGAATCGCAAAATCAGTTCAGGGCCTTCTCTGCTGAGAGCCACTTGCCCCAACTTGATAGCGAACGGCCCAACCCCGCCAAGGGTGAAATGGCTGTAGTAATTGCCAACACCTCCAACTTCAAACTCCTTGAGGAGTGACCTGTAACGGCGTTTGCCTTCAATTCAAGATGAGGTCAATGAGGAGGCACGATACACATGTCACCCCGCTGGGGTTTCATTTCGGCGAACGGCACTTCGCTATAAACATCTCCATCCTAGCGGAGTTCATCAGATGCAAAGAACAGTCATGTGGCCATGTACGCTTGAGTCGGATGATCTAAAAAAAGTGGCGGTTGACCCCGGCTCTGCAATGGCCTGGCCGTGGCCTGGAACGACACACAAAACTTTTGCAAGCCGTGGCCGAACTGTCATGCAAAAGATTGCTGTGAGCTGTCACCAATCCACCCGCATGGTGAATGCGGCCTGCCGGCGGTGGCTGGTCAGGCCCGTCACGAAGCCGGCATTTTTTGCGGCCTCCCACTCCAGCTCAATCCCCAAATAAACATCCCGTCGGATTTGATTCTCCAGGGCGAGGTTGCCGTACAGCGTCGTGATCACCGTTCCTTTCAGGAAGCCCTTGGCATTGCCGTCTTCCGGCCGGTGGGCGCGGAACAAATCGCCGCGGCCGGTGCGCTGCCAGTGCAACCGGCCAGTGGCTTGCAGATCGCGATGCGGTCGCCAGCCGAGTGCCAGCGTGAGACGATCGGCATTTGGACCGAAGCGGCTGCCCAGGGCTTCGCCATCCTGCTCGTAAACGTTTTGGGGAAATTCGTGGGTGTAAACGAAGGGATCGACACGGCTGTACTCCAGACGCAGGTCGGCACTGCGCCAGCCCAATGGCCGCGTCCAGAAAGCGCCGGCGAGCCAGGCAAGTTTGTTGCCAAAATAGGTGCCGAGCGGAAATTCCAAACTCAAATCGTCGATGAAGCTTTCGCCGTAGAGCTTCAGCCCCGGCCGCGGAAACCACGCGAAGTCGAGGGTGAGCACGTTGTTGTCCCTGTCACCCAGGAGATGCTCGGCGGCGTGATAGAGCATGAGTGGATTGAGGTACTCGAACTCGGCGCCGCGGCTGCCATAGATCACGGTTTCTCCAACGGCGCAAAGGAAAGTGGGGAGGGGCATGATCTCCAGGCGGTGCGCCGCCAGAAACTTGCGCTGTGCCGCGCGCAGGCTGGCGTGGACGAACACAAAGCGAAACCTGCGCCAGCGGGAATCCAGCCGCACGAGATCGAAGGGTTGATTTTCGCGATTGAGGGCAAGCTGCGTAAGCGGACTGACACCCCAGGCGAACTGATTGCGGCCGGCTTCGATTTCAAACCAGGGCAGTTGCAGCCGGGCATAAGCGATCGCCGTCTCGCGGAAGGCTGACCCCCCGGAAAGCACGAGGGGCTGGCCGCGACCGGGTGTGAACACCTCCGCGGAATCCGGCGCACCGCGCTCCATGCTGTTGCTCACTTCCACCGCCAGCAACAAGCGCGGCGGGAGCTGGGCGCGCAGGCGGCCGCCGGCGCGCGTGCGTGAAATGTCCAGATCTTGCCCGGCGCTGTCACCGCGCTGGAATGCGAAGCGTTGCATGCCGAAGACATCGACGAAGAGGCGGGCACCGCGTTCTTCATGGCGCCAGAAATGGCGCTCCGCACCGGCGGGCGGTGTTGCGCCGGCAACCGGATCCGTGAATTCCGCGAGATATTGTTCCAACAGGGCTTGATCGGCCCGCGAGAGTTGCAGGTTGGCGCTGCGCGCCGCCAGCAGAATTTGCCGCACCTGCTCGCGATCCACCGGAATCACATGTAAAGCGAGACTGTGTTGCGGGAGATCGGCGGCCAGTTTTTCCAGAAAGGGATAAACGGTGTGATAAAGGGGAACGGCGGCGGACTGGGCATGCAGAGCGGCATTGCCCGTCAGCCAGAGGGAAAAACTCAAAGCCATGACGGCCAGCTTCAACCTCTGCCTGCTTCGCACCACCTGCTCCTGCCGGCGGGCGGTGAGTGCAGCGGCACCGGGCGTGCGACCGCGGTGGTGTGCCCGCGATACCGGCCGGCTGTCAGAAAGAGATGCCAAAAAACGAGCCTGCTGTTTGTGATGACCGGGATGCGGCCGGCGCACCGCTGAGATCGCAATTGGGCAGCGGCGCGAACGTGAAACCGTGTTCGAGCAAAACCGGCAGCGCGACGCGCAGGGCAGCGGCGGTTTTGCCGGCGCAGGCGTGGCCATCGTGCAGCACGATGATGCTGCCGGCGGTGGTGTGGCGCACGAGACAATCAGCGATCTGTGCGGCGCTGCGCTCGGGACGGAAATCCCACGGCAACACCTGCCACAGCACGATTTGATGATCGTGCCTGCGCGCATAGCGCGTCAACGACGGCCCGAATGCGCCATAGGGCGGCCGGAACAGGCGCACGGCGGTGCCCGCCAGATCTTCGAGAAGTTTGCGGGTGGGTTCCAGCTCGGCAGCAAACACGCGCGGCCCCCGCCAGCGCAGATTGGGATGATTCCAGGTGTGATTGCCGAGGCGATGGCGCGCGGCGAGACGCTGCACCAGCCCGGGGTGACGCTGTGCCCGCTTGCCAATGAGGAAGAACGTGGCGCACAGTCCAAACTCCTCCAGCACGTCGAGAATCAGGGGCGTGCGTTCGGGATGCGGGCCATCATCGAAAGTCAGATAGACGCGATTGTGCGAGGCCGGTGCGCGACACCACAAGCGCGGCAACATTCGCACGAGAAATTCGGGCATGCGCTCGAAGCGCTTGAAAAAGAATTGCGTCACGTTGTTCCCGTGGTTGAAGAGCATTTGAGCCGGGCGGCGGCCGGTCTTCACACAAACAGGCCGATTCCTTGATTGCAATTTTGACAGATGGCGATGGTTTCGCGTTGCCGCAACATGCGCTGCCGGAATTGCTGGTAGGCACCGGCCTGCCACACCTGGAGGAAGCCGGTGGTGCGCAAATCGCCGGTGGTGTGATGGCCGTTTTTGTCGAAGCAGCAGGGCACCACCGTGCCATCCCAATTCACCATCGTCGTCAGCCATGGCCGCGGGCACACGCCCCTGCCGTGCTTGACGGCAAAGTCATTCTCGCTGAGATGATAGCGGCGATAGCGCTCCTCGCCGGGCAGCCAGAGGCGCGCTTCCTCGAGGGTCTCAACTTGAATGTTCTTTTTCAGAAAACGATCGACGCCGAGCTCGCGCGCCAGCTGTGCCATTGCCGGCAGTTCGTGCTCGTTGTGCTTCATCAGCAGGAATTGCAGGAAAAGGTGGGGAGTTTTGCTGCGCAGCCGCTGTCTGGCCGCCACCAGATTGCGGATGCCCTGCAACACCCGGGCAAGCGAGCCGCCGACGCGATAGCGACTGTAGGTCTCCTGCGTCGCGCCATCCACCGAGAGCACCAGGGTGTCCAGGCCGCTGCGCACCGTGGCCTCGGCGGTGGCGGGATCGAAGTAATGCGCGTTGCTGCTGGTGGTGGTGTAAAGGCCGCGGCGATGGGCATAGGCCACCATCTCGAGGAAGCGGCGATGGATGAACGGCTCGCCCTGGTTGAAGAACACCACATAAAGCGCGCGCTCCGCCAGCGCATCGATCAGTCGCGCATAGAGCGGAAAATCCATGCGGCCGTTGGGTCGTTCCATCGTGCCATTGCCGGTTACACACAGTGGGCAGTGCAGGTTGCAAATGTTGGTCGGCTCGATGGTGAGCACCGGCGGCACACCCCAGACGATGTTTCTTTTCAAAATTGCGGAGAGCGTAAAGGAGGCGAGCGCCTGGACGGCATTCCACAAGCGCCTGACCGTCAGGGCGCGGAGCAGCCGGCCGAGGGCGACCTCCCTGCCGAAGGGTATTTCCCAGCGATCCAGCAAGGAGGCGCGGCTTGCCGGCGCGCGGGCGGGGGGGGCAGCCACTGCCGGTGCCGATTTCAGGATGGGCAAGTTGATCATAGCGGCAGGAATGCCTTCCTTAACAGCGTAAGGGGATTAACCGCCATATTCACTCTGATGCCGCAACGGACAGGTGACCATCGAAGCACGGCTTGGCAGCCCGCGCCGTGTGAGCGTCCTTTTCCTGCTGCGCCAGATTGAGGCCTTTCCACCTCAGTCACAGACAGCGTGCGAATTTTCCAAAAGCGCAAAGCAGCAGCATGTCAGAAAATGGCGACGGCCGTGGGCGGAAATGATTCATTCTCCCTGCGGCCCCTGATCGTTGTGAATGAGAGCGCCGCTGCCGGCGTTGCCGACCGAAATTGGTTCAGTCAGTTTTTCCAGCGCGGCTTGCCCACAAATGTCGCGGCACCGGCGAGCAAATGCAACAGGAGATGCACAATTTCCCATCCCCAGAAGAAAACCCAGGGCGGTCGCCAGGTCAGACGCACCGCCGCACCGCGCAGAACCCAAAAATCTGCGACGCATTTCAGCACCAGCAGCAGCAGACCCCGCCAGCCGACCAGCAACGGTGCCAGCCAAAGCGCGACATTGCACGCATGAAAAACCAAATAGCCGAGCTGCACGGCCGGCACATAGCTGCGCGCTGCAGAAAGGTGCCGGCGTTTCTGCCGCAGCCAGGCGCGCAGCGAAGCCGGACCACCGACACTCCAAACATGTGACGGCGGTGGCAGGGCATATTCCACCCTCCCCACTCGTGCGAGCCGTTGAATCAGAACATCATCATCGCCGGAAACTTGCCGGGCAAAGCCTGCAAAGCCACCGGCAGCCATAAAAGCAGATTTGCGATAGGCGAGATTCCGCCCGGTTGCCAGGAAGGGTTTGCGCCAGCC
The DNA here is from genome assembly GCA_034506255.1 of candidate division KSB1 bacterium. Lineage (NCBI taxonomy): Bacteria > Pseudomonadati > Candidatus Zhuqueibacterales > Candidatus Zhuqueibacteraceae > Candidatus Coneutiohabitans > Candidatus Coneutiohabitans thermophilus. Next base: position 128,187 of record JAPDPX010000003.1, on the reverse strand, counting down.
CACGCCTGCGAGACTGGCGGCGGCCACGGCCAGACTGTCCAGCAGCAGCAGACCGTTGAGAGTCGCATGGCAACTCATCACCGGAGAGAAGCCCACCACCGCCACAGTGCCCGGTTGAAAACAGGAAACCACAAGCTTCACCCATTCCGGGCCGGGCCGGCAATCGGCATCCGTCAGCAAAATGATATCGTGTTGCGCGGCGGCCAGGCCGTGGTTGAGCGCGTACTTTTTTGGACTGTATCGCTCCGGAACATTTTCGAGCCGCAGGGCCTCGAACCGGTTGTGTTTTTGCAGCTCCGCCAGAATGTCCGGGGTGTCATCCTCACTGCGGTCGTCAACAATGATGATCTGCAGCCGATCATTGGGATAGGATTGACGTTGCAGACACGAATTGAGATCTGCAAGTTGAGCGGCTTCATTGCGCGCGGCGACTATAATCGTGACCGGTGGCCACTCGGGCAGGCTACAATCTTTTACAGACACCCGATAGCGCCAGATACCACGCATCAGCCAGCCGACCAGCGCCAAGTAAATAATAAAACAAGCACTGAGAAGCATGTGCAAAGTGGCGCCAAAGTATTTATCCGCGCTTTAAAAGGCAAGTGAATTTTGGCCACGCCAGCTCTTCAAATGGTTTGCAGCGCATGTAAACTTTGTCCTGATGCCGCCCCGAAGCTTGCGGCTCGGTGCCCGCGCATCGCGGTCGCGGGAGTGGGGACATGTGACTGGTAAAGAGGATGTAACTTTCCGGTCGGTAATGCTTGGAGCAGAGGCCAATAAAAAAGGGACACGGCGCGCGAAACCGTGTCCCTTCTCTTTGGGGTAGGTGTCCTTAAAAACGAGTTTTAAGGATGGAAGTATAATGGATGATGGGGTAGCCGAACTCCTGTTTTACCTCGGTAGCCCCATCGCCGTTATCGAATGTAGTCGTGCAAGTTGCGTGCGGCGAGGTGCTCTCATTAACCAGTCAAGTTAATAGCCATGTTGTATCACTTGACTGCTCGCCATTTCATTTAGCCAACACTGTGCCAGAAAATCGATCGCAACCGGTTCATTGTAAGTCAAGAATTATTTTGTTCGTTATGCCACCCCCATAGCCGCCGGAGATATTGCAGAAATTTCAAAAAAATGTTTCAACTCAAGACACCCGGTCTGCGAGTGTATTACTTGAGAACAATCTCCACAGGACAAACAGGTTGACTTGACATTGTAGGCAAAATCTGATAACTTCGGCGGCCTTGAGAGTGCCATTACACAGCCGGCCGGCGGGTGGCAGGGGGGCTTTTGCCCGTCATGGTCATCCCAAACGAAGGCCTTTTTCTGGATTTGAAGCTCTCATGATTTTGAAACTGAAATACGGCACGGGTGCGCTGCAGGCGGAGTTTCGGCCGCCGCGCCAATTCGTCGAGCTGAAGCCCAAATATGTGGCCACGCTGCAAAAGCCCGAGGATCTCATCACCCAGGCGCTGGACCATCCGTTGGGTTGCCATCCGTTCGACGAAGTCTTTCGCGGCGCCGGCAACGTCTTGTTGGTTGTGCCCGACGATGTGCACAGCGCCGGTGGCGCCCTCTTCCTGCCGGTCTTATTGGAGCGGTTGCGCCGCCTGGGTCTCGCAGGCCGTGACATTACCATCCTGGTAGCCGGAACGTGGGGCGCACGGCGCAACGGCGTTCCGAATTTGGTGAGATCGACCACCACCCGCCGCGATTCGCCAACGGTGCTTTACCACGATGCACTGGATGTCCACGCCCTGGAATACGCCGGGCGCACCCGCCGCGGCACGCCAGTGTTTGTGAACCGTCTGCTGTTGGATTTTGACCGCGTGATTTTGGCCGGCGCAGTCAGCCTTCATCCCTTTGCGGGGTATGCCGGCGGGCCCAGCTTGATCGTGCCGGATTGTGCCGGCGCCGAAACCATCGAACGGCTCTACGGCCTTGCGCTGGCTGCCGGTGGTCAGGGTTTGCATCCGCTTTGCCGCGCCGGCGTGGTGGACGGCAATCCGCTGCAGCAGGATATGCGCGAGGCCTTTCGCTTTCTCACCATTGACTTTTTGCTGCATACGATTTTGAACGATTGCGGCAATCTCATCGGTGCGGTGGCAGGCGAGGCGCTGCAGGCCTTTGCCGCCGGCTGTCATCAGGTGGATGATCTTTATCGCATCCCCATCTCCCATCCCGCCGATTTGGTGATTGTCAGCAGTGGTGGCGCGCCCCACGATCATAGCTTCAGCGAGGCGCACACCGCCCTGCACAATGCCATGGCGGCTGTGCGGCCGGGCGGCGTGGTGATTCTGGCGGCCGCGTGTGATCAGGACATGACACTGAAAAAAAACGCCGGCGCAACGGCCGTGCCCATGCCCCAAAGAGCCGCCGGTGCCTTCCTGCACCAGCATCATTTCCGGGAGGCGCTGGAGGTTTCGATGCGGCAGAAGACTGCGCAAGCACGCATCATTCTGCTCAGTCAGTTGGAAGCGGCTGCCGTGGGGCGCCTGGGTTTTCATCCGGCCAACAGCCTGGCCGAAGCGCTGCAGCTTGCTTTCACCTGGCTGCCGGAGGCGAAGTCCTGTTACCTGCTGCCGAACGGCGCCATGACGGTACCCTATCTGGTATGACTCGGGCAGTTTCTGAAGTCGAGCCTGTTTGCAGGTACATGCTGAACTGCCATTCCTCGCGCCAACAAGATGCGCCCGCGGCAACATCTGTGCGCCCGCGCGGGCTGGCCTGAAGTTCCGGCAAGCGCCTGCTCTTTCACCGCAATCGTGCCCGCGGCGCCGCGGCGGGCCGGGTACGAGTCGTCCATTCATCACCCATCACAATCGCAACACGTGTAAAATCGCGGGGGGATTTGGATTGGAAAGGAGAGGCCCTGATGAAGGAAACACCGGTGTTTTCGCTGGACATTGCCGCGGTGCAGGCCGCGCTGCGTCGCGACGGACTGGCCGGATGGTTGATCTACGACTTTCGCGGGTTGAATGCCGTGGCGCGCGAGCTGTTCAATCTCGCCGACTATCATATTACGCGGCGCTGGTTCTATTTCATCCCGCAGGCTGGTGAGCCGGTGCTGCTCGGCCATGCCATCGAAAAAATGAACCTGCCCCCGCTGCCGGGGCGCATGATGCTGTATGCCGGTTTGCAGCAGATGCGGCAGCGCCTGGATGAGCTGCTGCCCCGGCCCGGCAAAATCGCCATGGAATACTCGCCGGGCAACGATGTGCCAACCGCCTCCTATCTCGATGCCGGCATGTTCGAATTGCTGCGCTCCTTAAACGTCGAGATCGTCACCTCCGCGAATTTGATTCAGGAATTCACGGCGCGCTGGAGTGCGGAGCAATTGCGCAGCCATGTGGCCGCGGCGCACGTCGTGGATGCCGCGCAACGCGCAGCCTTCAAAATGATCGAGGCCGCGCTGCAGGCGGGCCGCCCCCTCAATGAGTATGAGGTGCAACAGTTCATCCTGCAGCGCTTCGCGCAGGAGAATTGCTTCACGGATTCGCCCCCCATCGTGGCGGTCAATGGCAATGCCAGCAATCCGCATTACGCCCCCACCGCCACGCAGCACAGCCCGATCCGCAAGGGCGACGTGATTCTCATCGATCTCTGGGCCAGAAAAAAAACGCCGCGCGCCGTCTTTGCCGACATCACCTGGGTGGGTTTTGCCGGCCGGGAGGTGCCACCGGCGGTGCAAAAGGTGTTCGACATTGTGCGCCAGGCGCGCGATTTGGGCGTGGATTTCCTCCGGCAAAACTGGCAGGCCGGAAAACCCGTGAAGGGCTACCAGATCGATGAAGTGGTGCGGCGGTTCATTACCCAGGCCGGCTACGGCGAATACTTCGTGCACCGCACCGGCCACAGCCTGGGCACCGAGGTGCACGCCAGCGGGGTGAATATCGACAGTTTTGAAACACGCGACTCCCGTGACATCATTCCCGGCCTGGCGTTTTCCATCGAACCGGGCATCTATTTGCCGGAATTCGGCGTGCGCCTGGAGATCAACGTTTACGCGGGGGAGAACGGTCCGGAGATTTACACCGAACCGCAACACGAGCTGGTGCGGCTCCAGGTCTGATCGCACCGCCCCCGCAGGGCGCGGCCGCCATTTCGTGAGCAGGACGGGCACCTGCCCGTGCTGCACCGGGTTCACCACGCACAATGGATGGCAGAAAGATGGAAATTACGCTCAAAAAAGGCAGTGAAATCGAGCTGGAGGTCGAGGGCCTGGCCTTCGGCGCCAAGGGTCTGGCACGGCTGAACGGATACGTCATTTTCGTTGGCCAGGGTTTGCCGGGCCAGCGCGTGCGGGCGCAGATCATCAAAAAGAAAAAAGCCTTTGCCGAAGCCCGTGCGCTCGCTGTCTTGCGGCAATCGGAAAACTACGTGGCCCCGCGCTGCCAGCACTTCGGCGAGTGCGGTGGCTGCCTGTTGCAGCATTTGCGCTACGAGGTGCAACTGGCCTACAAGCGCCGCCAGGTCATCGAAACCCTCGAGCACCTTGCGGGCATCCCCCAGCCGCAGGTGAATGAGACGGTGGGCTCGCCCCGGACCTTTTTCTACCGCAACAAGATGGAGTTCTCGTTTTCGCGTCAGCGCTGGCTGACACGCAACGAAATCGAGAGCAACGCGCCCGCGGCCAGCCGCGATTTTGCCCTCGGCCTGCACGCCGCCAATCACTATGACAAGACCCTGGCGATCGACGCCTGCTGGCTGCTCTCCGAGCGCAGCAACCGCGTGCTGCAATTCGTGCGCGCAGCAGTGCAGCAACATCCCCTCCTGCCCTACACCACGCAGGATCACACCGGCTTCTGGCGCTTCCTCGTGCTGCGCGAGGGCAAACGCACCGGCGAGTTCATGGTCAACTTTGTCACCAGCGAGGTGCCCGGCGGCCGTGAGGCGGTGGCGGAGCTGAGCCGCAAGCTGGTCGCCGCCTTCCCGGACATCACCACCATCGTGCACAACCTCAACCGCTCGAAGGCGCAGATCGCCCTGGGTGAGGAAGAGATCATCCTGCACGGCCCCGGCTTTGTGCGCGACCAGATCGGCGATTACACTTTTCAAATCTCCGCCAATTCCTTCTTCCAAACCAACACCGAAGGCGCCGAAAAGCTCTATGGCATTGCGCGCGATTTTGCCGGCCTCACCGGCAGGGAAACGGTTTACGATCTCTACAGCGGCGCCGGCACCATCTCGATCTTCATCGCCAAACATGCACGCCAGGTGCTGGGCTTCGAAATCGTGCCCCAGGCGATCTATGATGCCGGCGTCAATTGCCGCATCAATGAAATCACCAACTGCCACTTCATTCTGGGTGATCTGAAGGATGAGCTGGCGCGGGTGCCGCTGTTGATCCACCGCTGGGGCCGGCCGGAGGTGGTGATCGCCGACCCGCCGCGTGCCGGCATGCACCCCAGGGTCGTTCAAAAACTGCTGGAGCTCGCGCCGCAACGCATCGTCTACATCTCCTGCAATCCTGCGACCTTTGCCCGTGATCTCAAAGACCTGTGCAGCCGCGACTATCACCTGCAAAAGGTCCAGCCGGTGGACATGTTTCCGCACACCGCGCATTGTGAAGTCGTGGGATTGTTGGAAAGAAACTGACACACACCCGCCTGAGAAAATGAAAATCCCCGGCCGCTCATCGCGCCGGGGATTTTTGGTCTTCACCTGATCGGGGGCGACCTGCTCCAACGTCGACATATTTCCACACGCCCGCATCCGGAGATTCCACGCGCGGTCAGGGGGAACGGCAGGCCGCTCACTTCACGCGCCCGGCGCCCTGTCCGCAAATTCCACCGCCGGCGAACGCCGGCTTCCGGTCAGATCCTGGGGGCATAGATCACGTAACCGCGCGGCGGTGCATAGAACTCGGCACGGCCGTCGGCCGCCGCTTGCTGGTCGTTGGGGCGATTGCGATCTCTCGCACTCCACCACGCCACCGGCGTAAAGCCCGTGTTGCGCCACTGCGTGGTGACCCATGCCCCGCGCCAGATATCGCCGCGATTGTTGAGGGCATAGATCAACCCCGGCCGCCCGCCCGCACCGGTGCGCTGCATCAGATAGAAATCATCATCGACATACAAAACCGCGGTGGTGCCCGCCGCGTAGGTCTCGTGCGCCTGAATCAGTGCGGCGATGCCGTGTGGCGTGCCGCGCAGATGCAGGCCGGCGTTGAAATAATCCTTCCAGAAGACGCAGGGATAGCCCTCGTGCGCCAGGATGAAACTATAGGCCAGCAGCTTGTCGTTGACGATGGGGCGGCCCTCGTCGCGCAAATCGTGATTCTCGACAAAAGTGACGGTGCTTTGCGGCTGGTCTTGCAGCAGCGTCTCGCCGGTCACGAGATGGCGCAGACTGAAGCCGTATTGATCGCACAGCCCCTTGAGCAGCTCGCGCAGGGGGAAGTCGAAGGCATCCACCGGATTGGTGTTGGAGAAATTGGTCACATTGACCCATTGCTCGATGGCACGCGCGCTGTCCCAGTGTTCCGCCACGCCATAGGGTCTGAACAACTGGCCGTTGCGCTGATAGCGATACTCCTGAATCGCCGCCACGGTGCCGGCGCCATAGCCCTTGACGAAATCATAGCGAAAGCCATCGAATCCGATTTCCTCCACCAGCCAGCGCGCCAGTTTGATGATCTCGCCAAAGACGTAGGGATTGCGGTGCGAGAGATCGGGCATGTCACCGAACGTGCTCTCGTCCCATGATTCATACATGTTGGGATGAAAACATTCCCAGTTGCGCGGGAAACGGCCGCTCTTGGGCTGGAACAGCGTCCAGCGCGCCTGTCCGGTGATGGGATTGACCTCGGTGGCGTCGGCGCCGCTGTTGTGGTTGATCACCATGTCGGCGATCACCGTCATGCCGTGTTGATGTGCGGTCTGGATCAAAGCAAGCAACTCTGCTTTGGTGCCAAACCACGTGGGCACACCGCCTTTTTGATCGAACTCGCCGAGATCATAGTAATCGTAAGGATCATAGCCCATCGAGGGCCCGTCGAGATTGGCGGCCTTGTGTGCCGGCGGCAGCCACAGCGCGGTGAAGCCGGTCGCCGCCAGTTCCGGAATCTGCGCCCGCACATATTCCCACCATTGGTAATCGCGGCCCTCCTCGCCGGGACAGTTCCAATAAAATGCCTGCAGCATCACACCCATAAAAATTGCTTCTCCTGCAAAAATGCAAGGTTTCAAGCTGATCAATGTGGGTAAGGCATGACAAGATTTAGACCGGGGGGTTGCACAAGAGCGTTTCCCCAGGCCAGTGTTTGCCTTGTCATCGTATGCCGTAAAAATGCCCCAGCGCCGGCCGGCAGCCTGCCGGCAAAAAAGAGGTCTGCTCTACGGTTAACACGAAAATATTTTTGTAGTAGATCCTCAGGGTCGGTGCCTGAAGGCACGACTGCGAAAGCTCATTTTCGTTCTGCCGGGTGCCGCGCGCAGCATGGCAAAATTACCCACATCAATCAACATAGAGCCCAGTTTAATCCTGCTTACGGAACAACCGGAATCATGCGCCGGCAGTTCATTTGAATTGCCACAAGGACAAGCTGAATTTTGCATGAATCGTGCAGCCTCACCAGCATGCCGCCCCTCCGGCCGAAAGATGCCGCGCCGGCGGCGCGAGGTGTGCCAGGGGATGATTGCTTGACCACACCGGGGGCGGTTATAAGTCAAAAGACAACGGCCGGGGGCGAGCCAATATGGATCATTGCCGGCCGTTGCTGCATGCCGCGCAAAGATGGCAGTGGCCAATGCACCGGCGTTCACGCCTTGCGCATTTCCTCCGCCTCGACAGGCTTCATGCTGCTGAAGATCCTGCCCACCGCCGCCACGATGCCGGCGACATCGGAAAGGTTGGAGGGAATGATCATGGTGTTGTTCTTCTGCGCCAGCTTGCCGAACTCGCCGAGATACTGCTCGGCAATGCGCAAATTCACCGCGTCCAGGCCGCCCTTTTCACTGATGGCCATTGCAATCTCACGAATCCCCTTGGCGGTCGCCAGGGCCACGCGCTCGATCTCCTGGGCGCGGCCCTCGGCCTCGTTGATGCGCTTCATCTTTTCACCTTCGGAACGGGCAATGGCCTCCTGTTTGTCACCCTCGGCGCGGTTGATCTTCGCCTGCTTTTCACCCTCTGATTCCGCGATCAGGGCGCGTTTCTCGCGCTCGGCCCGCATCTGCTTTTCCATCGCGTCGCGGATGCTGGCGGGCGGCACGATGTTCTTCACCTCATAGCGCGTGACTTTGATGCCCCAGGGATCGGAGGCCTTGTCCACGGCATTGACGATTTCATGGTTGATTTTCTCGCGCTCTTCGAAAGTGCGGTCGAGGTCGATCTTGCCGATCTCACTGCGCATCGTGGTTTGGGCGAGCTGAATCGAGGCGAAGCGGTAGTCACTCACTCCGTAGGAGGCTTTCACCGGATCGATGATTTGCATGTAGAGCACGCCGTCCACTTCCACCTGAATGTTGTCCTTGGTGATGCAGGTTTGCGGCGGCACATCGATCACCATTTCCTTGAGCGAATGTTTATAGGCCACGCGGTCCACAAACGGCATGAGAATATGAAAGCCGGCCTCCAGTGTGCCGGAGTATTTGCCCAGCCGTTCGACGATGAACACGGTTTTCTGTGGCACCACGATCGCGGTGCGTGCGAGCGTGGTGAGTGCAAACAGAATCAGTCCCAGAATGATAATGGTTTGCAGTGACATCCCTTCTCCTCCTTTCAGGAAAGCGGTCGGACTCGTAACGTGAGATTGTTGCGGCTGACAATTTCGACAACCGTGCCCGGCGCGATCTCGACCTCGGCCTCCGCCGCCCAGGGCGTGCCGTTGTACTCCACTTTGCCACCCAGTGTGTTCGGCTTGATCGTGGTGAGCACCACCGCCCGTTTGCCATGAACATCATCCAGCGATTCACCGGGCGGCAGCTTGCCCGAGACCCTGCCCTCGAAATAGCGCCGACCCTGTTTGCGAAACAGCATCAGCGAGACGATCGACGAAATCAAAAACATCAGCAACTGCTCGTTGAACGATTCGATCAACCCCGCCATCAGGGCCAGCGCCGTGAGCCACGCGCCCGCGGCAAAAAAGATGACGATCAACCCCGGAATCAGGAACTCTGCCAGTGCCAGCACCAGTCCGACCAGGAACCACGCCAGCTCTGCAGGTTCGGTCCACATTGACATGGGCACCTCCACTTTTTTTGAAAATCACAATTTGCAGGCCCTTCTACGCACGCCGCAGCCATGAGTTCAATGGTTTCTTTGCGCCGGCCGACCTTTGCCCCGCCGGGGGCGGCGTTGGGAGCAGACTCTCAATACCCTCCGAAAATGAAGCCCCACAGAAAACGCTCTTTCGGGCAATGCTTCGCCCATGAAAGTGAAATCCCACAAAAAAGCTTTTTCGTGGGAGGGTGTTTTCGCGGGAGAAGCAAGGCGGCGGTTTCTCCGCAATCGCCACGAAAGTAACAAACCCTTCGGGGTCGGTGCCTGAAGGCGCGACTGTGAAAGCTCATTTTCATCCTGAGGGCTGCCATACGCAGCATGGCAAATTACGCGGAAAAACAAGGATCATCCGAATTTTGTGTACATTTTGCGACAACAAGATGAAAAGAATCGCAAAATCAGTTCCGTGCCTTCTCTGCTGAGAGCCACATGCCCCAACTTGATAGCGAACGGCCCAACCCCGCCCGGGGTGAAATGTTTAGAGTAATTGCCAACACCTCCAACTTCAAACTCCTTGAGGAGTGACATGTAACGGCGTTTGCCTTCAATTCAAGATGAGATCAATGAGGAGGCACGATACACATGTCACCCCGCTGGGGTTTCATTTAGGCGAACGGCATTTGGCTATAAACATCTCACTCCTATCGGAGTTCATCAGATGCAAAAAACAGTCATGTGGCCATGTACGCTTGAGTCGGATGATCTCAAAATTTTGGCTGCCGCTCGCAAGCCGCGTGATGACAGTTGCAAGCCGGAGACTCCGCCTCATGCGGGGGAGAGTTCCGGGACAAGGATCGTGTCCGCTCTCCGCGAACGCGCCGGCTCGATCAACCTTTTGTGCGTTGCGAGGTTTGCCGGAATATCGCCCTTCACCGGCCGGATTTGCACCGCACAGATTTTCATTATTTCCCCTCAAAAAAATCATCCTCCGCCTGGCTGCCCTCTGCCTGCAGCAGCGCGAACAGCTTGTGCCAAAGCCGCTTGCGTTCGGCTTCGTTGAGGGTTTGCAGAATGGCGGTGACTTCTTCCGGCGCGCGGGCGCGAAAAGAAATGGTGAGCTCCTCGCCCTCAAAATAACGCGGTGGTTTGATCTCCAGCGGCTTGCCGCCGGCCAGGAGTTTCGTTAGAGCTTCAAAGCGCTGTTCCAGACTGCCGAGCCGGGGAAAGCGTTCGCGGTGCAGCAGGGTGCGCAGTTCCTGCAGGCGCTGCCGCGGCGTCCAGTCATCACGCCCCAGGATTTCCCTGACAGCGGGCCGTTCGAACACTTCGACCACGCGCGTGCCGTGGCGTGCGGCCAAGCCGGCGGCGTCTGCGATGATCTCGCGTGCGTCGCGCAGCGGAATTTTTTGACTGCCGAACAGATATTGCACTGCCGCCTGGCGGTCTTCAGGCGCCAGCGCGCGCAACAAATCCGCATGCTGCGGTGTGAGGCGGCCGGCGGCAATTTCCTCCTGCCGGGCTTCGGGTAATTCCTTCAGGAAAAGGTGGGTCTCCACCGCGGCGGCGGTGGCGGGCAGGCCAAGCACGGGACAAATCTCATTTTGCAAACGCTCGATGTCGCCCTGCCACAATTCGGCGAAACGTTGCAGCACGCGCGCTTTCTCCAGCGCGTTGAGCGGCCGGCTGCCGGCCTTCTCATGCAGACACAGCCACAACAGTTGCTCGTGGCTCTGCGGCGGATGCACGATCGCGGGTATCTCCCGCCAGCCCAATTCCCGGCAGGCCAGCACGCGGCGCACGCCGATGAGCAGGCGGTATTTCTTCCTCCGGGGTGTCACCACCACCGGCTGTTGCAAGCCGATGGCGGCGATCGATTCCTTCACCGGCCCCGGTGCCAACGGGTAGGTGAAAATGAACTCATCCCAGCCAGGGGAGCTGAGGTCGATTTTCGTGAGGGGAATGTTTTCGATTTGCATGCCTGGCACCCGTGAGCATGATCGCAACGGGGAGAACCTTCATGCCTGCCGCATTTTTTGAAATCTCATTGCCAGCGCGGTGTTGGCGAAGACTCCCGGCAGAATGACAGCCCAAACAGGGATCCTGATCATCCGGAGCCCAAAGACGCAAAAGAGCAGCCGGAGCAAAGCGGGAAACTGGGGACGCAAACGTTCACACGAGCAGCGCGCCAGTCGAGAAAAGGCAGCCGGGTTTTGCCCTGCAGTGAATGCTGTCTTTCCAGTGCTCGCGAGAAGCTAACAAAGCGGGCAAAAGATACAAGGGATTTTCACCGCTCCGCTTTTGATCGTTGATGACTGCCCGATCACGGCTTGGCCGTGGCTTGCAACGGTCTGGTGTGAAGTTGTGATTTTTTGGGTTTGGAATTTGAATGGTGGAGTGCCGGGCTTCAGCTTTGTACTCCAGCTTGAAAACTGTCCCAAACGGGTATCTTTGCAACAGCCAAACCACCATTGTCGATCGAATGGCTTTGCGGGAGACAGGCGACCTGAACATGCAAAACCCTGCATGACGATATGCAAGCAGCTGCACAACGCCCACCACATAGCCGCGTGAGGCCGAGCGCGAAACTGTTCCAGTGATTTAAAAAACATTCCAGTGGGAGGAGAGAAAATTTTGCTTTATGAGTGGCAGCTTTTTTGCTGACTGATTTAAAACTCAGATCATCATCCATCCTGCCGAGGATTATCACGACAAGGATTGCATGAGAGTACGAACATTGGCAGCATCCTGATTCCCCGGTCGTGATCCCCGATGAAGAGTTGCTTCCCACACGCGCATCTGTCGGTGATCGTGTTCTCACTGTTGCGCGGGGCATTGACCGCCCTGGAGCAAAGGGCAGAAACCTTAACAATTCAATCCCATCCACTGCATCATCAATCTTATCTCACCAACAGAGGAGGGTGACATGCGATCTTTGGAGACCAGATTGTCCCGAAGAGCAGCGGCACTGAGTTTTGGAATGGCATGCCTGCTGCTCCTGTGCACCACCGGGATGGCATTGGCCACCGGCATGGTGAGTGGGAAGGTGACGGACAAAAAAAGCGGGGAGGCGCTGCCCGGCGCCAACGTGGTGGTGAAGGGCACACGCTTTGGCGCCACCACGGATGCCGAGGGCAACTACACCATAAGCAATCTGCCAGCGGGCACCTACACGCTGGTGGTGAGCTACATCGGGTATCGGACCCAAAGTTTTGACGTGCAGGTGCGCGACGACCAGCGGGCGGTTGCCAATTTTGTCATGCGGGAGGACATTCTCAACCTGGACGAGGTGGTGGTGACCGGCATTTCGTCACGCACGGCCAAGGAAGTGGCGGAGGTGGCGGTGTCGCGCGTGGCGACCAGTACGCTGACCCAAAGCAACGCCTATCAATCGGTCACGCAACTGGTGAGCGGCAAGGTGGCGGGCGTCAACCTTGCGCCCAGTTCGGGTAATGCCGGCAGCGGTTATCGTTTCAACGTCCGTTCGGGCGGCGGTTTGAAGGGAGACGAGCAACCGGTCATCTATATTGACGGTGTGCGGGTGGACAATTCCGAGGTGGTGGGATATGGGGTCGGTGGTCAGGGCCTCAGCGTGCTGGCCAGTCTGAATCCTTCCGACATCGAAAAAATCGAATTCCTCAAGGGGCCGGCGGCGGCGGCCTCCTACGGCACCAGCGGCGCCAATGGCGTGGTGCTGATTTCCACCAAGCGCGGCCGGCTGCAGCCGGGCGAGGGCAGTGGTCTTGCCATCGAGTATCGCATCTTTGGCGGCACCAACCGCCAGTCTTTTGAATACAAGGACTCGGATTTCGTTTCCGCCAAGGATGCCAACCGCATCTTCCGTGACGGCGATGTGCTGCAACAGACGGTGAACATCAGCGGTGGCAATGAACGATTGAAATATTTCACCTCCTACGACGACCGCAACGAGCAGGGCATCACGCGCAACAATTCGATGAACCGCAAGAACGTGCGCGCCAACCTGGACATTGTGCCCAACGACAAACTGGTCCTGCGTCTGAGCACTGGTTACACGCTCAGCAAAATTCACCGCCCCAACAACGACAATAACATCTACGGCTATCTGGGCAACACGCTGTTGCGGCCGAGATCCTATCTTTTCACCGACAGCGCCGCCATCGAGGCGATCCGCGATGTCACCAACAGCAACCGCTTTCTGGGGTCGGCGAGCGTCGATTACACGCCGGTAAAAAATCTTTTTGTGCGCGGCACGGTGGGCATCGATGATGACAACCGTCGCCAGGATCAGACCTTTCTGTTGAATTACCGCTATGGCGTGGCCCAAAACGACCAGGGCACCCGGCGCATTTACAACCGCCGCAACATCCAGTACACCTATACCCTGGACGGCCGCTATGAATACCAGTTGTTGTCCAAACTGCACGGCACCGCAATCGTCGGCGCGCAACTGCTCAACCGTCGGCTGAACACCTCCTTCTTCGACAAGTTCAATTTCAGCACCGAGCTGATCACCAACATCGGTGCCGGCGCGAACCTGGCGGGTGGTGACGAGGGCTTCGAAAACCGCCGCGAAGCCGGCATTTTCACCGAGCATTCCTTCAATTACAACGACCAGTACTTTTTCACCCTCGGCCTGCGGCGCGACTATGCCAGCGTGATCGGCAAGGAAGCGCCCAGCATCAATTATCCCAAGGCCAGTGGCGCGGTACGGCTGGATCGCTATGACTTCTTCCCCAACCTGTTCAGCCTGATGAAGCTGCGCCTGGCCTATGGCGAAACCGGCATTCTCCCGGATTTGCTCGACGGCATCCCGTTGCTGTGGCGCGCCGAGCAGGGCGGCTACGGTGCCGGCGCCGTGCTGGCAACCATCGGCAATGCTGCGATCAAACCGGAGCGCGTGCGGGAACTCGAGCTCGGCTTCGAAGCCGAGTTTCTCGAAAAATATGGCGTGGAATTCACCTACTACCTGCAGCGCATCAAAGATTCGATCATCAACTTCCGCAATTCGCCTTCGACCGGCAAAATTGCCTCCGCCGTGCCGTTCAACATCGGTAAAGTCGAGGGATCGGGCGTGGAGCTGCTGCTGCGCGCCTCGCCGTGGCAGTCGCGCAATTTCGGCGTCGATCTCACCGTGATTGCCAGCCACCAGGACAATGAGGTGAAAAGCCTGGGCGGTGCCCAGCCGATTTTCGACGGCTTCGATATCAATGTCATTAAGGACGGCCTGCCCAAGCATGAATTCTACACCCGCGTGGTCACCGGCGTGACCTACGATGCCGACGGTTATTATTCCGGCGCGGAACGAACCACCGATCGCGTCGCGCTCGGCAATCCCGTTCCCAAAAACAACGGCTCGTTCTCGGTCACCCTGCGCCTCTTGAAAAACTTCAACCTCTATGCCCTGGCGGACTGGGCGACTGAGATGAAGATGTTCAACAACACCGAGCTTTTCTCGCGGCGTTTCGGCAATGATCCCGAGTTCAACCGCGTGGCGACCCAGCTCGGCATTGCGGGTACGACCAAGGCGGGCGGTGTGGCCTCCTTCGCGACCCCGGTGGCGGGTGTCACCCCCCTGACCCCGGGTACGCCCGAGTATCGCCAGGCAGCGGAACGCTTTGCGCGCATGGATCATCGCTACAACGCCAACTTCATCGAAGACGCCGACTATATCAAACTGCGTGAAGTCAGTCTGAGCTACAGCTTGCGCGACCTGATCTTGAAGTCCTTTGCCGGCAACTATCTCTCGGACTTGACCGTGGGCATTTCCGCCAGCAACCTGTGGACCAGCACCAAGTACAGCGGCGCCGATGTGGAGATCAACTTCGCGGGCGCCCGCAGCCTGATCCGCGGCCAGGACTTTTTGACGCTGATGCAACCACGCAGCTACTATCTGTTCATGAATTTCTCATTGTAAGGCTCCTCACTGCCGGCACGGAAACGCCGTGCTCTCAGGCATGAGGCCAACCTTTTTGGGAGCATGACATGAAACGTCTCTTCTTCCTGATCGCTGCCCTCGCGGGTGTGCTGGCGGCCTTCACAGGCTGCACCCGCTTTTCCAATTCAGTGGAGCCGGTCATCAACCAGGTGCCGGACGACCGGCTCAACGATCCCTCACAGGTCAACTTTATGATCATCGGCGTGCAGCAGCGCTTTTCCACGGCGCTGGCACAGACCATGGTGCTCGCCAGCGGCCTGTCGGATGAATTTTTCTTCGATCAACGCGTGCCCAACGCCACCTTCCCCACCTTCAATGAGATCGATCTGGGCGACATTCGCACCGACAACAACTCGGTGGATGGTGCCTACAACCCTCTGGGCGAGTTGCGCTTCTTCGCGGATGATCTGGTGCGGCGGGTGGGTGCCATCACGATCACCGACGCGGCGCTGCAGAAACGGGCACTCTACACCGGTTATCTCTTTGGCGGTATCGCCCGCTATCTCTACGCCGGCTACTTCGGCCTGAATCCCACCGAAGGCGGCGGGGTGATCGACAACGGGCCGTTCATTCCCTCAGAGCAGATGTATGACCTGGCGCTGGAGAAGTTGCAGCAGGCTTTGAACAATGCCAGCAACGACGCCGAACGCCGGGTGGTCAACTCTCTGGTGGCGCGCATTCATCTCATCCGCGGCAACTTTGCCGCAGCGAGAACGGCTGCGACCGCAGGCATGATCTCCGGCGATGCCCCGCTGCAGGGCAAATACAACACACTCTCCACCAATTATTACTGGCAACAAGCCGGTTTGGGGCGGCCGCAGTATGTGGCCGATGCCCGTTTTCTGAATTATGTCACCGCCGACCCCAAGGAGAAAAACCGCATTGCCCTGTCGCCGATCACCGGCACCGGCGGTCTGGTGTTTCAACGCCAGGCCAAATATGCCACCGAATCGACACCGATCGATTTCATGAGCTGGCAGGAAAATGAGTTGATGCTCGCCGAGCTCGATGTGCGCGAGGGCAACAGCGCCGCGGCGCTCACCCATGTCAATGCCGTGCGCGCCTCCCATCAGCTCGACCCGCTGACCGCCATCGACCTGGACGGCATCTATGTCGAACGCGACAAGGAGCTGTTCGTGACCGGCATCCGCCTGATCGATCAGCGGCGTTTCAACCGTTTTCACCTGCCCGCCGGCAAATGGCAGTACCTGCCCATCACTGATGATGAACGCAACAACAATCCCAATTTGAAGGGCAAATGAGTGCCGCTCTCGGCAGCCCGACATCAAAACAAAAATGCCCCGTGCATGCACGGGGCATTTTTGTTTCAAACCGGTGTGATTCCGCCCTTTTCACCTGCCAGCAGGCCGGCCGGGGCGCGGCCTGTCGCACATGAGAAACGGCGGGGCGGGAGATTGCTGCGGCAAACTTGGTCAGCGGGACCTAGGGCTTCTCTTCCATCTCCTCGTTCTTCTCTTTGGCGGGTTCGGCAGCCCTGTCCTTTTTCTCTTCCTGGGGTGCAATTGGCGTCTCGCCTTCGTTGTTCAACAAATTGCGCAGGCGCGCCAGCATGGCTTCCATACGTTTGCGCTCGTTGCGAATGCGCTCCAATTCCTCCTCGGCACTGGCGGTTTTCTGCTGCTCGGCGGTGAGTTGCGCTTCCAGCTCGGGCTGGCGTGAGACCAGCCGGCCGCCGGAACTGACGAACAGCGGTTTGTTGTCCGGCGGGGGTGTCTGGTTGAGATTGAGCTTGACACCGAAGTTTACGCGCCAGCCGGGATAGTTGGGAATGTCGGGATGCAGACGCGGCAGGCCGCTGAGGTAGCGTGTGGTTTCCCTGCCCTGCAACAGCCGGAAGTCGAAGCCGACATGGAAGGCAGCCCAGTATTTCGGGCGGTAAATCACGCTCGGGGAGAAATAGAAGAAATCCTCCCGGGCATAGGCGGTGACCGGCGGCCGTTGTGTGAAAATGCGGCCATAAAGCTCGAAGGTGAAGTCGAATTGTGCGGTGGGAATCGCCAGACCGCCGCCCAGTTGAAACTCCTGTGACGGGCTGAGCACCGCGTGGGAATCAATCGCGGCGCCGGTGAGCAGCTTGCCGAGATCGTTGTGATGCAAAAAGCCGAAGTTGACGTGAAAGTTGGGTTCGTTTTCCGGCAGCAGCAAATCCGGGCTGTAGGAGGCGGCGGCCATCAGACCGATTTCATATCCGCCGCCGCTGTACGGCTCGAACAGAATGTTGTGGTGTCTGGCGAAGGGCACGCGTACACTGCCGCTCGCGCCAAATTTCAACGGGCTGACTTTGCTGCCGAGCGAGGCGATTTTGACGCCGAGGTAGAGATCGTCGGGCAGATTGCGCGGCGGGTTGCCGCGATGCGCATCCTGATAGATCACCTGCGTCGCCGCCCATTCCACATGCTTGCCGCTGGCGAAATGCAGGGCGAGCGCGGTTTGCACATTCCAGAAGGTGGTGCTGGTGGGGGGCAGGCCGGGCTTCACCACGGTTTGATAGTATGAGGAACCGAAGCCATGCAGGGTGAATTGCCCTTTGGGCAGCGTCCATGCCGAGTGCAAATGCGGCAGCCCGCGGCCGCCAATCAAATTGAAGGTCTGGCTGTGCGCCGGCAGGGCAACCCAGGCAGCCAGGGCCACCGTCATCGCAGCACAAAGAATTCGCTTCATAAACTTGCGTCCGTCCTATTGGTTTTGGTCAATCGGGTGCAGGGAGAGGCAACCGCGTTGTCCGTCCTCCGGGGATGCCGATGAACGTTCTGTAATCTGTTCCTCACGCAACGTTTTGACTACTATACCCGCAGAGCCCCGAAGCTGCAAGCAAATCGCGGAGAAATTGTCGGGGCCCCAGCGCCACAAAGCGCTTGCGCTTTGAGTTGAAATTCTGTAATGTCACTGCACCGCGACAGCCTGGTGACACGATTGCAACAATTCACCGCCGGTTTATGCCCCGAAAATTTCTGACGATCCACGGCCACTTCTACCAACCGCCCCGTGAAAACCCCTGGACTGAAGTCATCGAACGCCAAGACAGCGCCGCCCCGTTTCATGACTGGAACGAACGCATCGATCACGAGTGTTACACCCCCAATGCCTATGCCCGCATCAGCGATCACGACAACCGCATCACCACCATCGTCAACAATTTCGAGTGGATCAACTTCAATGTCGGGCCGACGCTGCTGAGCTGGCTGGAGAAATTCTCGCCGCGCACCTACCAGCGCATTCTCGCCGCCGACCGCAACAGCCTGCGCCGCCATCCCGGCCACGGCGCCGCCATCGCGCAGGCCTACAACCACGCGATTTTGCCGCTGTGCAACGAACAGGACTTGAACACGCAAATCCGCTGGGGCCTGGCGGATTTTCGCCACCGCTTCGGCCGCGAGCCGGAGGCCATGTGGCTGCCGGAAACCGCCGTCAATGACCGCGTTCTGCGCGCGCTCATTGCTCACCAGATGAAGTACGTGATTCTCTCGCCTTATCAAGCGCAGCGCGTGCGGCCGCTGGCCGGCGGGGAATGGCGCTCCGTCGAACAGGGCGAGATCGACACCACCCAGCCCTATCGCTGGTTTGACCGCACCGCCGGCGGCGAGCGCATCGCCGGCCGGTTTATCGACATCTTTTTCTATCACGGCGCCCTGGCGCGCGGCGTGGGCTTTGAACATCTGTTGCGCGATGCCCGGCACTTTGCCAGCCAGGTGGATGCCGCCTTCACCAACCACAACAACACTCAGCCGCAGCTCGTTTCCATCGCCACCGATGGCGAAACCTATGGCCATCATGAACGCTTTGCCGAACGCGGTCTGGCTTATTTGCTGCACCGCGCCGCACCGGAGCGCAATATCGCCATCACCACCTATGGCGCCTATCTGGCCGAACATCCGCCGCAGCAGGAGGTCGAGCTCAAACCCGGCCCCAATGGCGAAGGCACGGCATGGAGCTGTGCCCATGGCGTCGGCCGCTGGGCGCGCAACTGCGGCTGCCGCGGCGGCGGTCCGCCCGAGTGGCATCAGGAATGGCGCGCCCCCCTGCGCGAAGCCCTCGATCAACTGCGCGACGAACTCAACCGCCTCGCCCTCGAATTCGGCGAACCGTTGTTCAAAGACCTGGCAGCCGCGCGCGACGATTACATCACCGTCATCCTGCAACGCACCCCGGAACGCCTGCACAGCTTTCTCGAACGCCACCTGCGCCAGCCGCTGCCCCCCGAGCAAAGGCTCACCGCCATTAAGTTGATGGAGATGCTGCGCAATGCCCAGCTCATGTACACGAGCTGCGGCTGGTTCTTCAGCGAGATCTCCGGCATCGAAACCGTGCAGATCATTCAATATGCCGCCCGCGCCATCCAACTGGCGGAAGCGGTGAGCCACCGCCCGTTCGAAGAAAATTTTCTCCGAAATCTCGAGCGCGCGCCCAGCAACCTCCCGGCCTACCGCAACGGTGCCGGCGTTTATGACAAACTGGTGCGCCCGGCGATCGTCTCCTTCACGCGCGTGGTCAACACCTACGCCTTTCGCGCACTGTTCTTCGAAGCACCCGAACAGGAAAAACTCTATCATTATTCCCTGCAGCGGGAAGACCTCACCACCGCCGCCGCTGCCGGTGCCGCGCTGCTCACCGGGCTGGTGCAGGCCCAGTCGGGCATCACCACCGAACGCCTGCGCTACGGCTTCGCCCTGCTCAAATACGGCAGCGTCGACACCGCGCAGTGTTTCATCCGCCGCGTGACGGGGAGCTGGAACTACCACGCGCAGCGTGACGCCCTGCTGCAGCGCTTTCATGCCGGCGGCGACCTCGCCGGCTATCTGCAACGCCACTGGGCGGCGCAGGGCTACGGCCTGCAAAACATCTTCTTCGAAGAACGCCAGCAGGTGATCCATCTCATGCTGCAGGATCGCCTGGACGAAATCGGCGAAGCCTATCGCAAACTCTACGAGGACAATCGCAACCTCATCCGCAACCTGCGCGATCTGGGCGCCACCATCCCGGAAGAACTCCGCGTGCCGGCGCGCTACACCCTCAGCCTGGAATTGCGCCGTGAAATCGAACGGCTCGGCGAAACCACCGAGGCGGAAGCCTACCGCCGCTGCCTGGAAATCGCGCGCACCGCCGAAAAACTCGGCATCGCGCTCGACACCAATTGGGCGGGACAGCATCTGCAGGCCATGCTGGAAAAACGGCTGCGCGCTCTCCACAACGACTTCTCCGCCGCCTGCTGCCTGGAAATTCTCAGCCTGATCGACATCGCGCAAAAGCTCAACCTGCATCTGACCCCTGAACCCATCCAAAACACCATCTTCGAGCTGCTGCAGGAGCGCGTGCAACCGCTGATCGACACTGTCGTCGCCGACCCGCAAAACCGCCAGGCCTATGAGCTCAGCACTCTCTTTCTGCAAATTGCCTATCACTTCAATTTCGACATTAAAAACTACAAAGATCGCATGAAAACCCTGGAGGAGCAGTTGGCCGCCGACCCCAGCCTGTGGCCGTAGCGCAAGGTCTGACAATCGCCCTGCCCGGGGAATCCTCACTCCCGCAAGCATTTTGCTGGTAAGTGGGAACTGGAGTCGGGCCTTGCAACAGTTGGGTGGTTTTGCTCCGCCGGAGTTGCTTTGGTCGTGACCCGACCATGTTGTTTTTCCGAGGAGGAAGAGGCAATACCTCGGTTACGTGCGGGGACGTGGCGCAAACATCATCTTGTCTTCAGGCAGGGAGGCCTGCGCTGCTCCACAAGCTGCTGAGGGGATGAGGCTCTTAGGAGTTGACCGGTATGAAAAGGCAAAGATTTTTCCAACGGATAAAATTTCAACAGTTGGGTTCTTCGATCCGCTGGAGATTTTGGTTGTGGCTTGCCCGCGTTGGCTGTGGCCTGCAGAATTTCTCATGATCTGGCGCGGCTTTTTGAGCAGGGTCAGGCAGGTCACTCCTGACAGAGTTTTGAGAAATGCGCTATTACGACAACGTTGGGTTTTAAAATCCGCTCCGCAACCCAAAACTGTCATTCGGAGGAATCTTCCCGAGTACCGGGATTGATGCTTATTCTGACATTATCCCAAGCACTCAGGAAGATTACCACGAAAATGCCGTAGCGCAGGCTTCCAGCCTGCTGCAGACAAAATGTCTGCGCTACATTTTCATTCCGATGGGTGTCCACACGGGCATGGTAAATTCTTACAGAATGACGTTGGGGGGGGTGAGTTACCAACTGAATGTTGTACTACTATGCAGCTTCACCCAAAACAGTTCGCTCCCACCAGAGTAGACAACACGGTTGCCTGCAATTTTTTTTCATGCACCACCCCTTGGATAGCCGGACGTCACGATCAAATCGGCTTTCCCGGCGGATGGGATCATCTGGGTGCAAAATTCAGGAAGTCACAGTGCCCTGGTTGGCAACACCCCACGCCCGGCAGGGACCAGCAAGTGCCTGACCGAAAACAATCCAACCCCGGCAGAGCCGAGCTTGCTCAAAGCCGGACGCTGTTGTGAAGACTGCGAGCATTTTCAGGCGACGGCCAGGCCGCCGCAGGAAGCGTCGTTGCAAAGTGAGCGCTTCAGACGGACACGAGGAAAAAACACCACTGCGGCAAATTGCCGCGCCAATACGCCCGGTCATCGCGAGTCGGAAACCATGCACTCTCCCGAGCTCAAAAAACTGCGGCATCATGCCCGCGAGATTTTTCTCGCCGGCTTGAGTGCCGTGGATCCTGAACGCGCGGTGTTGCGCGCGCTGCGGCGCGACGGCGCCCTGCTGCATCTTGCCGGCGAAACCTTCGACCTCAACAAATTCAACCGTGTGCTCGTCCTGGGTGCCGGCAAGGCCTCACCCGCCATGGCTGCCGCGGTCGAATCCCGCCTGGCCGACCGCATCGCCGACGGACTGATCGTCACCAAGGACGGCCACGGCCGGCCGCTGCAAAAATGCCAGGTGGTGGAGGCTGGCCATCCCGTTCCCGACAGCCGCGGCGAACAGGCCGCACGCAAACTGCTGCAGCTCGCCGAGACCGCCCAGATCAACGATCTCGTCATCTGTCTCATCTCCGGCGGCGGCTCCGCACTGCTGCCGCTGCCCGCCGGTGAAATCACTCTGGCCGACGAGCAGCAGGTCACTGCGTTGCTGCTCAGTCATGGCGTCACCATTCATGAAACCAACACCGTGCGCAAGCACATTTCGCGCTTGAAGGGCGGCCAGCTCGCGGCCGCGGTTTATCCCGCCACCCTTGTCACCCTGGTGGTCTCCGACGTCATCGGCGATCCGCTCGACATCATCGCCTCCGGCCCGACAGTGCCCGATCCCTCCAAATTCTCCGACGCCGAGCGTGTGCTGGTGCTCTACGGCGTCTGGCCCAAGCTGCCGGCGCGCGTGCGCGACTATATCACTGCCGGCTGCCGCGGCCACGTGCCGGAAACGCCCAAGCCCGGCGACCCAATCTTCACGAAAAACCTGGCGCACATCGTCGCCTGCAATGCCGATGCGATTTCCGCCTGTGAAAGGCACGCGCGCAGCCTGGGTTACAACACCATGGTGCTCAGCCACCGCGTGCAGGGCGAAGCGCGCGAAATCGGCCGCTTCTATGCCGCCCTGCTGCACCATGTCGTCGATGCCGGCCAGCCCATCGCCGCGCCCGCCTGCATTCTCGCCGGCGGCGAAACCACAGTGACCCTGCGCAATCCCGGCGGCAAGGGCGGCCGCAACCAGGAAATGGCGCTCTCGGTCGCGCTCGACATTGACGGCCTGCCCAACTGTGTCTTTCTCTCCGCCGGTACCGACGGCACTGACGGCCCCACCGACGCAGCCGGCGCCTTTGCCGACGGCTGGACCATTGCCCACGCCCGCACCCGCGGCATGCGCTTCTTTTCGAGCTACCTGCGCGACAATGACAGTTACAACTTTTTCAACCAACTCGGTGATCTTTTCATCACCGGACCTACCGGGACGAATGTAATGGACGTGCAGATCATGCTGGTGAGTTGAAAAGTTAGGGGCTGTAATGCGTCAACTTTCGGTGTGACCGAGTCATCCGCTTGTCATGCCGCAGGCCTATTTTGCAAACCAGCCGAACGATTTGCTTTGCAGGAAGTCTCTGCCACCGGAGGCTGCCCGTATCCACCCGGTGAACCCATCTTGAAGCTTGCCGCAGCAAGAGGTATTTTCGAACTTTTTTCAGCGCGCGCTTTTGCGGCAACCAGCCGGAAATGGCAACCCAATGGCGATTCAGGCAACGGCACGGTGGCCGGGATAGATCTTCCGAGAAGGTATCTCTCCAGACAGGGAGCGGAATCGCAGTAGAGGAAGTGAACGAGCGACAGTGGGGGAGAATACGCTGCTGGCAGGAAATATCAAATCACCAAGCCTCTTGCGACTGGGGCAGGGCCCAATCGCAAGAAGTCGGCGTGCGCCAGTTTTGCGGAAGCAGCGCGGCGATCTGGGTGATGGGATGGTCGGGTGGGCGGCTGAGAATATCGCGCAGACAAGCCAGGGGGTCCACCTGATGCAACTTGGCGGTAGCCACCAGGGTGTAAATCATCGCGGCGCGTTTGGCGCCTGCGTGCAAGCCGGCAAAGAGATAATGCTTGCGACCCAAGGCCACCGGACGAATGGCATTCTCCACCAAGTTGTTGTCGATCTCCAAGCGGCCGTCGGTGACGGACTGCTCCAGCTTCGGCCACTGGCCCAGCAGGTAGCCAATCGCCTTCTCGTCATAGCGCAGCTCCAGCGAGGGCTGGGTCTCGAGGTTGGAGGGCAATTGCAAGGTGCCCTGCTCCAGGCGCGTGTAGAAGAGCCAGAAGCCGGTGCGATCCCAGAGCAAGAGTTTCATGCGGTCACGGCGGCGATTGCGAAACACGTGGACGTCGCCACTCATGGGATCGCGTGACAGTGCCTGAGTCACGAGTCCCGAGAGGCCATCGAAGCTCTTGCGCATGTCGGTGGTGTGGGAATAGAGATAAAATCTCAGGCCGGGAGAGAGTGCGATCATGGCTCTACTCCGGTGGCGCGCAACAGGCGGGTGAGCAGTTGCACAGCGATGTCGCCCGAGAAATGGACCAACACGCCGCTGGGAAACTCCAGGGTGCAGGACGCGGCGCGGTGCTTTCGCAGCCAGGTGAGAAACGTGGGGTAAGCCAGTTTTTCCCGCCGGCAGAATTGCTTCTGAGTCAGACCACTGGCGAGATACTTTTTGATGAGGGCAAGACGCGCCGCGGGACACACCCGCCGTCTGCGAGGTAACATGGGACTCCTCCTGGTGAATTCTGAGCGAAGAGACGCAGCGATTCACCAAGAGAAAAGATGGGTTCACCGAGGGGATACGATTTTCGCGGAGTGAAAGCCGGCAGCCGGGCTTATGCCCGGGTGTTGCAGGAGGTCGCGGATGCCGTGTCCGATCTGCGCGATGTCGGCAGCGAGCTGTCACCAATTTTCGCATGTCCCCGCTGTGTCGAGCAGGAGCTCAGTCAGGCGGAGGGATTTCACGTTTCCATCATCGACATCTTCTGCCTGGAAAATGGCATTGAGAGAGGGCAGATTTTTGATTCCGAAAAAGCAGGGGCGGGATTGTTTTTCTATCGCGGGGCGCACACGACAACGCCGGTGAGATTCAAGCTGGCGCCCTCCGACATGGCGGTGTTGGGGCCGCGTGCCCGGCCGTTGCTGTGGCGGACGTTCGGCCGGTCGGAGGGGAGAAACGGCGTTTTGAAAATCCAGTTTGCCACCGGCCGCAAGAAACACGTGCTGCTTTACTGGATCAATTATGCCATCGCGCGGTATCTGGAGGCGCGCGTGCGCGAGCTGGCGAATGACTGGGATTTCGAGGTCACGCTGAAAAAGGTGCAGCCCTGAAGCGGAAGCTGTACAACCGCCGGAGCGGGCTGCGATCATCGTAATTTGTGGGTCATTTTTCCAAGAAAGGAGTGCATGCCATGGCAAAGAAAATCCTGCAACTCGTCGGTGACTTCGCGGAGGACTACGAAGTCATGGTGCCATTTCAGGCGCTGCAAATGGTCGGGCACACCGTGCATGCGGTCTGCCCCGACAAAAAGGCGGGCGAAAAGATTCGCACCGCCATTCATGATTTCGAGGGCGATCAAACCTACAGTGAGAAACCCGGACACAACTTCGCGCTCAACGCCACCTTCGCCGAGATCAAGCCGGAGGAGTACGATGCGCTGGTGATTTCCGGCGGCCGCGCGCCGGAATACATTCGCCTCAACGCCCGCGTGCTGGAGATCGTGCGCCACTTTTTCGAGAAGAACAAACCGGTGGCTGCCATCTGCCATGGCGCGCAGGTGCTCACCGCAGCAGGAGTGGTGAAGGGCCGGACGGTTTCGGCCTATCCCGCGGTAGGTCCGGAAGTCAAAATCGCCGGCGCCGAATATGCCAACATTCGCATTGATGATGCGGTGAAAGACGGCAACCTGGTAACCGCGCCCGCCTGGCCGGCGCATCCCGCCTGGCTGGCGAAATTCCTCGAGGTGCTGGGCACGCGCATCACAGCATGAATCGCGGCGCACGGCACCGGGCAATAACGTGTGAGCACAAAAGGGCACAGGGCCGGCAGCCATGTGCCCTTTTCTGTCATCTCGCCTGCGGGAACGGCAGCACGTGAGTTGCGGAACTGGCAATCATCCCGTGCTATGTGATCTTGATTCATGCGAGGGAGGCCGGGTTCATTCCGTCAGAAAGAACGCTACGACGCACTGGGCGCCCGCTGTGAATCATCACCGGATCCTTATCCGGGTTCATCCGTGGCTGAGGCCGTAAGGCGCTCGAAGTCAGAATGGAATTCTGAAAGCCTGTGGCAGAATAGTTTGTCGGCGGAAGGATTCAAAACAATTCTGCCGACAAATCATCCTGCCGAAGTTTTTGCGACGATGCCCGGTGACTTCGGTGCATTTCGCTAGTACTACCCTGGAAAAACTATCACGACCGCGAAGAGGTTGTGGCGCAAGTTGCCGGCTTGTCCTCGTTTGCAGCCTGAAAGATGGCAACCTCTCACTCACCGCCCAGCTTCGCGGGCAGCACGCCGCGCACCGAGTTGCACAGCAGGATCTCATCCGCCGCCAGGAGTTCTTCAAGCCGCAAAACCTTCTCGCTCACCGGCAGGGTTTGTGTTGCGAGCAGATGCGCGCGGTAGATGCCGGGCAGAACGCCGCACGCCAGTGGCGGCGTGAAGTAGCGCCCGCCCTTCCTGATGATGACATTGGTGCGCGCGCCTTCGGTCACCTCGCCCTTCTCATTTTGAAAGATCACATCGAAAAATCCCGCGGCGGCCGCCTGCGCCAATTCACGATCGTAAAGGCCGCGTCGTGTTGTCTTGTGGAACAGAAAGCGATCCTGCGAATTCGTGCGGGTGGCGGCAAGGCGCACGGCAACCGGAACAACCAGCGGGGAGAGCGGAGTGTGGCTGAGGGCAAGCTCACCCTCGCGCGTGAGCGTCAGGCGGACGCGACAGGGCACGCCCTCCCGCCGGCAAATCGCAAGCCGGGCTTCCAGGCGGCGCATGATTTCTGCGGAGTCGCATCTGAAATCGAAATACGCCGCCGAATCCTGCAGCCGCTGCAAATGTGCTGCGAGCAGCAACCAGCCCTGCGCGGGATCCCAGCGCAGGGTTTCGAGCAGTTGAAATTCACCGGCCGGCTCGCCGAGGAAGCGCGCCTTCAGCAGGCATTCGTGATACTCCGCCCGGCTGTCGGAGTCCCACACGATGCCGCTGCCGATGCCCATTTCACCGGCACCGCTTCGCGTGTCGAGCGTGATCGTGCGAATGGCGACGTTGAAAACGGCACGCCGTGAGGGCGCGAAGAATCCGATGCTGCCGGTGTAAATGCCGCGCGGCTCGCGCTCCAGGGCGTGAATGATTTGCATGGTGCGCAACTTCGGCGCACCGGTGATCGAGCCGCTGGGAAACAGGCAGCGCAGCAGCTCCGGCACGGTGACCTCCGGCCGCAGCCTGGCGGTGATGGTGGAAGTGGCCTGCTGCACGGTTTCATAGCGTTCGATTTCGAAAAAGTGCGGCACCGCCACGCTGCCGGTGACAGCCAGCCGGCCGGCGTCATGCCGGAGCAGGTCCACGATCATCAAATTCTCGGCACGGTTCTTTTCGGAATGCCGCAACCACTGGCGCTGCTCTTCATCCTCGGCGAGCGTGCGGCCGCGCCGCGCCGTGCCCTTCATCGGCTTGAGGGTGAGGCGATCTTCTTCCAAACGAAAGAACAGTTCCGGCGAAAAGGAGAGGATGGCATGGCCCGGCAAAGTGAGCAGCGCGGCATAACTCA
Organism: candidate division KSB1 bacterium; assembly: GCA_034506255.1. Classification (NCBI taxonomy): domain Bacteria; kingdom Pseudomonadati; order Candidatus Zhuqueibacterales; family Candidatus Zhuqueibacteraceae; genus Candidatus Coneutiohabitans; species Candidatus Coneutiohabitans thermophilus. The sequence goes on along the minus strand of JAPDPX010000003.1, from coordinate 100,829 downwards.
CCCGTTGATTCTGACGCAGGCGGCAATAGAGCGCGGCCGGCGGCTGCGGCCAGGTGAACCGGAGTTTGAAAGTGAAATTAACCTGGTAGGTGTCACCGGCCGCGATGTGCGCTTTGATCTGTGCGAGCGCACGTTCATAATCCGGTTCGGCGAGATTGGGGTGAAGGCCGGCGGCCTGCAATGAGGCCGCCTCGCTCGCCGGCGCCGGTAATCGTTCGAGAATCTGCGGCAGCCACTGCCTGCCCGCGGTGAATTCTTCCGCGGCATGGTCATAGACAAGAGGCTGTTCATAGATGCCGAACCACAGCAGCGGCAGGGAGGCGCCCACCGCGCGCGGCAATCTTTCTTCGAAGGCATAGCCCGCTTCATAGGTCAGAAAGCCGGCGGCGTAATGGCCCTGGCCGAGTGCGTGCCCGACCTCCGCGAGCCTGGCTTCCACCTGCCCGGGCTCGTGGCAGGAGATGATGGCGAGCGGCGCGGTGAAAAGATAGCTGTGCTGATTGTCGGGATCGCGGCGGGCGCTTTCGAGGAACACGGTGTCAGGCCGGCCGGCAAGCCAGTGCACGAAGGCCGGCTGAAACACACCATATGGCGTCACGACACGTGAAAGTGCAGTCATCGCGGCTTTCTGCTGGTCGCATTGTGGGCGTGGCATGATAATTCGGCTTGCAAGCCGCAAGCGAAATTTTTGGACACGGGGAACGCGGCGCGGTGTCGATTTTTTTCTTTGCAATCCGGGGTTCCCTGCGAAAACCCGCGTTCTGAAAATTCCCGCGGTGAGGGTCGTTTTTCGCAAGCCATGCCGCAGGCACGCCTCCCGCCAGCCTGGCCGATGCCGACGGAAGGCCCGCGCGGCAACAGCTCCTCGCAGCCGTGCGGGTTGCGGCGCGGTACTTTTATATCACATCCCGGGCAAAGTTGCAACGGGAGTTTTGCTTGATATTTCGCTGCCGCCGTCCTATTTTCCTGCAGGAATTGCAATGTCCCGGCCGCGGCCCGGTCGCCGCAGCCTCATCCGTCTCAGCAAACTGCATGATGCCTTATCACCTCCGCCAACTGCCCGCCGGTCTCAAAGATTATCTCTTCGAAGAGGCACAGCGCCGGCGCAGCGTGGAACACGAGATCACAGCCGCCCTGCGGCAGCACGGTTATCGCGAGATCATCACGCCGACCTTCGAGCATTGGGAAGTCTTTGCGACTGCAGGCAGGAACGGCTGGCAGGAGAAGATCTACCGCTTCCTTGACCGCGAAGGCAATCTCGTGGCGCTGCGTTCGGATTTCACCGCGCAAGTGGCGCGCCTGGTGGCACAGAAACACGCGGCACTCTCCTTCCCGTTGCGTTTGTTTTACTCCGGAAAAGTGTTTCGTTTTGAGGAGTTGCATGCCGGCCGCAGCCGCGAGTGCTGGCAGGTGGGATTCGAGTTGCTGGGCGACACTGGTTTGCCGGGCGATGTCGAAGCCGTGGCGCTGGTGGCGCAGGCCCTGCGCGCGCTGCAACTCGGCGCGTTTCAGATCAACCTGGGAACCATCGGCTACTTCAACGGCGTGGTGCGGGAAGCGCGGCTCACCCCGGCGCAGCTCGGGGAAATCAAACGCCTGCTCAGCCACAAAGATGCGGACACGCTGGCCGGGTTCCTGCAGCAGGTGGCACCGCCGCCGGCCGTGCAGGAGGCACTCACCGGCTTAATGCAATGGCACGGCGGCCGTGAGATCCTGGAGCAGGCAGGCACAGCCGCGCCCAACGCCGAGACCGCGGCCGCCCTGGATCACCTGCGCCGGGTTTATAATCACTTGGAGGCCATGAACTGGTCGCAACATGTGGTAATCGACCTCAGTGAGGTGCAGGGTATGCACTACTACAGCGGCATCATGATCAAAGCCTATGTGCCCGGACTCGGCTATGAGGTCGGCTCCGGCGGCCGCTATGATCAGCTCCTGTCACAATTCGGCCATGATTGCCCGGCGGTTGGTTTCTCATTCGACGTCGATCGGCTGGTGGAAGCGATCGCGGGGTAGGATTCTCGTCCAACTCTAGCTCTTACTCCTACTCCTACTCCTACTCTTACTCACATTTCCATTCGAGGCGATAAGAGTAGGAGTAAGAGTAAGAGTAAGAGTATAAGAAAGATGACCATCAAAAATGTCTGAGGCCGTGCACATAACCCTTGCTCTTTCCAAGGGCAAATTGTTCGCGCCGGCGGTGGCCTTGCTGCAGCGTGCCGGTCTGATCGCCGACGCCGAGCTGTTCCGCTCACGGCGGCTGCGCTTTGCTTCCGACACCCATCCGGCGTTTCACTTTCTGCTGGTGAAGAACAGCGATGTGCCGACTTACGTGGAATATGGCATTGCCGACGCCGGGATTGCCGGCCTGGACGTGCTGCTGGAAAGCGGGGCGGAGGTGGATGCGCCGCTGAATCTTCAGATCGGGCGCTGCCGGATTGCGGTGGCGGGCCGGCCGGAAGACGCGGGCCGGGGCTACATTCTGCAATCGCAATTGCGCGTGGCGACGAAATATCCGCGCCTGACGCGCGAATATTTTGCCGGCCGTGGGGCACAGGTCGAAATCATCAAACTCGATGGCTCGGTGGAACTGGCGGTGCTGGTGGGGCTCGCGGATCGCATCGTCGATCTCGTTGAAACCGGGGAGACGCTCCGGCAGAACGACCTGCTGATCCACGAGGTCATCGGTGAAAGCACGGCACGTCTGATCGTCAACAAGGCGAGCCACAAGCTCAAACTGGCAGCGATCACCGATCTCATCAATCGTTTGCGAAAGGCGGTGCATGAGAATTCTTCACGCTGAGACGCCACAGGACTGGCAGGAATTGTGCGGGCTCTTCACGGTCGATTATGCCGCTGAGAATCGCGTGGAGGCCGCGGTCCGCGAAATCATCACGGCGGTGCGGCAGCGCGGCGATGAGGCCGTGTGCGAATACACCCGGCGCTTCGACGGCCTCGCTCTGACGCCGCAGGAGCTGGCGGTGCCGCAACACACCTGGCTGGCGGCACAGCAGCAGATCAGCGCGGCAGCACTGGCGGCGTTGCAGACCGCAGCACAGAACATCACGGCGTTTCATCAGCATCAACGCGAAACCGATTGGGAGTTCGAGCGCGAGGGTGTACGACTGGGAGAGCGGGTGGTGCCGCTGGCAGCCGTTGGACTTTACGTGCCAGGCGGCCGTGCGCTTTATCCTTCGAGCGTATTGATGCTGGCGATTCCTGCGCGGCTGGCGGGCGTGCGGCGCGTGGTGATGGTGACGCCACCGCGTGCCGGCGGTCTCGATCCGCATCTGCTGGCGGCTGCGGAACTGGCCGGGGTCCACGAAATCTATCAAGTCGGCGGGGCGCAGGCCATTGCCGCGCTGGCCTTCGGCACACCCACCATTGCCGCGGTGGACAAAATCGTGGGGCCGGGCAACCGCTTTGTGACGGCGGCGAAACGCCAGGTCTTCGGGCAGGTCGGCATCGACAGCCTCGCCGGACCCAGCGAGATTGCGATTCTCGCGGACGACAGTGCCGATCCCGAATGGCTGGCGCGCGACTTGATTTCCCAACTCGAACACGATGTCGAGGCCAAAGCGGTGCTGGTCACCGACGCGACGGCATTGGCGGAACGGGTGAGCACGCGCGTTGCAGAACTTGCCGGACGCGTGGCGCGTGCGCCGATCGTCGCAGAAGCGGCGCAGCGTTTTGGCGTGGCATTCGTGGTGCGTTCGCTGGCAGAGGGAATTGCAGCGATCAATGCGATTGCGCCCGAGCATTTGGAAATCATGACGCGTGCACCGCGGGCAGTGGCGGCAGCGATCACCAACGCCGGCGCCATTTTTCTGGGCTCACATTCTCCCGTGCCCATGGGCGATTATGCTGCCGGCCCCAATCACACGCTGCCGACGGGCCGTTCGGCGCGCTTCGGCTCACCCCTGCGCGTCGCGGACTTTTGCAAACACCTCAGCATGATCGAATACAGTGCCGCGGCTTTTGACCGCGAGCGCGGCGCCGTGGCAACGCTGGCCATGATCGAGGGCCTGCCGAACCATGCCGAAGCCGTGACCGTGAGAAAAACTTGAGGGCCCGATGATGTCGGAATCTGCGGGAGAATCCCGCCTGCTGCGGAACGCAGCCGGCAGGCAACGGTCTGCCGGCCAGTCTCCGTGCGCAAACGTTGCAGCCGGGCCCGGGGCTGCCGGGACAGCATGCGCCACGGGAACTCAACGGCTAGCGCTGCCACCACACGGCCGCCGTGAGAACGTGCCCGTCAAAGTCAGCAATTGCGCACGCACACTCACAACTTCAGCCAACGGCAACCGCAAATGACCCGACACGCTTCACTCACCCGCACCACTGCCGAAACCGATATCGCGGTGGCGCTGCAGCTCGAGGGCAGCGGCCGGCACGACATCAGCACCGGCATCGGTTTCTTCGATCACATGCTCATCCTGCTGGCCGTGCACGGTTTGTTTGATCTCACCCTGAAGGCGCGCGGTGATCTGCAGGTGGATGCCCATCACACCGTGGAGGACAGCGGCATCGCACTGGGAGCCGCCTTCAGCGAAGCACTCGGCGACCGCCAGGGTCTTCACCGCATCGCAACCAGCCACGTGCCGCTGGATGAAGCGCTGGCGCGCACGGTGGTGGATGTCAGCGGCCGCGGCTATCTTGCCTTCGAGGCGCGCTTCAGCAGCAGTCAGGTTGGTGACTTTCCCAGCGAGCTGGTGGAGGATTTCCTGCGTGCCTTGGCGAGCCACGCGAAAATCACGCTGCACGTCACACTGCTCGCCGGCCGCAACACGCATCACCAAATCGAGGTGATCTTCAAATCACTCGGCCGGGCGTTGCGCCAGGCCGTGGCCATCGATCCGCGCCAGCCCGGCATTCCCTCGAGCAAAGGGGTGTTGGTGTAAGAGGCGGTACGGCCAATGCATCTCCCGCCGGCACCCCGGTGAAACGCACCGGCGCAGGCGTGCGGCGTGGGAGTGCCGGTGGCGCAGCCCGGGTTGCCTCCCTTTGATCGCCCCGGGAAGCGAACGCGGGCAAGGCGGGCAACGATTTTTTTGCTGCCGGATCACTGCAGACGAATTTGAAAGCGGGCGGGTTTTGCCCGGGAAACACAGATGGCGGACATCGGCATCATCGACTACGGCATGGGCAATTTGCACAGCGTGCAGAAGGCGCTGCAGGCGGTGGGCGCACAGGCGGAACTGGTCACCGGCGCCGGCCGCCTGACAGAATTCCGCAAGCTGATCCTGCCGGGCGTGGGTGCGTTCGGCGATGCCATGAACAATCTCACGGCACGCGGCCTGCTCCCCGGCATCCATGCCGTGCTGGCGGCCGGCACACCGCTGCTCGGCATTTGCCTGGGCATGCAACTCCTCTTTTCCGAGAGCGAGGAGATGGGGCAGCACGCCGGGCTGAACGTGCTGCCGGGCGTGGTCCGGCGGCTGCGCGTCACCGCCAAAGTGCCGCACATGGGCTGGAATCAGATCAAGCAACGCATGGCGTGCCCGCTGTTCGAAAATGTCGCCGACGGCGCGTTCGTCTATTTCGCGAACTCCTATGCCGTTCACCCCGCGCAACCTGCGGTGATCGCCGGCGAAACCGAGTATGAAACCACCTTCGCCTCCGTCATTTGGCACAACAACGTTTACGGCGTGCAATTTCACCCCGAGAAGAGCCAGCACGTGGGTTTGCAAATGTTGAAAAATTTCGTGTCACTTTGAGGCCGGTCGGGTTGCGGCCCGGCCTGTGTCTGTGCCGGCCTGCCGCCGCCCGGGTGAGTATTTCAGCGCCGGCGGAGGACAGTGCCGGACGGTGACGTTTTTGCCCAAAACCACAATCTTCTGCAAGACGATGCTGCTTTTTCCCGCCATTGATTTGAAGGGCGGCCGGTGCGTGCGTTTGTTGCGCGGTGAAGCGGCCTCCGCAAAAATTTACGGCGATGATCCCGTGGCCATCGCGCGCTCGTTCGCCGCAGCGGGTGCGGCCTGGCTGCATCTGGTCGATCTCGATGCCGCTTTCTCCGGCAGCACCGGCAATCGCACGATGATTCGCCGGATCATCGCAGCGGTGGAGATTCCGGTGCAAACCGGCGGTGGCATGCGCAGCCTGCACCACATCGCCGCCATGCTCGACGCCGGCGCACGCCGGGTGGTGATCGGCACGGCGGCGGTGAGCCAGCCGGAATTGGTCGAAGAAGCGCTCACGCAATTCGGCGCAGAGGCGATTGCCGTCGGCATCGATGCCCGCGACGGCCGCGTGGCCACCAGCGGCTGGACCGATACCTCGGAAATCGAGGCGGTCGCCTTCGCGCAGCAGATGCACCGCCTGGGTGTACGCTGGACAGTTTACACCGATATTGCGCGCGACGGCACCTTACAGGGCCCGAACCTCGCCGCCACCGCGGCCCTGGCCCGCCAAAGCGGGTTGCAGGTGATTGCCGCCGGAGGCGTGGCGCGGCTGGAGGACCTGGTGGCGCTGCGCCACCTGGAGAAGGACGGTGTCGCCGGGGTGATTGTGGGCAAGGCGTTGTATGAAGGCAAATTCACACTCGCGGAGGCGTTGCAAACAATGGCCGCCCCGTGAACGGTTTTTGTGAAAGAGCCGGGGCGGTTAAACTCACAAGAGAGACTCATGCTCGCCAAACGCCTTATTCCCTGCCTGGATGTGAAAGATGGCCGCGTGGTCAAGGGCGTCAATTTTGTCAACCTCCAGGATGCCGGCGATCCGGTGGAACAGGCGCAGTTCTATGATGCCGAGGGTGCGGACGAATTGGTGTTTCTCGACATCACGGCCTCGCATGACAAGCGTCAAATCGTGCTCGATATGGTGCGCGCGGTTGCCGGCCGGGTGTTCATTCCTTTCACCGTGGGCGGCGGCCTTCGCACCGCGGAGGATGTGCGCGACATTTTGCGTGCCGGCGCGGACAAAGTCGCGGTCAACAGCGCCGCGGTGAGGAATCCGGATTTGATTCGCGCCGGCGCCGCGGTATTCGGCAGCCAGTGCATCGTGCTGGCCATCGATGCGAAGCGCAAAGATCGCGGTTGGGAAGTCTATATCAACGGCGGCCGCATTGCCACCGGCCTCGATGCGCCGGCCTGGGCGAAACAGGGCGAGGCGCTCGGCGCCGGCGAGATTTTGCTGACCAGCATGGATCGTGACGGCACGCGCCAGGGCTATGATCTCGAGCTGTTGCGTGCCGTGGCGGACTGCGTGAAGATTCCGGTGATCGCCTCGGGCGGCGCCGGCAACCGGCAGCATTTCTGCGAGGCCTTCACGATCGGCGGCGCGGATGCCGTGCTCGCGGCCTCCCTGTTTCACTACCGCGAGTTGAGTCTGCGGGAGGCGAAGGCATATTTGCAGCAGCAGGGCATCTGCATCCGTACCGCCGTTCCCGGAAACCATTGAGCCGTGCACCCGCAGGCTGTTTCCAATATGGCGCAGAATCTTGTGAATTCCCCGACCTCCTGCGGAATCTTCACACGATCCTTCCCGGATGATAGTACAATCTCAAGTTGGCACTTCCACCCCCGGATGTCACTCTGTAAGAATCTTTTTGAGTGCCCGGGATAATGTTGGAACAGGCTGCGATCCCGGTACTGAAGAAGATTCCCACGAAAATGCCGTAGCGCAGGCTTCCAGCCTGCCTGCAGACATTTTCATCGTAATGGGTGTGCAAATGCACATGGCAAATTCCCTCGAAAATAACTTTTGTAGTAGACCCTTCAGGGTCAGAAGCTTCAGCGGCCCGGGTGGCGCAGGGTGGCTGCCGCCGCCGCGCGATGGTTTCACACATTTGTCAACCGGGATTGTTTGACGATTATTTTGGTGCCAGCACGCAATGAATCTCGACCTCCTGCAATTCGATCAGCACGGCCTCCTTCCCGCCATCGTGCAACACGCCGCAACCGGCGAAGTGTTGATGCTCGCCTATATGAATCGCGACAGCCTGCAAAAATGCCGGGAGACCGGCGAAACCTGGTTCTACAGCCGCAGCCGGCAGCAATTGTGGCACAAGGGTGCCACCTCGGGCAATGTGCAACGCATCGTATCCATGAGATTCGACTGCGACGCTGACGCGCTGCTGGTGCAAGTGCTGCCCGCCGGACCCGCCTGCCACACCGGCGAGCGCACCTGCTTTCATCGTTTGCTGGATGAAGAAAAAAACACTGCACCGCCCTTGCCGCAAATTCTCGCGGAATTGCAGGAGGTGATTCAACAACGCCGGCGCGCGCTGCCGGAAGGTTCCTACACCGCTGCGCTGTTTCGCAAAGGCGTCAAGAAGATCGCGCAAAAAGTGGGGGAGGAAGCGGTGGAAGTCGCGATTGCGGGTGTGCATGAATCCGATGACAGCGTGGCGGCAGAAGTGGCGGATCTGCTTTATCACCTGCTGGTGCTGCTGGCTGCGCGTGAGATTCCCCTGCAGCAGATCATTCAAAAGCTGGCGGAGCGGCGCGGCTGAGCCGGATGCGCAGGGCTGCGCGGCGGGCAAAGCACGCTGGCGGGCCCGGGCGCATTGTCTGTTCCAGCTTCGGTGGGAGGCACCGGCTCCGGCTGCCGGCGATTTCTTTTGAGGGGATCAACCCGACGGACTGCGCCATGCCGCGGGCAACACCCACCCTGCCTCAATTCTCCCGGCCACTGGCCTGCTTCGCCTCGAGCCATTCCACGTTGTCATGATAACGCTCGTTGAAGACCAGCGTGCGGCGGCCGTCCGCCAGCCGGAGTTGATAGCGTTCGCCGTCATCACTTTCGAACCACAGCTTGTCTTCGGCTTCGAGATGATAGCGGCCCCAGGCGCGGCGCACTTTCACCGCCACGGTGTTGCGGTCATAAGTATGGGAGTCGAGATAAACGCGGCCGTTGGCGAAAAAAATCCAGCGCATGCGGTCGCGCAATTCGGCGCCACCGAAGCGATTGCGCGGCCGGTAGTGATACGTCGAAGTCCAGAGATAGATCTGCGTGTCGAGAAAGACGACCGGCGTGATGAAAATGTTGGCGGGCATGGGGTCCTTCAGCGTGTCGCTGGAGGAGATGGCGGGCAGGGGTTTCACCAGCGTCGAAACCGGGAAACGTTTGCGCCAGCGTTCATCCTCCTGCGCTTTGAGCGCCAGCTCACGGCGCCGCTCGGCCGCGACCCGCTGCTCCGAGCCGGGCTGGCGGAGGAAGGTGGTGGCGGCTTCGAATTCGCCACCGCTGAGCAGCAGCCGGTTGCCGGTCATGACGATGGTGTAGACCAGCGGCTTTTGATTGCGCACGCGCAGGGTGAGTTGGGAGCCGGTCACGGCATACTCGCCCTGTTTGCGCGTGGTGGTGCGGCCGGCTTTCACCTCGAAGACGTAGTTGCTGTCGGGATAGAAAGTCAAAATCGCGCGCAGGAATGCCGCTTCGTGAATCCAACGGCCAAACAAGCTGTTTTTTGCGATCTGGGTCGTACTGAGCGCGGCCGGCGCGGTTTGCTTGCGGAATCGTTTCGGCTTTTCCAGATCGCCGGCCGAGAGCGTGAAACGCAGAGAATCGGCGGCGAGCACGAGTTGATAGGCCAGCGAATCATCTGCCAGCACAAGATGCAGGCGATTGTCGCGGTAACGCCACTGCCCGGAATCCGACATCGCGAAGCCGCTGATGACATGTCGGGATTTGAACGTGCCGTCACTTTCGAAAACGAACGTTTGACTCTCATTGAGGCCGGTGTTTTTCCATTCCCCCACCAGCCAGGCGGGGCGCCCACCTTGCGCGAATGCTGTCGCTGCCGGCAACAGCCAAAGCCACAACATGAGCAGAATCTTTGCGGAGTTGTGCATGCGCATCGTTCGCCCGTGGCAGGAAAATTCGGTTTGAATGACGCCGCAACTTAGCCAAATCCGCCTCGAAAGTCAAGCACGGGGAAGACGCTGTGGCGCGCAACACCGGCCGCCTGCCTGCGCCGTCGTGCTCAACTGCGGCGATAAGCTTTGCCCAATGCCGCGGGCGCCTGGCGGCCGCGCGTCGAAAACACCAGCACCAGCAGGGTGAGCAGGTAGGGCAGCATGAGGAAGAACTGATAGGGCAGGTCATAGCCGCGCGCTTGAAACTGAAACTGCAGGGCATTGGCACAGCCAAAAAACAATGAAGCGAAAAACACGCCCAGCGGTTGCCAGCGCCCGAAAATCACCAGGGCGAGCGCGATGAAGCCGCGGCCGGCGGTGATGCCTTCCACGAAGGTGTTGGCATGCGCCAGCGTGAGATAGGCGCCGGCGGCGCCCGCGAGCAGGCCGCTGAACAGCACGCAGCCGAAACGCAGGCGAAACACATTCCTGCCGGCGGTATCCGCCGCCGCCGGCTGTTCGCCGCAGGCGCGTATCGCCAGCCCCAAATGCGTGTGGTTGAGCACAAAAGCCGCCAGCGGCACGAGGCCGAGGGCGGCGTACAACAACACCGGCTGGCGCGAGAGCAGACCGCGCAGAATCGGAATGCCGGCGAAACCGGGAAGCTCGAGTGTGGGAAACGAGGTGGCCGTGAGCGCGGCACCGGTCACGCCGAAGATGTGGCGAAACAAAAAGCCGCTAAGTCCGAGCGCCACGAGGTTGAGCGCCGCACCGGTGATGATTTGATCGGCCTGAAAATGAACAGTCAACACGGCAAACACCGCGGCAAGCAACATCGCCGCCAACATGCCGGCGAGCAGACCGGGCCACGGGCTGGCGCTGAAGTAGCTCACCACCATGCCGGCAAACGCACCGGCCAGCATCATGCCTTCCAGGCCGATGTTGATCACACCCGCGCGCTCGGCATATGTTTCGCCGGTGGCCGTCAGCCAGAGCGGCGCCGCCAGCTTCACGCCCGAGGCCAGCAGATTTTCGATGAAATTGAGGATCATGCCGTCACGTCACGACTGATGAGATTCTCCGGCTTGACAGGATTGGCCGGAAGCACGGGATTTGTTGTTGCGAATCACCGGCGCCTTCTCAAGCCGGCATTGGCAGCGGCCTCCGGGGGCCGGAACGGCAACGGCTCCGGTAGCGCTGCGCGAACCGCTTTGTTCACGTCCTTGCTGCATTACTTTTGAGAGTCACGCCGCCAGCCACCGCCATGGTGAGCACCACCAATCCCTGAATCACATAACTGATCACCGCCGAAACATTGGCCTGGCGCTGCATGGCCGCGGCGCCGTTCTCCAGCGCACCGAACAGCAGCGCCGAGAAAATCACCGCCAGCGGATTGAGGCGCGCCATCAGTGCCACGGCAATGGCGGTGTAACCGTAACCGGGCGAGAAATTGTCATACACGCGATACGTCACGCCCGCCAGTTCGATCACGCCAGCCAGTCCCGCCACTGCACCGGAAATTATCAAACTGAAAAGCTGCACGCGCGCCGTGTCGATCGCAGCAAAGCGTGCGGCGCGGGGATTGGCCGCCGTTGCCTGCATCTCGAAACCGAAGACGGTGCGCTGAATGAGAAGATAACACAACACCGCGATGACCAGCGCCAGCCAGAGGCCGGCATGCAAACGCGTGGGGGGAAACAGGCGCGTCAGTCGCAGCGAAGCATCGAGGGCATCCGATTGCGGAAACTGTCCCGCGGTTTCCATGAGCGGGCCGTGCACGGCATAGCGCACCAACTCGATGGCGATGAAGTTGAGCAGAATGGTGGAGACGACTTCCGGCACGCTACGGCGAGTCTTCATCACCCCCGCCAGGCCGGCCCACAGGCCGCCGGCCACGCCACCCGCGAGCAACAGCAGCGCAATTCCCAAGACGCCGGTCATCCCACCGAAAGCAGAGAATGTCGCTGCCAGCGCACTCGCGGCCAGGGCGCCGGCCAGGAGCTGGCCTTCCGCGCCAATGTTCCACACGCCGGCACGAAACGCCAGCGCCACGGCGGCGCCGGTCAACAACAGTGGGATGGATTTGACCAACGTTTCGGAAAGCGCATAAGCGGAGCCGAACGCGCCTTCGAGCAGGGCGCGAAACGCGAGACTGATCTGATAGCCGCTCACCAACAAGAGCAGCGCTGCCAGCAGCGTGGCAACGGCAAACGCGATGACGGCGGGTGCCAGTTTGATGATCCAGACGCGCAGAAAGGCTCGCATGCGGGAGTTTGAATCGGCAGGATGGCGGTTCGAGTATTTGGGAAAAATCACAAACAAAAATGCCCGGCATGTGCTGCGGGTCGTGCTGTTCCCCCTGTGCTGCCCGTTGTAATGACGGCGCAACGATAGCAGCTTTGCCCGATAATGTCAAGGGTCCGGTTCGCGTTCCGGCGTTTGTGCCGCGCCTTCTGCGAGGGGCTGTCGCGCGGCGGCGGTTTTCTCAGTCCCGGTTGCCTGTCTTGCCCAGCATGAGCGCGCCGATTTCCTCCGGTGAGAGGTCCGGCGGAAAGATGCCGGCAAACCGGCCGCGGTACAACACCCCAATGCGATCCGCCAGCGCATAGACTTCGCCCAGCTCGGTTGAAATCAGCAGAATCGCCGCGCCCTGCGCTTTCGCAGTGAGTATCTCCTGATGAATCTTCGCGGTGGCGCTCAAATCCACGCCGCGGGTGGGATTGACCGCGACCAGCACCTTCGGCCGGCGCGCCAGCTCGCGGCCGACCACGAGTTTCTGCTGATTGCCACCGGAGAGGGTGCTCACCGGCAGGTTGGGATCCGTCACGCGCACCTCGAAGTCACGCACCAGGCGCTCGCAGTACTCCCGCAGTCTGGCCGGCCGCAACCAGCCCCCTTTGTGAAACGGGCGCTCGCGGTAAACCAGGGCGGTGGCGTTTTGCACCACCGACAGCGTGGGAAACAGTCCCATCTCGTGACGGTCGGCGGGAATGTGCGCCAAACCCGCGGCCAAACGGGCACGGGTGCTTTTGCCTGCCAGAGCTTCGCCCTCCAACTCCAGGCGGCCGTCGGTCAGCGGTCGCAAACCCAGCAGCACCTCCGCCAGCTCCGCCTGGCCGTTGCCATCGACGCCGGCAACCCCGAGAATTTCACCGGCATGCAATTCGAAGGAGAGATCAGCGAGCGCAAGCTGGCCGGCAGTGCCGTGCGCGCGCAACGCTTGCGCCCGCAGCACCACGCGGCCCGGCGCGCGGGCGGCAGGCGCGGCGGCAGGCGCAAAATCTTGCGGGGTGATCGCTGCGGCAACGATTGCGAGACTCGCTTCAGCGGTGTTGAACCGTCCGGTGACGCGGCCGCTGCGCAACACGGTGAGACGGTCGCTCACCGCCAGCACTTCGTGAATCTTGTGCGAAATGAAAATCATCGCGTAGCCTTCACTGCGCAGCCGGCGCAACAAGGCAAACAGCTCCTCGACCTCCTGGGGCGCCAGCACCGCAGTCGGCTCGTCGAGAATGAGCAGCCGGCAGTGCCGCAGCAGAATCTTGATGATCTCCACGCGCTGGCGCTGGCCCACGGAGAGCTCCGCGATTTTGCTGTCCAGGCTGAATCCCGCCGATGGTGGGCGGCTCTGGTTGTCTACTTCCCCATCTCTCTCACTTTCATAACGGCCCTTCCGCAGGAATCTTGCCACGTGCTGGATAAATCGGTTATGCTGAAAAAGTCGTAACGCAAGCTTCCAGCCTGCCTGCAGACAAGAGGTCTGCGCGACATTTTCATCGTGGTGGATGTGCAAACGTTCACGACAATCCTTCCAGAACGACCGGCGGCGGGCGGCCTGCACTTCGATGCCCAGGCGCCGGCACAGCGCCAGGACCTCGGCTTGCGCCCGCTGCCGGCGTTTGCCACGCATGCCGAAGCGGGAGTTGCCGAGCAGGAAGTTTTCCATCACCGTGAAGGTGGGCACCAGCATGAAGTGCTGGTGAATCATGCCGATGCCGGCACGGATTGCCGCAGCCGGACCCGCCGGCCGGAAGGGTTTGCCCGCGAGCTTGATTTCGCCGCTGTCCGCCCGCACCAGGCCGTAGAGAATGTTCATCAGCGTGGTCTTGCCTGCGCCGTTTTCACCGAGCACCGCGTGAATCTCACCGGCGTTGACGGTGAGACTCACGTCCGCGAGCGCGAGGGTGTCACCGAAACGTTTTTTCAGGTGGTGGATTTCGAGGAGAGGGGGCATTTTGCGCAATGTTTAGCGAGGTTTGCAGAGGTTTGTCGTGACGCCTTCAGGTGTTCAACCTAATAAGTTTCGACATGCAAGCACGGGAATGTTCAGTCACGGCTTGGCCGGGACTTTGATACAGCAGATGCCACGGCCAAGGCGTGGCAGAGCAAACCGCGGTTACTGATTTTCCAGCACCTTGTCTTTCGCTTTTGCATTTTGCCCGTTGGGCCAATTTGTCTGTGCCGTAGGATTCAACTTGACATATTATCTAGTAGTACAACGTTAAGTTGGCACCTCCACCCCCCACTGTCATTCTGTAAAAATCTTCTTGAGTGCTTGGGATAATGTCAGAATAAGCATCACTCCCGGTACTCGGGAAGATTACCACGAAAATGCCGTAGCGCAGGCTTCCAGCCTGCTGCAGACAAGATTTCTGCGCTGCATTTTCAAGATCATCCGACTCAAGCGTACCTGGCCACATGACTGTTCTTTGCATCTGATGAACTCCGCCAGGCGTGAGAGGTATATAGCCAGGTGCCGTTCGCCGAAATGAAACCCCGGCGGGGTGACATGTGTATCGTGCCTCCTCATTGATCTCATCTTGAATTGAAGGCAAACGCCGTTACATGTCACTCCTAAAGGAGTTTGAAGTTGGAGGTGTTGGCAATTACTCTAAACATTTCACCCCGGGCGGGGTTGGGCCGTTCGCTATCAAGTTGGGGCATGTGGCTCTCAGCAGAGAAGGCACGGAACTGATTTTGCGATTCTTTTCATCTTGTTGTCGCAAAATGTACGCACAATTCGGATGATCCCATTTTCATTCCGATGGGTGTCCAGACGGGCATGGCAAATTCCTCCGGAATGACAGTTCTGGATTGCGGATCGGATTTTAGAACTTAACGTTGCAGTACTAGTTTGGCTACGATTTGACGCCTGCAGGCGCTACTACGAACGCAACGCTGGCATTCTCCAGTTTTGCCGCCACGCTGAAGCGGTAACTTTTGGGAAATTTGCCGGTGTGCTGCAGCAGCCACTTCGAAAAATCATAGCCGCGCTTAATGGTTAAAAACTCTTGTGTTTTGGTGGGCACGAGACCTCCTGTAATTTCCAAAAAAATTTTCGAGGTTAGGCGATACCAACCTTTCAGAGTAACAGATGGTCAGAGTTTCAGAGTATCAAAAGAAGACTGGACGGCGACAACGCGGAACCCGACGCTGTCCCAATTGCCGTCGGGATTGACGCCGTTGCGAGCCGCGCAACGCAGATTCACTGTGGAATCGCGCCACGAGCCGCCACGAAGCGCCCGCCAATCTTCATCTTTGTCATACCAATTCTCCATCCATTCCCAAACATTGCCGGCCATATCCATCAATCCCTCTGGCGTTGCTCCGGCCGGGTAGGATCCCACCGGCGTGGTTTTGCCAACTTTTTCGTCATAATTTGCGCGGGTGTCATTCGGCTCTTCATTGCCCCAGGGATACTCTCTTTTGCCGCCGCCCGCGGGCCACTCCCATTCTTGCTCAGTGGGCAAACGATAGATCATTTTTTCATCTTGCCCCTTGCTCCCTGCCCCCTGCAACTCGCTCAACCAATAACAGTAAGCCCAGGCGGCAAACCACGTGACGCCCACCACCGGTTGATCATCCCCATTAAAACGCTTGTCATCATCGAGGCTGGATTGCAAGTTGGCTGCCCATCGCGAGGCATCACTGCCAAGATATTCCCGGAGACCTTTGATTTCTGCGGCTTGCGCCCACAGGCGATTGCCAAACTGCTTGAGCGGCAAAACGGCGAGAACTTCCGCCATGCTTTTCTCATCATCAAGATAGGCGATAAAGCGGCGATAGAGCCTGTTGGTCACGGGATATTTGGCGAAGTAGAGCGGCGGCACTTCAACTTCTTTTTTGGTCACAAAATATTTGTATTTGCCGCCGGGAATGAGAATGTATTCCGCCTGCAACTCGAAGGGATTGCGGAAGCTCTTGGCTCCCACGGCAACCGGCGCGTCCCTGGCAGCAAGCGCCGCCGGGCGAACCAGCTTCCATTCAATGAGAATCTCTTCGGCTTTCTGCCGCAGCCGCAACAAGCCCTCGGCTTGCTTTGGCTGTGCCGGCACGGCCTGGGTCTGCAGTTGTTTCCAAACTTGCTTGACCAGTTTCCTGGCCGGGTCCGAGGCGATCAGCCGCAGGCACATCAGGGCATTGTAGCGTTTTTGCCAATCCTGCCGGGGATCGCACAGGAAGCGTTCAAAGGGATCAACGGATTTTTGCCGCGCCTCTTTGATGATCAACTCGAGCAGCTCGGGGAAGCCCTCGCCATTTTTGGGATGGGGCAGAAAGAGCTGAAAAAAATCATTGAAGATGACGGGCTTGGACAGGCTCAGGCTGAACAGAATGGTTTCACGCCACCAGCCGTCCGGGGCGTTGAAGTTATCCACCAGCACCCGGCAGCGGCCGGGGTTGCGGGTGATCTGCTCGGCCAGCTCCGTCGCGGCGAGAAATTCCCGAAAGGAACCATGGCTGAAGACATATGGCCCGTCACCATAAGCCTTGAGCAAGCCGGCGCGATCGCACAGATGTGTGACGAAGTCCTCCGGCGTCAAGCCGGGCTTCACCTCTTGCAGCGGTCGTGTCATGCGTTCCGCCATCTCGGCCGCCGGGATTGCCGGGCTGCGCAACATTTCCTGCATGAACAACGCGAGCGGGCGCAGCACGATCTTGGCCCGATCGGCGGGCAGGGGCGGCGGCAAATCGCGTAGGCGGTCGCGCCGGTCGAGCAGATAGTCGGTGCATTTTTCATAGAGATTGGCGCGGCCCTCTTCGAGCGAACCATATTCCTGCCACAAGACCGCCATGATTTGCAGGAGCACCGGCGTGCCGGCGAGCTGGCGCAAGCTTGCGTTTTCTTTGCGGCCGAGATAGTCGCGCACTGCCGCCGCCACTTTCTGCGCCTGCCCGGCCCTGTCGGCGCCATTGCCTGCGGCGCTGCTGTAAACGGCTCGAAACCACTTTTGCAAAAACACCTGCTGCTGTTCGCCATTGAGCGCGAGCACATCGGCGCGCACGTGATCGCGGCGCAACTCCACCCCATCACTGACGCGATAGCCGGTGTAACGCGAGGTGATGATGAAAAAGGAGGCGCGATAATCAGTGCAGGCCTGCTCAATCCAACGGCAGACGCGGATACGCTGCTTGACTTCGCTGATCTCGTCCAGGCCGTCGAGCAATACCAGACAGCCTGGCCGGTCGAGCCAGCGCTCGAAGGATTCCGGCGGAACGGGCTTGTTCGGGCTGCAGACCTTCTCGCTCAAAACGCTGCAGAAGGGCTGCTTCTCGTCGATGTCCTTGAGCAGGCGCAGGGGCACAAAGACCGGCAGGAGGCGCCGGGGCAGGCCCAGCGTCCGCCGGCCGGCACGGTCGAGGCAGGACATGGCGTAATACTTCATCAGCGTGGTCTTGCCGGAGCCGGGGTCGCCGAGAATCAGCAGCAGACGCCCGGGGTTTTCGCTGAAAAAAGCGTATTGCAACAATTCACCGGGGGAAAACCGCTTGCTTTGCGCAGCAGCTTCGGGTGGCTGAGGCGTCCTGTGGGAACGGCGCTTTTGTTTGTTGGCGCCGGTCTGCGTGTGTGCCCCCATTGGGGCCTGCCACTCTTCCCCAAGCCGGTGATGATATTCCGCAAGCTGCAGTGCGACGAAGACATCGAGCGTGCGCACCGGGATATTGGCGTTGGCCTGAAAACCCAGCAGATTGATGCGCTCATGCTCTTCGCGCAGGCGGTGCAAGTGGCGGCGGCGTGCCAGGCGCCGCGCCAGCCATTGTTTCACGCGGGGAATTTGGCCTTGCCCGCTGAGCAGCCGCTACATGAGCGCAAGAATCGGCAGCAGGATGAAGGTGACCAGTACCGGGTGTTTTTCGATCCAATCGAGCAGGCCGTTCGAAGTGGAAACGGTATCCGGTGCCGCTGCTTTTGCAGCGGCAGGCTGTTGAGTGGCGTCTCGCGCAACACCGGCAGGCAATATGAAGGAATCCCGACTCTGTGATGACTCGCCGAAGAGCGTCGTTGCAACAAAACCGGGCAAGATTAGCGACAACGCAAAGGGTTTCATTGCGAGCACCGGAAGTTTGCCGGACTGTTTCCTGGTGTTTTGTGCGAATATAGCTCATCCCGCGCGGGAAGGCAAAGCCATTCACGCAGCAACGATCCCCACTCTTTCAGGGGAGGGTCATTCTGCAGGATCGCGGGATAACGCCACGGTCAAACCCTGCCGGAACGGTTATTCTTTGCCGAGACTCTGGCCTTGCATCTGTTGTCCCCGTTCCTCGTGGGCGGCTGTTCAAAAATGAATTTTGCTACTTCAGCAGCGACGCACAAGCGATCGGGGCTGCAAAAATTAACGTAACCGTGCACCAGGCGGTGGCCGTGAGGCAAAATCGAAAAAATTTTTCGCGGGATTGCATTTTCGTGGCAGAAAAACTTCTTGCTGCCGCATTGTATAGTGCAGGCATCCTGCCTGCATTGGTTTGCAGACAAGTTGTCTGCGTTACGGAAACAGCGGCGGATGCTTCTTATGAAAATCCGTTGCGTCTTGATAAGCCTTGGCAACAGCCAACGTGAGCGCTTCGCCGTACAAATTGCCCATGAACGTGATGCTGGTGGGACTGCCTTTGTCGTTGAAACCGTTGGGCAACGTCACGCTGGGATGGCCGGTGAGATTGGTGAGCAAAAGATTCCCGTCGAACGAGGGCGCGACGTAAACATCGATACTCTTCATCATCTCCGCCATGGCTTGAATGACGAGATGGCGCACGCGGTTCGCCTGAATGTATTCCACCGCGGGAATGAAGCGCGCGCTGCGCAAGACATTGGGCCAGGCGTTGCGAATCTGGCGCACCAGCAGATCATCCCTGCCCGAACGCGTCAACTCGTCAAAGGCCGCCGCGGCCTCCGCGCTCAAAATAATCGTGAGCGCGTCGACGGGAAAATCCGGCAATTCCAGGGGAATCAGCTTCGCGCCCAGTTCGCGCAGCTTCGCCAGCGTGGCCTCGTTGGTGGCGCGATTGGTCGAGTCTTTCTCAAAGGCGCTTTTGAGATAGCCGATGCGCAGTTTGCCCAAATCGATTTTGGGGTTGTAGTTGAACGGCAGATCAACGACGGTGGCGTCGCGGCCATCGGGGCCATAAATGGCATTGAACACCAGCGCGCAGTCTTCCACAGTGCGGCAGATCGGCCCGAGTTTGTCCATCGACCAGCTCAATGCCATGGCACCGGCGCGACTCACGCGGCCATAAGTCGGGCGCAAACCCGTCACCCCGCAGCGTGTCGAGGGCGAAACGATCGAGCCCCAGGTTTCGGAACCGAGGGCGAAGGCCACCAGTCCCGCGGCCGTGGCGGCCGCCGAGCCGGCCGAAGAGCCGCTCGAGCCCTGCTCGAGATTCCAGGGATTGCGTGTTTTGCCGCCGAACCACACGTCGCCCCAAGCCAGCTCACCGAGAGTCAGCTTCGCCACCAGCACCGCACCCGCTGCTTCGAGCTTTTTGATGACGGTCGCATCTTCGTCGATCACCTGGTCTTTGAAGGGTACCGCACCCCAGGTGGTTTTGTAACCCCTGGTGGCGAGCAAATCCTTGACGCCGTAGGGAATGCCGTGCAGCGGGCCGCGATATTTGCCCGCGGCGATTTCCGCATCCGCGCGTTGCGCCTGCTCGAGCGCCAGCTCTTCGGTGAGGGTGATCATGCATTCGAGTTTGGGTCCGTATTTTTTCAAACGGCTGAGATACATCTGCGTAAGCTGCATCGAGGTGACTTTGCGCGTGCGCAACAGTTCGGCCAGCTCACCGACCGGGGCATATGCCAGGTCTTCGAGATTGACAGGCACGGCGATTTTGGCGGGCGCGCTCCACACCGGCGGCCGGTGTTGCGTCTCGAACGTCATTCCCACCGGCACAGGATTGAAAGCGAGCGCCGGCGGCACGCTGTTGGGCAACGGTACCCGCCGGATCTTTTCATAGTTTGCGCGATGCTCCTCGAGATCGCCGCGCATGGAATCGCGCTTGGCTTCGTTGAATTGCAGGCCGAAGAGTTTTTCAGCGGCGGCGATGAGGGCCGGGGTGAGCGGCTCGGCATTTGGGGAGGGCAGCAACGCGCCCAACGCCGCCAAACCGCCAACACCAACAGCGACTAAAATCATCTTGAATCGCATGCTGAACTCCTGATGCTGGCGAGGGGAGTATGAAGAAATGAGCGTCACAGCGGTAAGAAACAGGTGAGAAACGCAGAGACAGGATGAGGCCTGCAGGGAAATCCGAAGGCGCATGAGATTACGGGGAAGGGATTGCTCCCCGCAAGCCTCAACCGCAGCGAGCCCCAGCGACCTAGACCCGCTTGTACATCGTGCCGACCGCCAGCAGGGCAAAGCCAGCGGTCACCAGCCAGAAGGCATTCTTTGTGACGAATGCGATGGTGGTGAAATTTCCCAGGATGCCGAGCACACCGAGAATCACAGCGAGCAGCCAGACGACTTGCGTGGGGGCGTTGAATTTCATTTTCCATGCCTCCGTTTCAGGGAGTGAAGGATGAGAGTGAGTTGACGCTCCTCCTGGAAAATGCTTCACCGGACAGACTGGCCGGCGGGGTCATTCCTGAGATTCTGCTGATGCCGGTCACGGCGGGTGTTAATATGTCAAAGCCAGCCGCGAGACGCAAGCAGAGTTTTGGATCGTGAACCCAATCGCACTTACTGCTTTGCGGTCATGCCGCCGGAATGATCTGCCGCCTGGCTGCCGTGCCCGTGCTGGGGAAGAGCCCTGGCAGGGGGACAGGAAAGGCTTTGGGCTCACGGCCCAACCGGACAGTGATTGGTATCACCCTCTTTGCGCGCGGTAGAACTTCCTCATCTCCTCGAACACCTGCGCTGCGGGCGCTGCCACGGTGCGGCATTCCGGCAGGGATTGCAGAAACACCCGGCCGTAGCGCTTGGTCACGATGCGATTGTCGAATATCACAATGGCGCCGAAATCGGTTTTGCGCCGGATCAACCGGCCGAAGCCCTGTTTGAGTTTGATCACCGCCTGCGGCACGGAGTATTCCATGAAGGAATTGCCGCCACTCTTGTCGATGGCTTCGACGCGCGCCTCGATGATCGGCTCGGTGGGAACCCGGAACGGCAGCCGCGGAATGATGACACACTCCAGCGCCTCGCCGTGCACGTCCACGCCCTGCCAGAAGCTGTCGGTGGCGAACAGCACCGAGCCGACTTGTTTGCGGAAGCGCTCGAGCAACTGGTGGCGGCCTTCGGTGCCCTGTTTCAACGCGAGCATGCCCCTGGCCGCCAGGTCGCCGGCGAGCGCGTCATACATTTGATTGAGCAGCCCGTATGAGGTGAAGAGAATGAAGGCACGGCCCCGGGAAATCTCCAGCACGGTGACCAGGCCTTGTTGCAGGGCGCGGCTGTAACCCGTCTGATTCGGCTCGGGCATGTCGGTGGGAATGGCGAGCAGCACCTGGCGGGCATAGTCGAACGGCGAGCTGAGCTGCACAGTGCTGCGCCGGGAATCCCTCAGGCGGTTCAACCCCAGGCGTTGCTCCAAAAAGCGGAAGGAATCACCGACGGCCAGCGTGGCAGAGGTGAGAATCACGGTGGGAAATTTTTCGAAAACGGCTTTGTGCAGGATGGGCGCGATGTCGAGCGGGGCGCTGCGCAGGCGGACGAGATTGCCGTGGCGCGAGGCTTTCATTTCCAGCCAGCGAATCAGGCCCTCGTCCTGCGACAGCAGCACCTGTTCAATCTGCCCAGCCATGTCGTTCAGCCTGTGCGCCTGCGCCTGAATGTCGACCGCCAGCGAGGCGGCTTCGCTGCCGAGATAATTTTCCGCGAGATCGCACAGCTTCACGACTTTGAGCACGGCTTCGACGCAGTCGCGCAGTTCCTTGAGGAAGAGCGGCGCCCGGCTGTGAATGATTTCGTGAAACTCCCGGTCGCGCGCCACCGCCGGGGTGAGGCGGATCTTGATTTCGTCATACTCGTTTTGCCGGCGGCCGGCGCCCCAGGCAAAGAGACGCTGCATCAAGGCGCCGAGTTGGTGCTCGAGATTTGCCAGCGCCGGCGCGCACACCTGCTCGATTTGCTCGCGAAAGCGCTCGAGCAAAGAGCGTGTCACGAGACCGGCGCGCTTTTGCAGCTTGGCAAGAGTGAAGGGCAAAACGCCGGTCTGTCTGCCGTCCTTGTTGCGGTAGAGTTTGTGAATGGTGCGCAACAGGGCATGGTAACTGGCAGCGGCGCCGAAATAGGAGGAGGCCACTTCTTCGAGATCATGCGCCTCATCGAGAATCACCCGCTGATACCTGGGCAGCACCGCCACTTCCGAACCGCCATGCTCGTCGCGCACGGCGAGATCGGCGAACAGCAAATGATGGTTGGCGATCAGCACATCGGCGGCGGCGGCGCGGCGGCGGGCATTGTAGAAGAAGCATTCATTGTAGTAGGGACATTTGGCGCGCAGCGTGGTGTCGCTCTCCGACTGGATCTTCTCCCACACCGCTTCGCCGGGCAGAAAGCCGAGGTCAGACTTGCTGCCGTCCGCGGTTTTGCGCGCCCAGTCCAGGATGCTTTGCAGCTCCGCTTTTTGATTCGCCTCGGCGAAGAGATCGGGCTGGGACTGCACCTCCAGCAACTTGCGCCGGCAGGCATAGTTGGTGCGGCCTTTCACCAGTTCGGCGCGAAATTTCACCGGCATCACCGCCTGCAACAGCGGAATGTCCTTGTTGACGAGCTGCTCCTGCAGATTGATGGTACCGGTGGCGATCACCGTGCGCTCGCGATTGCGCACACTCCATGCGATGGCGGGCACGAGGTAAGCCAGGCTCTTGCCGATGCCGGTTCCGGCTTCGATCACCGCGACCTTGTTGTCGTTGAAAGCCTCCGCCACCTGTGCGAGCATTTGCTGCTGCGGCGGGCGGGATTCAAAATTGTCCAGCCGCTGTGCCAGCGGGCCGGCGGGGCCGAGGAACGCCTGCAAGCGCGCCACTTCCAGGCGCACGAATTGCTTTTGCTTCTGCGGCTCAACGACAACGTAAATCTCGGTGACCTGGTTGTTGACAATGTAAAATCCCACCGCCTCATTGCCCAGTTCCGAGGCCAGGCTGGCATCCGGGTGGGAGGGGTGCAGCACACCGGAGGGGTGATTGTGAATGACGACGTCGCCGGCATGCACCAGGTGAACGATGGCCGGCACCATTGTTTGGTTGCCGCGCGCCACCACCTGCACGCTTTCCACCAGGCCGTTGGAGTTGGCTTTGCCGACAAAGAAGACCTCATTGCCGCCGGCCTGCTGGATGTGATGCCGCATGTAAAACACGGCCTCCTCGGCGAGATAGTCTTGCAGTTTCATGACGGACTTGGACATGGCGGCAATCGGTTGCGGTTTGAAGTTGGCTGCCAGCGTGCCGTGCGAAGCGGCTTCGGAACGAGGCAGAATATAAATCAATTTTGTTTGAAAAAGAAAAACAAACATGAACATGAGTGCAGTCCGACTTGGGCGCGGCGAGTTTTCGAATTTCGCCAAATCCGCTGCCCAGGTCGGACTTCGCCCTTTCGTTACGCGACGCACAATATCCTGCTTGACTTTTCAGCGGTGCGCGGCTAAATTGCGCCGCATTCAAGTGCGCGAAGCTTCTTGCGAAAAATCCGCCGAACGTGCTGCCTTCCCACCTGCAGGCAGCAGCGGGCCACCACCACCCCATCTCCGAGGAGCAAGCCATGGTCAAAAAACTCATGACAATCGAGCGGCACATCATCGAGCAGCAGAAATCCTTTCCCCAGGCCACGGGGGAGTTTTCCGCCCTGCTGTACGATTTGGCGTTTGCCGCCAAGATCATCTCGCGCGAGGTGCGGCGCGCCGGCTTGATCGACATTCTGGGCTACACCGGCGCCACCAACGTGCAGGGCGAACTGGTGCGCAAGCTCGACGAGTTTGCCGATGACGTCATCTTTCGCGCGCTCGATCACACCGGCCGCCTGTGCTGCATGGCGAGCGAGGAGCGCGATGAGCTGATTCCCATCCCCGCGGAATTCAAATGCGGTCATTACGTGCTGCTTTACGATCCGCTCGATGGTTCCTCCAACATCGATGCGAACGTCAGCATCGGCACCATCTTCTCGATTCTGCGCAAGATCAGCCCGGGCGAGCGTGGCACGCTGGCGGATGCCCTGCAACCCGGAATCAAGCAGGTGGGCGCCGGCTACATTCTCTATGGCTCTTCCACCCTGCTGGTCTACACCGCGGGCCAGGGGGTGCACGGCTTCACGCTGGATCCCACGGTGGGGGAATTTCTGCTCTCGCACGAAAACATCAAGACGCCGCGGCGCGGCCAGATTTACAGCACCAATGAGGGCAACAGCGGCCGCTGGAGCGAGGGCATGCGCAACTACATACAATACCTCAAGCAGAGCGACAAGGCCACCGGCCGGCCCTATTCCTCGCGTTACATCGGCTCGCTGGTGTCGGATTTTCACCGCAATCTGCTCTATGGCGGGATTTTTCTCTATCCGGCGGACTCCAAGAATCCCAACGGCAAGCTGCGGCTGCTTTATGAAGCCAATCCGCTGGCGCTGCTGGCCACCCAGGCGGGCGGTGCGGCGAGCAACGGGCAGCAGAGCATCCTGACCATCACGCCGACGGAATTGCACCAGCGCACGCCGCTGATCATCGGCGCGGCGGAGGACGTGCAGGAGGCGGAGGAATTCCTGCAGGGCAAACGCACCGTCTGACAAACTGCTTGACAAGAGGAAAAAAATTTTCTACTCTTGGTCACAATTCACATACGCGCGCGATTCACTCCAACGCTCCTTGACGACGACGCCGTCTCACGGTCACGACCAGCCCCAATCGCGCCGTCTGCCCAGCAGGTGTCAGCCCCTCGCACAGGCCCTGGGCGGCACCTGAGACCATCAAACCCGAAAGGGGGAGCGCATGGCATCTCGTGGACTCAACAAGGTGATGTTGATCGGCCATGCCGGCCGCGATCCTGAAATCAAATATACCCCGGGCGGCCTGGCCGTGGCGACCTTCAGTGTTGCCACCAACGACAGCTACAAAGACAAGGACGGGAAGCAGCAGGACCGCACGGAATGGCATCGCATCGTGACGTTTGGCCGGACCGCGGAGGTCATGGGCGAGTATCTCAAGAAGGGGCAACTGGTCTATGTCGAGGGCCGGCTGCGGACCCGCTCCTGGGATGATGACAAGGGCCAGAAACGTTACATCACCGAGGTGGTCGCGCTCAATGTGCAGTTTCTCGGCCGTAAAGGCGATGGGGCCGAGGCGGGCGGCGGCCCCGAAATTCCACCCCCCGGTGATGACTATGTGCCGCCCGCGGCCGCGGAGCCCGCGGAAGATCTGCCATTCTGAAGGCCGGAGACCGCCAATGCGCCGTGCCAATTTTGTTTGAAAATTTTGAATCCGGGTCCGCTTGGGCTCGGATTTTTTTTCGCCGAACAAACGCGGGACCGGAACGAGGACAGGGCATGAACGCAGACGTCCAGGAATTGCTCGCGGCGGCCGTGCGCGCCAAAGCCAGGGCACTGGCGCCCTATTCTAAGTTCCACGTGGGCGCCGCCATTGCCACGCGCAGCGGGCGCATCTATGACGGCTGCAACATCGAGTCGAGCTCGTACGGCCTGACCTGCTGCGCGGAACGGGTGGCGCTCTTCAAGGCCCTTTCGGAAGGCGAACGGGACTTCTGCTGTGTGGCGGTGGCGGCTGACACCGAGGATTTCACCACACCCTGCGGGGCGTGCCGGCAAGTGCTGTGGGATTACGGCCGCGATCTCGAGGTCATTTTGGTCAACCGTGCCGGCGCAACGCGCCGGTTCAAACTGAAAGACCTGCTGCCCGAGGCTTTTGACGAGCACATGTTCAACCATGCATAAGAATTGGACAAAACGAGGCATCTTGATCGGCATTGCCGGCGGCTCCGGCTCCGGCAAGACCATGGTCACGCAGAAAATCGTTGGCCAGCTCGGCAGTGATCGCGTCGTCATCATCGAGCAGGATTCCTACTACCGCAATCTCAACCATCTGTCCCTCGAGGAGCGCGCCACCTACAATTTCGACCATCCCTCGTCGATCGACACCGAGCTGCTGGTCCGCCACATCAAGGAGCTGTTGAGCGGCCATTCCGTCGACATCCCGATCTATGATTTCACCACGCACACGCGCCGGCCGGAAACCCGGCGCACCGGCCCGCATGACGTCATCGTGCTCGAGGGCATTCTCATACTCGACAACCCCGAGCTGCGCGAGCTGATGGACATCAAAGTCTACGTGGATACCGATGCCGACCTGCGCTTCATCCGCCGGCTGAAGCGCGACACCACCGAACGCGGCCGCACGGTGCAGTCGGTGATTGAGCAGTATGAAAAAAGCGTGCGGCCCATGCATTTGCAGTTTGTCGAGCCGAGCAAACGCTACGCCGATCTCATCATACCGGAGGGTGGTTACAACCTGGTGGCCATCGATCTGCTGCGCACCAAGATCGCCGCGCTGTTGAAGGAGAGGCAATCATAAGCGGCGCCGCCGTTTCACGGCCGGAGGGCGGACCGCCAGCGACCCCGTGCGCAGACGGGCGGCCACGAGAGTATTCCTGCCTTCATCGCAAAGCGGAATTTACGATCTCATGCCTGCACACTCT
Source organism: candidate division KSB1 bacterium (assembly GCA_034506255.1). Lineage (NCBI taxonomy): Bacteria > Pseudomonadati > Candidatus Zhuqueibacterales > Candidatus Zhuqueibacteraceae > Candidatus Coneutiohabitans > Candidatus Coneutiohabitans thermophilus. The sequence continues at coordinate 74,120 of JAPDPX010000003.1, read as the reverse complement.
GAAATGGGTTCGATCGAAGTGATATGCGGCGGAATGTTCAGCGGCAAAACCGAGGAACTGATCCGCCGGCTGCGCCGGGCACAAATCGCCAAGCAGCGTGTGATGATTTTCAAACCCGTGATCGACGATCGCTACGCCAGTGATCACATCGTGTCGCACAATGAACAAAAACTGCGCTCGCTGCCGGTGAAAAACGCGCAGGAAATTCTCGCCAATGCCGGCGATGCCCAGGTCATCGGCATCGACGAGGGCCAGTTTTTCGACGCCAGCCTGGTGCAGGTCTGCAACCTGCTGGCGCAGCGCGGTGTGCGCGTCATCGTCGCCGGGCTGGACATGGATTACCGCGGTGTGCCTTTCGAGCCCATGCCGCAACTCATGGCCATCGCCGAGCAGGTCACCAAAACGCAGGCCATCTGCATGCAATGCGGCGAACCGGCCAGCTACACGCAGCGCCTCACCGCGGCACGCGAGCGCGTGGTGGTGGGTGCCACGCAAATCTACGAGGCCCGCTGCCGCAAATGCTTCGTGCCGCCCGAGAGCTGACCCGCGCGAACCGCAGGTATTCACCGCTTTCGCAAACCGACTGGGACAACCCAATTCCGCCCCGCCGTCGTCTCGCGGGGTCGGGAAATAATGTGCCTGCCATGACTCCCATGCAAACCGAAATGGCGCCGCCTCTGCTCGACGCGGAGCGCCTGGCCACCGCCAAAGCTTTCGTGCAACAGCGTTTTGCCAGCCTTCCCCGACTGGCCATCATTTTGGGTTCCGGCCTGGGAAGCTTTGCCGACAGCATGCAAGACACCGAGATTCTGCCCACCGCCCAAATTCCGGAATATCCGCGCTCGACCGTCGCCGGTCATGCCGGCTGCTGGATTATCGGCAGGGTGGGCGGCAAGAGGCTGCTGGCCCTGCAGGGCCGGGTGCACACATATGAGGGTTATCCCGCCTCCGTGGTGGGTTTCCCGGTGCATTTGATGGCAGAGCTGGGCGTGAAACGCCTGATCGTCACCAATGCCGCCGGTGGCCTCAACCCGCTGTTCCGACCCGGCGATCTGATGCTGATCGATGATCACATCAATTTCATGTTCACCAATCCGCTGCGCGGGCAGCATCGCAGGGAATGGGGCGAACGCTGGCCGGACATGCACGCACCCTACGATCCCGGCCTGCAAGGCGTGGCACTGGAGGCGGCACGCCAGCTCGGCATTCCCCTGCGCCGCGGCGTGCTGTTTGCGTCGAAGGGGCCGAGCTATGAGACAGCAGCGGAAGTGAGGATGGCGCAACGCCTGGGCGCCGATGCCGCCACCATGTCGACCGTACCGGAGGTGCTGGTGGCGGTTGCGCGCCGGCTCGAAGTGCTGGGGATTTCCTGCATCACCAATCTGTGCACCGGCTTGACGAGCCAGAAGCTCGATCATGCCGAGGTCACCGAGGTGGCCAACCGCATCAGCACGACATTTCAGAAATTGTTGCATGCCATTATCAAACAAATCGGCTGAACCAACGCCGGCCGCGCGGGACTGGCAGGGTGCGGTTTGACACATGATCACTGACTGGCCATGAGACGAGCAAAAACGGGAAAACGCACGCGTCTGCTGGTGGTGGGGGATCGTGTTCTCATCGAACCGGATGAGGGGGAGGAGCGCACCGAGGTCGGGTTGTATTTGCCCAAATGGGCGGTGGAACGGGAATCGGTTCAGGGCGGCAGGATCGTGGCCACCGGGCCGGGCACACCGCTGCCGGATTTTGGCGAGGTCGACAGCGAGCCCTGGAAGCCGGCCCGCCGGGAATCGCGCCATCTGCCGATGCAGGCGCGCGAGGGTGATTATGCCATTTTCCTGCGCAAAGCCGCGGTCGAAATCAAGATCGATGATAAAAATTATCTGGTGGTGCCGCAGGGCGCCATTCTGGTGTTAATGCGCAACACCGGCTCAGAATGAGGGTGCGCGGGGAATGCGCCGTGCCGGATGCCGCAGGATCAAAACAACTCGCCCTGGGGGTTGGCGCGCAGCGGCCGGGCATCGTAGCCCAGTTGCCGCAAATGTACGGCAAAATCCGCGGGGCCGTGGGTCACGAAAATTTTGGCGGGATTGACCCGCCGGACAAACTCCAGCAGTCCCTTGAAATCCGCGTGATCGGAGAGCGGCAGGGCTTCATCCACCCCGCAGCGATATTTGAAACTTTCATGCACCGCCCAGCCTGAGAGGAACAGCGTGCGCTTGTTCGGAATGCGGGTAATCAGCCTGGTCAACTCCGCCCGTCGCGGCAGAATCAACACCTTGCCGGCCAGGTCAGAGGTGCGGCGCAAGGGCTCGACCCGTGTGAAGCGGTAGCCGAACTGCTCGTAGACGCGCGCGAGCTTGAGGATGGTGCCGTGCACGCAGAGCGCAAAACCGTTGTCCGTGAGAATTTTCATCGCTTCCTGCGATTTTCCCAAAGGGTAGCCAATCACGACCGGCACGCGGCCTGCTTTCAAGTTGCCGGCGGTCCAGTCACACAGTCTTGCCACCAATTCCGCGCGCGGCGGGAATTGGTAGCGTGGATGGCCATAGGTGCATTCCATGATCAGCGTGCTCGCGGGCACGATTTCCAAACGCTCAGCCGCTGCACTGGCCTCGGTGTTGAAATCGCCGCTGTAAAGCAGGCGCTCGCCCTCACGCTCTGCCAGAATTTGCGCCGAGCCGAGAATATGGCCGGCGGGATGAAAGGAAATGCGATAGCCCTCGATCTCCATCGTTTTGCCGAAGGGTACCGGCGTGATGGCCGATTTGCCCAGACGGGCGTGCATGAGTGCGGCCGTGGCAGGCGTGGCATAGGTGAGGTGATGTGTGCGGGCGTGATCGGCATGGGCATGCGAGATGCAGACCAGCTCATTGCGGGTGCGGGCATCAAACGTCAGGCGCGAGCCCCGCAGACGAATGACACGGTCGTAGACGAACATGAACTTTCCGTAACCGGATAACTCAAACGCAACAGGAGCCTGGCTGCGATTACAAAATTTACCGGGAAGAAATCAGCACTTGCATTTCAAAAAATTTGCACTTATCTTTTTGGCACTTTGTACACAGTTTTTGCGCCCTTTGTCGGGCGACCCCCGCAGCGCGGGTCAGCTATATCTGGATTGCGGTCTGCTGTTGAAGCCTTCCTGAAATTCCACACCGAGGATCACGGCTACCAAGGATGTTGCAGTCAACCAGCGATCCATCCGGTTCTCTGCCCTCCCACAAATTTCGTTGTCCCCGTTGACATCCGAAGTTTGGGTAACAGGTGCGGCAAAAGCTGGTTGTACGCCTCAATCCCTCCTCGCGGGCTTCCGGCCCACGAGGGCAAGCTTTAATATTTTGAAAGGACCGTCCAGAGTATGGAAACGGGAACAGTCAAGTGGTTCAACGAAGCCAAAGGATATGGTTTCATCCAGCGCGAAAACGGCCAGGATGTCTTCGTCCACTTCAAGGCCATCAACGGTGAAGGTTTCAAAACCTTGACAGAGGGCGAGAAGGTGCAATTCGAAGTCCAACAGGGCCCGAAAGGCTTGTCGGCTTCCAATGTCATTCGCCTGGGCAAATAACTGCCCCCACTTTGACGCAGAAAACTTCACCCCGACTGGTTTCGCCCCGCGAAATCGGCCGGGGTTTCTTGTTTTCGGCTCCGCGCCCGTAGAACGCACCCCGCAGCCCCGGGGCCGACCATGCCAACACCGTCGCCCGGGAACGCACCCCCGATTGTCTCCTCAGCTTGCCTGCTCTGTCGGCCGCACGAGGATTTGATTGACATCGACGTGCGCGGGTTGCTGCAGGGCATACAACACGGCAGCCGCAACATCCTCCGGCTTCATGAACGCGATGCGGGGATTGTTGCGAAACACTTCCAGGATGCCGCGATCGGTGATGTGTGTGGCCAGCTCGGTGGCCACCGCCCCCGGCATGATGGTGGTCACCCGCACCGGCATCTTCTCCCGCGCCAGCTCCGAACGCAAGCCCTCCGCAATCCAATTGATCGCCGCCTTGGTGCCGCTGTAGACCGCCGACCCGGGAAACACCTTGCCGGCAGCGTCCGAGGAGATGTTGAGGATGTGCCCGCGCCGCTGTTCCCGCATGATGGGCAGCACCGCGGCAATGCCATACAACACGCCCTTGACGTTGGTGTCGATCATGCGCATCCATTCCCCGATCTGGAGATTGCGCATGTAGGAGAGCAGCATCACGCCGGCATTGTTGACCAGCACATCGATCCGCCCCCATTTCTTCATGGTCTGCTGCACCGCCGCCTGCACCGCCGCCTGATCAGTGACATCGGTTTGTACCAGCAGCGCCTCACCGCCCTGGTCGGTGATCTTCTTCTTCAAGTTGCCCAAACGATCTTTGCGCCGTGCCGCCAGGGTTACTTTCGCACCAGCCTGTGCCAGCGCCAGGGCAGTTGCGAACCCAATGCCGCTGCTGGCGCCGGTGACGATGGCCACCTGATCTTGCAGTGGCGTCATCAGCCCACCTCCCGTTTTTCACACTTGTTCCGCGCACACAATATTGCCCGATGGCATGTGCCTCCGGCGGCACTGGCAGCAAGCCCGGTATTCTGCCGGGGCGCCGCGTGGAAGATGCAAAAACGTTCCGCCCGCAAGAGTGAACACCGGCAGGAATTATCGTGCCTCTGTCGCAATCAAGGTTGCATGCCGGTGGGCGGGACGATTTGTCTTCCATGCCATGCTGCCGGTGCAATTGAATTTCGTGAGCGCGCAAGCGCACGCTTCATGCGGTTTCTGCCGCCAGGGTGTGCGTATGCTCAAGGCGGCCATTGCCCTCCTCCGCCTGACGGCGCGCCAACCGGCGGCGAAAACCCTCCACATAGGTGTAAATCACCGGCACCAGGACCAGCGTCAACAACGTGGAGCTGATCAATGCGCCGATGACCACGATCGCCATGCTCTGCCGGATCTCCGAACCGGCGCCCAGAGCCAGGGCGAGCGGCGTCATGCCGAGCACCATGGTGAGTGTGGTCATGAGAATCGGCCGCAATCGCGTCGGCCCGGCTTCCAGCAGGGCCTCCCGTACAGACAAACCGCGACTGCGTTGCTCGTTGGTGCGATCGACCAGCAGAATCGCGTTCTTGGTCACCAGGCCCATGGAAAGCAGGATGCCGATCATCGAAAACATGTTGAGCGTCTGGCCGGTGAGTGCCAGCGCGCCCAGACCGCCAACCAATGCCACTGGAATGGAGAACATGATGGTGAAGGGATGGGCATAGCTCTCGAACAGCGCCACCATGATCATGTAAACGAACAGGGCGGCAAAGCCGATGGCGATCATCATGTCCCGGAACATGTCCTGCATGTTCTGCACATCGCCGGCGTAGGCGATCGTGACACCCGACGGCAGCACGATCGCGGCGCCCCGGCGCTGGATCTCCTGGGTGATCCGGCCGAGCGGAACCGTGCCGTCCAGGTTGGAAGAAACCGTGATCAAACGCTCGCGATCCTTGCGGCTGATGATGGTCGGACCCTTGCCCTGGTGGACCTTGGCCACCTGTCCCAGAAGGATGCGCTCGCCGCGATAGTTCACCAGCGTCACCTTCTCCACATCCGCGGGATTGCTGCGGTTGGCTTTGGCGAGCACCACGCGCGTGTCGAATTCGCTGTTGCCGTCCTTGAACTTGGTGGCAATGTCACCCTCCAGGGCGGTGCGCAGCGCCACGCCAATTTCGCCGAGAGTGAGGCCGAAGTGCGCGGCACGCTCGCGATCCACCGCGATCTGGATCTCGGGCTGGCCTTCCTCCCACGAGCTTTTCACGTCGCGCGTGCCCGCCACATTCGCCGTAATGTTCGCGACTTGCTCCGCCACGCGCGCGAGCGTCTCCAGGTCCGGCCCCTTCACCTCGATCTGCAGCGGTGCCTCCTGGGCGGCGCCAAACATGCTGATTGGGCTCATCCGCACCACCAGACCCGGGATTTTTGCCGAGGCAGCGGCGATCGCATTCATCACTTCCGCCGTGCTGCGTTCGCGCTCGCGCTTCGGCTTGAGGGTAACGGCGATTTGCGCCACGTTGGGCCGCTGCGTGCTGCTCCATTCACTTTGCGACTTGCCCACGGTCGCCAGATAGCGCGTGACTTCCGGCATGCCGGCCAGCAATGACTCGACGCGGCGCGTGGCCTGGTCGGTGAGGTCAAGCGCGGTGCCGATCGGCATTTCAAGATTGATGGCGAATTCGCCGCGATCGGCTTCACTGATGAATTCCGTGCCAATCGCGCCCAGCGGCACGAGCGCCAGACTGGCCAGCAGCAGCGCAAAGCTGGTCGCCACCACGGTCTTGCGATGATCCAGGCTCCAGGCCAGCAGGTGACGATAACGCTCGTTGAGATTCTGCTGCCAAGTTTCGAAAGTATCAATGATCTTGTGCAGCCACGGCCAGCGGAAGGAGGTGCGGCCGGCACGCGACCACTTCGCTGCCAGCATGGGCGTGAGCGTGAAGGAAACGAAGAGCGACAACAGCGTGCTCACCACGATGGTGAGACCGAACTCCTTGAAAATCTTGCCGACAATGCCGCCAATCAAGGCGATGGGCAGGAACACCACCACGTCCACCAGGGTGATGGCAACAGCGGCGAAACCGATTTCGTTGCGCCCCCTGAGCGCCGCCACCTGCGGCGCCTCGCCGTGTTCGAGATGACGGTGGATGTTTTCCAGCACGACGATGGAATCATCCACCAGGATGCCGATCACCAGTGCCAGCGCCATCAGCGAAACTAAATTGATGGTGAAAGCGAAGGCCTGCATCATGATGAAGGTGGTGATCAGGCTGGTTGGAATCGACAGCAGCACAATGAACGAATTGCGGAAACTGTGCAGGAAGACGAACAGCACCAGCGCCACCATCAACACCGCCAGGCCGAGATCGCGCTTGACTTCGTTGACAGAGTGCAGGGTGAATTGCGTGATGTCCTGCGCCACCTCGAAGTGAATCCTGCCCTGTTGCTCGTTCTCGATCTTCGCCAGCTCGGCGCGCACCAGGCCGGCCACCTGCACCGAATTGGAGCCGGATTGCCGCTGCAGATACAGGCCCAGCGCCGGCTCGCCGTTCAAACGGGTGTAGGTCACGTCTTCATTGAAGGTGTCCAGCACCTGCGCGACATCGCGCAGATAGATGCGGCTGTCGCCGTGGGCGGCCAGCACAATGTTGTTCATGGCCTGCGGCGAGGTGAATTTGCCGGCGACACGCACGAGGTATTGATTTTCACGTGAATTGATCTTGCCGGTGGGGAAATCCAGATTTTCGCGCTGCAGTGCCTGACTGACCTGCACGATGGAGAGGTTGTAGGCGCGCAGCCGGTCATTGTCCACCTCGATGCGGATCTCACGCTGCCGGCCGCCAACGATGGTGACGCTGGAGACGCCGGGCAACTGCTCCAGCCGCGGGGCGACATACTCGTCGGCAAACTGATACAATGCCCGGCTGTCGAGCTGGCGGCTGCTCAATGCGATGCGCACAATTGGAAAGTCGTTGATGTCCGACTTGGTTACTGTGGGGGTGTAAATATCCTTCGGCAGCTCCGCGCGCACGCCGTCCACCTTGCGCTGCACTTCATTGGTGGCAACCTCGACATCCGTGGTAAACGAAAACTCCGCCAGCAGCACGGACACACCTTCGTTGGAAAACGAGCGGATGTGCTTCAAGCCGTTCAGGCTCGACAGCGCCTCTTCGATGGGCTTGGAGACCTCGCTCTCCACTTCTTTCGGACCGGCGCCGGGATAGATGGTGACCACCGACACCATCGGCCAGTCCATCTTGGGCAACAGATCCACGCCCATTTGCGAATAGGCGAAGATCCCGAGTGCGGCCAGCGCAGTGAAAACCATGGTAATAAAAGCCGGCCGTTTTATCGAAACCTCGGTGAGGGTCATGGCTTTTTCCTGAATTCCATTTGTGCCTGTTTACTCTCCGGACACATTGCGATGGTGCACCGCAACATTGGCAAACCACTTGCCCGGCCTTTTCGGGCAAGCAGGCACATCGAACATCGCGGCGGAGTTTTGCTGCATTCCGTCCATGCGGTGGTCCAACACCGCGAAGCGTCCAGGCAGAGACGTATTGTCCGGGCATGGCATCGTCATTCACGCCGCAATGCCCGGGCCGTCAGACATGTTACTATTCCTGCACGATGACTTTGTCACCATCCGACAAGCGCTGTTGTCCGGAGACCACCAGATGTGCGCCCGCGGCCGGGCCGCTGACAATTTGCACCCGCTCCGGCTCCTGCAGTCCGAGTGCAACCGGCACACGGCGGGCGATGCCGTTTTCCTCGACAAAAACATGGTGCCCGGAAAGATCGGACAAGAGCGCGGCGCGTGGCACAACCAGGGCGTTCTCCGCCCGCGCCACGCTGATGACACTGCGGCCGAACATGCCGCTTTTCAAAGATTCGGCCGCATCATTCTCCACCAAAATCTCGACCGCATAGGTCCGCTCACTGTTGGCTTTTTGTGCCACGGCAACCACTCTGCCATTGAAAGTTCTGCCCGGCAGGGCATCGACGGTCACCACCGCGGGCTGGCCGTGGCGCAGCAGGGCCACTTCGCTTTCCGCCACACTCGTTTTCAGCTTCATCCTGCGCGCATCCACCACCACGCCAACACGGTCACCCGGCCGCACCAGCACGGCTGCGTCAACGTAGCGGTCTGCCAGGCGGCCGGCAAGCGGCGTCTTGATGAAAGTATCATCGTACTGGCGCTGCGCCAGTTTCAAAGCCGCTTCCGCGCTCTTGAGTTGCGCCAGTGCCGCGCGCTCAGCCAGGCGGGCATTCTCCAGCACACTCTGTGTGGTGATTTGTTGCTGAAACAGTTCTTCATATCTTGCCCGATCCTTGACCGCCTTCTCATGATTCGTCTGCGCGGTCAGCAATTGTGCGCGGGCCTGCTCCACAGCGACCAGCTTGAGATCATTTTCCACCTGCACGATGGTCGCACCCTTGTTGAGCCATTCTCCGACTTGCGCGCGCACGGCCACAATGGTGCCATGCGTCTCCGAAACGACCGTCGCTTCGTACTCACCGGCCAGCGTGCCGGAGACTGCCAAAGTTTGCGTCATTTCGGCGGGAGAGAGGGTGATGGTCCTGACCGCAACCGGCCGGGCCTCGGCAACAGGCGCATTTCTCTCGCTGTGCCAGCGGCTCCAGGCTACGAAACTGATGAACACCGTTACGATCAACAGTGCGATGACCTTTTTGGATAACATATCGTCCTCACTTTATCAAGACAGACTTGTCCAGCGCTAAAAAATGTAGTGCCATTCATGAGGAATGACGCATGGCAGGCTGGTGCTGTAAAATGACCCTAAAGCGACAGACAAACACGCCGGCAGTGGAACCTGCGGCATGTTCAGGTGCACCGCGCGCACGAGCTGAAGCCGTATGATGCGGGCTACCGTCCCAGAACACCCATCGCACGCGCCAGTTGCGCTTTGGCGAGGAAGAAATCATAGCGCGCCTCGATCCGGCTGGCCTTGGCCTGGGTTGCGGCGACTTCGGCATCGACCACATCCAGACTGGAAAGCAGGCCGACTTCATAGGAGTTGTTGACGATGCGCAGATTCTCATTCGCCTCTTCCACCGCCTTCTCCGCGATGGTGATGCGCTTTTCCGCTGCGGCCAGGTTCAGCGAGGCCTGCTTCACCTGCAATTGCAGGCCGCGAATGAAATCCTCCTCCATCTTTTGCGCCTGCTGCAGCGCCGAGCGCTCGCGTTGCAGTCCGGCGTAATTCTGAAAACTGTTGAACACCGGCAGCGAGGCCGAGATGGCGAGCGACCAAGTGCGGAAACTGTCGAAGGCCCAGGTATCGTTCGCCTCCCAGGAGTAATTGTAGGCCAGACCCACTTTCGGCAGGAAACCCGAGCGCGCCACACCCACCGCTGCCCGTTGTGCCGCAACATTCGCCTTCATCATCTGCACGCCGGGATGGCGGCGCAACGCAATCTCGGTTTGTTCGGCCAGGGTGCGCGGCGCCTGCCAACTGAAATCATTCACCGGCTGCAGCGTCACCTCCTGCTCCAACGCCACGCCCATCACCTGATTCAGCGCGGATTTGGCCAGTTCCAGATTGTTCTGCGCCACCACCACGGCATTCTCCGCGCTGGCGAGCGCGACTTCGAAACGCAAGACTTCGGTGCGTGCCCGCAAGCCGACTTCCAGCATCTTCTTCGAGGTTTCGAGATGCCGCTGGGCGGAGCGGCGCGATTCCTCCGCCAGTGCCAGCAGCTCCTGCGCTTTCAGCACTTGAAAATAGGCATTGTGCGTGTCGAAGATCACCCGTTGCCGGGTTTCCTCCAGGCTGGCCTGCCCACGACTGTCCAGCGCCCGTGCCAGGTTCAATTGTGACGACAAAACCCCGCCGGTAAAGATCGGCTGCACCACACTCACCGAAGGGCCATAGGAATTGCGCCAGGCGCCGGGGCGCACATTGCGGCGCAGTTCCTCCGGCAGAAACTGACTGTTGGCAGGATCATTCACGAAGTTGTAAAACGCATTGGCGCGATCGAGCGTGCCCTGATCGAGCCGGAGATATTGAAAGCCGAAACTCACTTGCGGCAGATAGTCCAGATAGGCCTTCTTCAAGCCCCACTGCGAGGAGCGTGTACTTTGCCTGGCTGCTTGCAATGAAAGATTTTTTTCCAGGGCCGTGGCCACCGCCTGCTCGAGGGTCAATGGTGTCCCGTTCGGCCGGGAAGCCGGTGTGCTTTCGCCCTCCGCCGGCTGGGCGGCGGCCTGCTGCGTCACGGCACTCGTCAAAACCACAGCCATCATCCAGAAAAGCAACTCTCGCTTGAAAGCGAACATTGCGGTTCCTCCGTTGAAAGGTATTTCTCACATCCAGGCTGGTATGGCAAAGGCTGGAGATCACTCCGCCCTGCTCGCCGCGCAAGTGCGCAGCTTTTGCTGTTTCACCTGCGCCTCGGCAGGCCAGTCCAGTGTCCAGCGCTCCTCGGCCTGCACCTGCAAGGCGAGCTGCTCGAGCCATTCCAGTTCCAACTTCATGTGCTTGTGGGCATTTTCGATCAACATGAACCAATTAAAGGGAATGCGGTCTTTCAGCTCGACCAAATGAGCCTGCAAATCGCGATCACATTGCAGCAACTTTTCGCGGCGGTGCTGCAACGCTGCCAGCACGCGTTCGCGCGAAGCGCCCTGAATGAAGGCCACCCCCAGACCAAACGGCCATTCCGGCCGCTCGTCCTCGCGCAGGAAATATTCCACCATTTCGCTCAACTGCTGACGGCCCTCTTCGGTGATCGAATAAACCGTGCGCTCCGGTGTGTTGCCGACTTTCTCCTTTTCGGACTTGATCAAACCAGCCTCCTCGAGCCGCGCCAGCGTGCTGTAGATCGACGCCAGCTTGATCTTGGCCCAATAATCCATCTCGCGCCGGGTGATCTCCTGGTGAATCTGATAACCGTGCATGGGAGATTCCGACAACAACCCCAGAATGGCAATTTCATTCTTCGACATGCTGCTCTCCAAAAAAGTTGGGGAGTTTTACTATTCAAAGTTAGAATAGTTGCAGCCAGAATAGATTAAATTTCACGGGAGCTTTTGTTCACTTGCAAACCAGAGGCTTATTGCCTGGTGACTTGGAAATTAAGCTGAAACAATTGTCTTCACCAAAAATCAAAGACAAAGATTCATAGCCAGCAATACCTTGCGATAAGACAAGCTCCCGCAAAAAAACGGCAAAGCCGCCGCTCGGAAGATGAGTTATTCATTTAATGGCAGGGCGTTCGGCAGGTGGTTTGACAGGCCGGACTTGGGAGGGTTGCTGCCCCGTGCGTTCCGCATGCTTCTCATGCGATAATTTTTAAGAGGACATTCATCACTGCATACTGTCCGACCGGAATGAGGCGCCGGGCCCGTAACAATTGCCGGTCTGGACCACCTCGGCAGACGGATTGGCTTTCACTTCACAGCAACTGCCATCAGCGTGGTGTCATCTTCGAATTGCCGGCTGCCGGTGAAGCGTTGCACGGCGGCGAACACTTCCTTCACCAGCACGGCGAGGGTCAGAGGCGTCCTGCTTTGAGTCGCCAGCCAGCCATCGACCACGTGCCTGAGTCCCGCCACGCCAAACTGTTTGCGGTCCTTGGTCCTGGCTTCGGTGATGCCGTCGGTGTAGAACAACAGCAGGTCGCCGGCTTGCAAATCGAGTGTTTCGACGAAGCGGGGCGTGGTGGGATCGAGTCCCAAGGGAATGCCCTCCGCCCGCACCTCTTCCCACTCCTTGCCGGGCAGACGGCGCAACAGCGGGGGATTATGACCGGCGCTGGAGAACTCCAGCCGTTTCGCCTCGACATCCAAGATCCCGAGAAAAAATGTGACGAAGACTTTGCCCTGGGCATATTCGTAGATGAGGCGGTCGAGATTGCGAATCATCGCCGGCAGTTCCTGACGATGCGAAATCTCCGAATACAATCCGCCGTGCAGCGTCATCACCACCAGGCCCGCGGGCAGGCCCTTGCCCACCACATCGCCAATCGCTATCAGAAAGCGGGTCTCACTCAACGGAATGAAATTGAGGTAATCTCCGCCAATCTGCTGCGCCGCGGCAAAGTGAAACGCCATCTCGAAGCCGGGATGGGAGTATTCGGGATCGGGAAAGAGGCGCTGCTGCACCGCTCTGGCGGCGCGCATCTGCTTCTTGAGGCGCTGCTTCTCGGCCATTTCCCGCTGCAGCAGGGCATTTTCAATGGCGAGCGAGGTTTGATCCGCCAGCACCTGCAGCATCGTGCGGCGGTGCTCGGGCAGGCCTTTGAGCGGCCGGCGGCTGTCGAGGTAAAGCACGCCAAAGATCATGCCTTTGGCAAAGTGGCCGGTGGTCTCGGCATCATGCGCGGTGGAGGCCTCGAGCGCATGCGGCGATTTCAACGGCAGGCAGATGATGGTGTGCAGGTTGAGTGCGATCATGCTGTGATTGGCGCTCTGCCGGTCAGGCTCCCGGATCACCAGTTCGCCGGTGCTCAGCGCCTGCTCGATGGTCGAACGGCTGACTGCGAATTCGTCACGCTGCAACTCCCCCCTGGAGACATTGTGAAACACCGCCGGTTTCAAGTTCAGGCTGCGATCATAGAGAAAGATGATGGCGCGCTCGGCGCGCGTGAGGGTGACGGCGAACTCCGCGGCGATTTCGAGCACACGCTGGGAGAGCGCGGCCGACTTGGCGCTGTCCCCGATGTCTTTGATGGCCGCGAGAAACCTGTCCTGGGTGAGCAGCACGCGATTCTGCCCGCTTTTCGCCAGCTCGGTGGTGCGGAACAGCAGCATGATGTTGCCGATGGTGAGCAGGTCAAAATCCTTCAATTCGCGACGGTCGACTTTGCTGTCGTTTACCAGCACGCCGTTGCTGCTGCCCAGGTCTTGAATGTAGAACCGGCCGTCGCGGAACTCCAGGCGCGCATGCGTGCGCGAGACCGAGGGATCAAGCAGGACGATGGTATTGTCATAATGGCGGCCGAGCGTGGCGCCCTCGGCATAAATGTAGTAAGTGGCGGTCTCCTCTTTCTCCCCCACTTCCTTGAGGGCCGCGAGGAACAACGGCGCTCCGCAATTGCCGCAATGATGAAATTGGGTGGGATTTTCGGCTTGACACTGAGTGCAGCGCATGGCTTGCCCCTGGCAATTTCGTGGCTGGCGGCTGGACAATAAGATAGGCACAGAATCCAAATCCACAAGATGTATTTCGCTGGATTTTTTCTCGGTCAGATTGCAGCCGCCCTCCTGCCCTCAGGATGATGGTGCTCTCCGTCATACATCACGCCCGCGCAATTGTGCCGGAAATGCCCTTGCTTCTGCAGCGGGCTGCGGCTATATTGCGCCAACTTTGTCACGGGAGGAAAGATGGCCAAACAATATTCCCGCCGGGAGTTCCTGCAAACCGGCCTGGCCGGCGCGCTGGCGACGACGCCGTTGCTCGCCGCAGCCTGCGCCCCCTGGTACGAATTCGACCTGCTGCTGATCGGCGGTTTGCTTTATGACGGCAGCGGCCGGGACGGCATGCGCAGCGACCTGGGCGTGCAGAATGGCCGCATCACTGCGATCGGCGATCTGCGCGACCGCAGCGCCAAACACAAGCTCGACGTCAGCGGGCTGGCGGTGGCGCCCGGCTTCATCGACTTCCACAGCCACAGCGATGAAGAGCTGCTGCTCGGCGGTGAAGCACAGTCGAAAATCCGGCAGGGCGTCACCACGGAAATTCTTGGGCAGGACGGCGATTCGCTGGCACCGTTGAATGAAAAAATGCGCGCCGAGCTGCATGCCGAGCTCAGCAAGCGCTTCGGTCTCACGGTCGACTGGCAGGATTTCACCGGCTACTTTCGGCGCCTGCAAGCCGGCGGGCTGATCAGCAACGCCGCCAGCATGGTGGGGCAGGGCACGCTGCGCCAGCTCGTGGTCGGCCTGGAGGATCGTCCTGCCACGCCGGAGGAAATCGCGCAGATGCAGACGCTGCTGCGTACGGCCCTGCAACAGGGTGCCTGCGGCATTTCTTCGGGATTGGAATACACCCCGGGCAGCTTTGCCAGCACCGAGGAGATCATTGCGTTGTGCCGGACCGCTACGGGCCGGACGATCTACTCCACCCACATGCGCAATGAAGACGACACCCTGCTGGAAGCAGTGGCGGAAGCGATTCGCATTGCCCAGGAGGCGGGCGTGGCGCTCAATATTTCCCACATCAAGGCGTCCGGCCACCAAAACTGGCACAAACAACCGGAGATGCTGGCCATGCTGGCGGCCGCGCGGCAGGCCGGCCTGCGTGTAACCTGCGATCGCTATCCCTACACCGCTTATGCCACGGGATTGTCCTCGCTTTTCCCGCTGTGGGCGCGTGCCGGCGGCAATGAAGCGTTCCTGCAGCGCCTGCAGGATGCGGAGACACGCGCGCAATTGCGGCCGCTGGTCCAATACGAAGCCGACAAGATCGGCGGCTGGCAATCGGTAATGATCTCCAGCCTGCCCAATCATCCGCGCCGCAGGGAGTATGAAGGTATGAATCTTGCCGAACTGGCGCGCTCAGGCGCGGATCCCTTTGATCTGCTGGTGCAATTTCTTCTGATTGAAAAGGGCGGAGGCGGGATGGTGGGCTTTGCCATGCCAGAAGAGGATACCGCCCGACTGCTGGCGGATCCCTACTGCATGCCGGCCAGTGATGGCGCGGCGCTGGCGGAGCAGGGCGTGTTGCACAGCGGTCACCCCCATCCGCGCTCCTATGGGACTTTTCCGCGGGTGCTGGGCAAATACGTGCGCGAGCAGGGCATCATGACGCTGGGCGAAGCGGTGCGCAAACTGACCGCGCTGCCCGCGCAAACCTTGCGGCTGGCCGAGCGCGGCATGCTCAAACCCG
This sequence comes from candidate division KSB1 bacterium, assembly GCA_034506255.1. Lineage (NCBI taxonomy): Bacteria > Pseudomonadati > Candidatus Zhuqueibacterales > Candidatus Zhuqueibacteraceae > Candidatus Coneutiohabitans > Candidatus Coneutiohabitans thermophilus. Next base: position 58,748 of record JAPDPX010000003.1, on the reverse strand, counting down.
GATACTGGGCCGATGTAGTGGCTTTTGATCCCCAAACTGTTGCGGATCGCGCCACCTGGTCGCAGCCACATCAGTATCCGGCTGGCATCCCTTTTGTTGTTGTGAACGGCCAACTCGTCATCGACCGGGAAAAATTTACTGGCGCGCTGGCGGGCCGCGTGCTGCGTGCACCAGCCTAACGCGATGATGATAAAATACCTGACACTCCAGCCAGCGGGCGGCCAGGGCGCCCGCTGCTGTCCGCCCGCCTGTCACAGTTTCTCATACTGGAACGGTCAAGTGAAGCCACTGTTGACTTTCGAAACAGTCGTGTTTAAATTCGCCACCCTTTTGCAAGCCCGGCAACGGGAGCGCTTCCGTGACGGCAGTGGCGAACTCAACCAAGGAAGGGATCATGCATAAAATCCTCGTGACCGGCGGTGCCGGCTTCATTGGCAGCAATTTCATTCATTATCTCCTGCGCCGGCATGACGACGTCGCGGTCATCAATCTCGACAAACTCACTTATGCCGGGAACCTCGAGAATCTGCGCGACCTCCAGGGCCATCCCAACTATCATTTCGTGAAGGGCGACATTTGTGATGCCGGCCTGGTGGATGAACTGTTGCCGGGCGTCGAGGTGGTGGTGAATTTTGCGGCGGAAAGCCACGTCGACCGTTCGATCGGCAGCCCGGATGCATTCATCCGCACCGATGTGTTCGGCGCCTTCGTGCTGTTGGATGCCAGCCGCCGCCACGGCGTCAGCAGGTTCATTCAGATTTCCACCGACGAAGTCTACGGCAGCATCGCGCAAGGCTCGTTCAAGGAGACCGATGCGCTGATGCCCTCCAGTCCCTACTCGGCCTCGAAAGCAGGGGCCGACCGGCTGGCCTATTCCTACTTCGTCACTTACGGTCTGCCGGTTATCATCACGCGTTGCTCCAACAACTTCGGGCCGTATCAATATCCCGAGAAGCTGATTTCGTTGTTTGTCACCAATGCCATCGAGGACAAGCCGCTGCCGATTTACGGCGACGGCAAAAATGTGCGTGACTGGATCTATGTGGAAGATCATTGCGATGCCATTCACTTTCTGATGGAGCACGGCCGGCCCGGCGAGGTGTACAACATCGGCGGCGGCAATGAGCGCACCAATCTGGAGATCACAGATTTCATCCTGGCCCGACTGAACAAACCGGCGTCGCTCAAAACCTTCGTCACCGACCGCCTGGGCCACGACCGCCGTTATTCGGTGGATTGCAGCAAACTTGCCAGACTGGGCTGGCGGCCGCGGCACACGCTGGAAAACGCGCTGGCACAGACCATCGATTGGTACGTGGAGAATCGCTGGTGGTGGGAAAAATTGAAAAGCGGTGAATATCTCGAGTTTTATCGCAAGAACTATGGCAAGTCATTGTGACGTCGCGTTCATGCCTGCCCTGTTTGAACCCCTCGCCCGAGGCACGATTTTTTTCCTCCGGATCAAGTTCAACCTGAGTCAAGCATTCATCATTTCCAAAGCCGCCTGTGGGTAGGCTCGTACTTTTTTGAGGATAACCATTGGAAGGAGTGCACCTGTGACCCTCGAACAGAAAATCGAAAACGGAAGCGCGAAGATTGCCGTCATCGGCCTGGGCTACGTCGGCCTGCCCCTGGCCGTGGAATATGCCGGCGCCGGTTTTGACACCGTGGGCATCGATCTGGATGAGCGCAAGATCACCAAACTCAACAAAGGCCAGAACTACATCGATGACGTTGACAGCAACAAGCTGGCGGAGCTGGTCAAGGCCGGCAAGCTGGAGGGCCAGACCGATTTCAAAAACATCGGCAAGGCCGATGTCATCTTCATCTGCGTGCCCACGCCCTTCACCAACAACAAGGAACCGGATGTCTCCTACATCGTGAGTGCGGCCAACGGCATCGCCTCCGGCCTGCGCAAAGATCAGTTGATCATCCTAAAATCCACCACCTACCCCGAAACCACCGAGAAAGTGGTGCAGCCCATCCTGGAGGCGCAAAAACTCACCGTGGGCAAGGACTTTTACCTGGCGTTTTCCCCCGAACGCATCGATCCCGGCAACAAAAAATTCACCACGGCAACCACGCCGGTGGTGGTGGGAGGCGTGACCAAAAAGTGCACAAAACTGGCGGCGGCCATTTCCCGCAAGGTGGTCTCCGAAGTGCACGAACTTTCCAACCCCAAAGCCGCGGAAATGACCAAGCTGCTGGAGAACATCTTCCGCTCGGTCAACATCGCGCTGGTCAACGAGCTGGCGCAGCTCTGCGACCGCATGGAAGGCGTCGATATTTGGGAAGTGGTGCAGGCGGCCTCGACCAAACCCTTCGGTTTCATGCCCTTCTGGCCCGGGCCCGGCATTGGCGGCCACTGCATCCTGGTCGATCCCTACTATCTGAGCTGGAAGGCGCGCGAGTATGACTTTCACACCAGTTTCATCGAGCTGGCGGCGCAGACCAACGAAAACATGCCCTATTACGTGCTGGATCTGATCATCCGCTCGCTCTCGCATCACGGCGTGGCCATCCGCGATGCCAAGATTTTGGTTTTGGGCGCCGCCTTCAAGAAAAATGTCGATGACACGCGCAATTCGCCGGCGGTGAAGCTGATGGAATTGCTCTACAATCGCGGCGGCCGCAAAATGGAATACAGCGATCCCTGGGTGCCGACCCTCAAAGTCAACGGCAAGCTCTACCAGTCCCGCAAGCTCACCCCCAAATTGGTCAGAAGCGCGGATTGTGTGGTGATCGCGACCAACCACGACGCCTTCGACTATGAAATGATCGTCAAGAACGCCAGGCTGGTGGTGGACACGCGCAATGCCACCAACGGCGCGGCCAACGGCAAGCTCTACAAGCGCAAAGTGGTGAAGCTCGGCTGCGGCACCAACTCGATCCCCGATGTGATGCGCCATCACGAGGAACATTGAGGCAACCGGCCGATTTGCCCTGCGCCGCGCTGCCAGGATGACAACCACGGTGGCATGACCATATCCCGCCCGTGCCGGCGCCAGCCGCTGCACTTCAGCGTTGAAAATGAACCACGAATTTCACAGATTGTTGCCGCTTTTCCGATGAAATTCGTGGTTTTCTTTTGTGGAGTGCGAAGCGCATGGCCTTGCCCAGCCCCGACCAGCAGTCTGCAGCAGTGCCTGCCCGCGAGGAGACGCTCCCCCAGGTCGCCATCGTGATTCCCCTGCGGGGCGCGACACAGTATTTGCCGGAATGTCTCTCCTCCATCGCGCGTCAAACCTATCCCCCTCATCTCATCGAAATCCTGATCATCGCCGACGCCCCGGACGAGGCGGCACAGAAGGTAATCCGTGCCTTCGCCCGCGACAACCCGGGGTTGCGTGTGCGGCGGACTTATGCCAAGTCTCGCACCGCCCGCTCCCGTCGCGCTGCCGCCCCTCCCGGGGACGTCGTCATCCCGCTCGCGCCCAATGCCGTGCTGGCCGATGACTTCATCGCACAAAGCATTGCGGTGATGCAAGCCAGTGGCAGTGCAGCCGTGGGCGGACGCCTGTGCTATCGCGGCACCGGTTGGTTGCAACAGGCAGCCGGCATGGCATTGGCGTCGAAATGGGTGCTGCCCACGGGCACGCAGGAGGAGACGCACAGCGGCGTGCGCCGCGAGGCCCTGATTCATGGTGCCTACCGCCGCACCGCCCTGAGCGCCGCCGGGGTGTTGGAACACGAAATGCCCGGCCATGAGTACGACACCGCGGCACGCATGCAACAACACGGCTATTCCCTCTATTTCTCACCCCGCATTCAATCGACTCTCGCCATTCGTGCAGACCTTTTCGATTTGCTTGGCTGGACTGGTGTGCACGGCCACGGCTGGGCCATGCGCACCAAAAGAACCGGCACACCCGTGCGCATGCACCATCTGCTGCCGGCGCTGCTGCTCCTGGTGGTTGCCACGCTGGCACTGCTCACCCCGCTCGCTGACTGGGCGACGACCGGTTTGCTTGCCGCTGGTGTGATTTACGCCGCCGGCAATCTCACCCTGGCAACCCTCCTGGCGCTGCGCAGCCGGCTGCGGTATCTGCCCCTTCTGCCCGTGGTGCTGGCCGTCATTCATCTGGGCTTTGGCATGGGCACACTGGCCGGCTTGCTGGTGAGCAAACGCTGGGGTGCCGCCCTGCCCAAGTGGGTGGAAAAGTCGGCGGTGATCCTGAGCGACTATGTCGCCATCACGGCGGCCTTTTTCGTGTGGGCGCATCTGCGCTCGGAGCTGGGCCTGTTCGCCATTCTGGATTTCGAACACGCTTTCTTTCTGGCCAACCTCATCTTCGTTTTCTGGTTCTTGGTCTTCCTGCTGTTTGGTTTATATGGCGCCTGGAATGCCGCCTCCCGTCTGGATGAATCCCTTGCGATCGTCAAGATCGTGGGGGGCGGCGTGCTCCTGATCTTTTTGCTGACGTTCGATTGGGAACGCGATCTGCCAAACCCGATCTCACGCGGCCGCATGTTGCTGGTGAGTTACTGGCTCATCGTTGCCGGCGCAGTAATCACCGGGCGCATGCTGCTGCGCACCACCCAGCGCCGTCTGCTCGAAAACGGCATCGGCCTGCACCGCACCGTGATTGTGGGCTGGGGCCAAAAGGCGCGCGAGTTGTATCAAAACATCAGCAAATATCCCGCCCTCGGCTATCGCGTCATCGGCTTCGTCGCGCCCACCGAGTCCGACCGGCTGCACCGTTTTCACGGCGTACCGGTGCTGGGCGTGCTTGACCGCCTCGGCGATATTGTAGTGCGTCATCAGGTTGAGGACATTCTGATCGCACTGCAAAAGCAGGATCAAGACGCGCTGGTCAAGATCATCGCGCAGACGGACGGCCTGCCGGTGAGCCTGAAAATCGTGCCCGACCTCTACAGCATCATCACCGGTCAGGCGCGCACCAATCAGATCTACGGCTTCCCCCTGATCGAGATTTTGCCGCAATACATGCCGGCGTGGGAACGGCTGGCCAAGCGTGCCACCGACGTTCTCGTCTCCCTGCTGGTGCTCGTGCTGGGTCTGCCGCTGTGGCTGCTGATCGCGCTGGCGATCCGGCTGGATTCGCCCGGCAGCACATTTTATCGCCAGGAACGGGTGGGCAAGCATGGCCGCATTTTCGAAGTGATCAAATTCCGCTCGATGGTGACCAATGCCGAGCAGCTCACCGGGCCAAAGTGGGCGGAGAAGGATGATCCGCGCATCACGCGGGTGGGCCGGTTCCTGCGCAAATGGCGGTTGGACGAAGTGCCGCAGTTTCTCAATGTCTTGCGCGGGGAGATGAGCATTGTCGGGCCGCGACCGGAGCGGCCGTATTTCGTGGAAAAACTGCGCAAGGAAATTCCGCTCTACCCGCGGCGGCTGCGCGTGCGGCCCGGCATCACCGGCTGGGCGCAAATCAAGGGCGCCTATGATGCCACGCTCGAAGACGTGAAGCAGAAGCTGCAATACGATTTGTTTTATCTCGAAAACATGTCGCTGCGCATGGATTTGAAGATCATCCTGCACACCATCTATGTCATGCTGGCCGGGCGCGGGCAATAGCGGATCGGGGCTGCTTTCAAGATGATGTTGGCTGCCATTGCCGCCAACGACGGGAATTTCGGAAGGGGGCCATGCCATCCACTTTGCCGGCCGGGCGATGCCGCGTGCCTTGCCATCAGAGAAAAAATTCACCCCGCGCGAATTTTGCAGCCACGTACAGGGACAAAGGATCAACTTGCTTCAAACCAGGGAAGATCCTCCCGGCATCGCCGGGAGCAATTGGACATGAAAACTTGGCGGGATTTTTTCATCCGGAATGGCTTCGCAGATGAAAAAGCCGAAGCTGGTTATCGACTAATGGTATCCCCTCGGTGAACCCATCTTTCCTCTTGGTGAATCGCTGCGTATCTTCGCGCTGAATTCACTCGGTTGCCCTTTCCGGCTGGTTGCCACAAAAGCGCGCGCTGAAAAAAGTTCGAAAATACCTCTCTTGCTTCGGCAAGCTTCAAGATGGGCTCACCGGGTGGATACGACTAATGCCTCGCCATGAAGCTCGACGACGAAAATGTGCCCCGGCCGGATTTGATGTTCACACACAAGGTGCGCCTGCTTCTTTTGGGCGGCACGGAATGGCTCAGGCCGGCAGATGTCGCTGTTGAAGTCATCTCACCCGCCAGCCAGCGGCTGGAAATGGTCGACAAGAGGAATTTATGTGCGGATTTCGGAGGGTGAAGTATTGACTATGCGCCGTCGAGCCGCCCGATAAAGTTGAGATTGCTCAGACGATTCCGCGGCGGGAGGCGACAAGACGGGGACGAAAAGTTTACACCTGAGTTAATCGATGGCGGAAAAGGTCTTCGCTTTTTCCTGGCGTGATTGCTGCAGCACCAGCTCTTGATAAATTCCTTCCAGGCGCGTGACAATCGCATCCCAATCATATCGTTTTCGAATTACCGCCATGCCACCCTGGCGCAGCTTCTCACGCAGTGCCGAATCTTGCAGCACGGCCACGACATTCCGCGCGAATGCCTGCGGCTGATCCGCCACGAGAATATCCTCACCGGGGATCACCTCCAGCCCCTCCACTCCAACGGACGTTGCCACTACCGGCACCCCCAGCGCCATGGGCTCGATGATTTTGTTCAAAGTCCCGGCCCCAAATCGAATCGGCGATACGGCCACCGCACTGCTCAAATAGTATTGCTTGATGTCCTCGACAAAACCGGTCACGATCACATCGGGCGAGGCCAGCGCCCTCACTTTCGCCGGCGGCGACTGCCCCACAACATACAATTTGGCGGACGGTCTTTCCCGCTTGATCAGCGGAAAAATGTCGTTGGTGAAATGGAGAATGCCGTCGATGTTGGGATAATAACTCAGATTGCCGGTGAAAATGATGCGGTCGGGATCGTAATCAGGCAGGCTGCCATTGGTCGAGAAATAACTCAAATCGACACCGTTGGGAATGAGTTCGATGGCGGCTTCCGGTGCAGTTTTGCGCAACTGCTCGCGATCCGGTGCGGAACAGACAAAGCAGGCATGGAATTGCTCCAGCAGGCGTTCGTAGCGCATCATGCGCTGCAACTCGATTTTGAGCAGCAGCTTCAGGAGGGGATTTTTTGCACGTGCCATGAACCGCTCAAGATAAAGCGACACGGCATCGGTCAAATCCAGAACCCTGACCGAACCGCTCTTGCCGGCGGTATACTGCGCCATGCGAATCAAATGCGTATGAATGATGTCGAAATGTTGCCCGCGGCAGGCCCGGTCGATGAGATTTTGCATGCGCCGCGATTTGAAATATTGCACCTGCAATGGCACAGACAGGAACAAACCGGCAAAACACTTGAGCAGCGACAGCCAAACCGGCAGTTTGACATGGTTGATCTGTTTGCAATATGGGCGTAACTGCTGCAAATTCCCCAAATCCCGGCGGGTTTGTGCAAAGCAGATGAGATAAATCTCGTGGCTCCGAGCCAGACGCTTGATGAGATTGAAGATTTTGAGCTTATCCCCGCGATAGGGGGGATAGGGGACACGCGGAGTGAGGAGAAGGATTCTCATTTTCCTTTATCCTGCGTGCGATGATGGCATGTGGGCCGAGAGCAACTGCCAAACTGCGCCTTTCTTTCGATTGCCATCTGGTAGGCTGCGAGATGTTGGCGGGCCACTTGATCGAAATGATAGATGGAGAGATCGCCATAGTCCAACGAGGCCCTTATGTATTCTCCTTCCCGCTCGAGCAGACACAGCATTTCACACAACTTGTCGCTCGAATCAAGGGGAAAGCCGAACATGCGGGAACCGTTCCGACGGTCAATCTCAATGCTTGCGGTAATATCTGATCGAATAATGGGCAGTTTGCAGCTCATCGCCTCAATCAATGGAATGCCAAAACCTTCATACAGTGAGGGGAAAACCAGGGCTTTGGCGTGGTGATAAAGCCAGAGGAGTTCTTCATCGCTGACATGGCCGAGCAGATGGACAAAATCACATGCCCTGATAAGCGGCATTATCTGCTCATGCCCCGGTCCCAGCCTGCCCACCAGCACGAGCCTTGAATCACGTTTGAGATCGCCGCGCTGGCGTGCCCGCTGAAAGCATTGCACTAAAAAACTGATGTTCTTGCGCTCTTCGATGGTTCCGACGTGAAGAAAGTAAGACTTGTCTTGCAAATCTGCAACAACTTCTCCGGCTGTTTCAGGCGGTCTCCAGAAGATGTCTCGCAGGCCGTTGAAAAGCACAATGATTTTATCCGGCGGCGTTGAGGGAAAAAAAAGAAGAATCTCCTGTTCAATCGCAACAGAGGGGACAATGACCAGTTCTGCCCTTTGCAGAGAGTGTGCCACCGCCCTCTGAATATAGGGAACGTAGCGGCGGGGCAAAGTGTCCGGCCGGTGGAACATCCACAAATCATGAATGGTGACAACCTTGGCGCCCCGGGAAGGCAGCCTGGGTGTGTAGAAATTGTTGTAATGCACCACATCATAAGATGACAACGGGCAGGAAACGTTGGAAACAAACAGGTATGCCGCGCGCCGGACTTGTCGTGGCAGCCAGCCAATCTCATGATAATCAGCCAGAGTCACCTCGGCGAAATTGCGAAGATGGTGATAAAGTCCCAAACATTGATGGCCGATCCCCGTCAGGGCAACAGAAGTTGAGAGGCCGTCATCCAACAAAATTTTCATGGTGCGAACCCGTTGACAGTCAGAGTTCTCATGATAATGCCAATGCCCTGCCGCACTGATGAATGCCAGCGACAGCAAGCCGCGTTCCTGCCCATTTGAGGTGGCGGGAGCCGATTTGTTTGTGTCGCGTGACAGAGGGTCTGTCTCACGCCCTGATGAAGAGAACAAATCCATTTGATATCAGCTTTTCTTGACACCGATCGCATAAATACACCAGCCGACCAGGTTCCAGAAACAGGAGACGACGAATGGCCGCTTGGCACCCACCAGAGCACAGAGCAGAATCAGGGGATCAAAAAAAAGTTTGGGCCAGTTGCGGCGCGTTGCAACCTTTTCGACTTCCAAGCTGCAGTCCTGTCTCACGTACTCAAAAAGCCCCTGCTTGCTCCATGGCCGTTTGTGTGTGTGATCGTCGAAAAAGTTGAAGGGATAACCCTGCTCCCGATAGAAACCGAATGATGGCAGGAACATCGTCGTCCAGTTGGGGGTCTCGATGTAAATCATGCCTCCCGGCTTGAGCAGACGCTGAATCTCACCGCCAAGATGGGCAGGATTGTCGAGATGTTCGATGACGTGCACCAGCAGTATTGCGTCAAAGAATTGGTTGTTGTATGGCAAACTGGCGGTGTTCAAATCCAGCCGATGATAATGAATGAACGGTGGTATCCCCTCCGGCTCGCGCAGGTCGATCCCATAAAATTGAAGACTGGGATTCATTTCCCGCAACTCCAGACAGTTCTTGCCATCGCCACAACCCAAATCCAAAATATTCTGTGAGCCGCGCAAACGGCGAAAGAACTGGCGGCGGGGGTCAAAATGAAGCAGGACGTTCTGCAGCCTTTTCAGCACGTCCCCTCCGCTTCTGGTTTTAAAGGTTGAAAGAGCAGGGGCAGTGATTGACAATATGCGCGAATCATATGCCGGCGCTGCGATGCTGGCAGCCGGAGCGCCAGCATCAGACGCAACACCAACGCCAGAAACCAAATTGCCCGAAATAAAATCTGCGTTGCCCTCTCATGATGTTTGCGAAAATAATGCACTTTGCCGGCATTGGCATGAACGATTGCGGCAACGTTCTCCTGCGTCGTGCTCTGGCCCCCCAAATGTACAATGCTGCATACCGGCAGATAGTGAATTTCCCAGTTATGAAGAACCATGCGATGGCAAAAATCCTCCTCCTCACAAAACAAAAAAAAGGTTTCATCGAAGCCACCCACTTCCACCAGTGCCCGCCGGCGGACGAACAGATAGGCGCCCAACAGTCTTTGTACACGGGTGGGCGCTGTCGGATGCCTTCTGCCGATGACCCAGCGTCCATTCAAACAATTCAGTGGCAGCAGGCGATCCAAAAAAAAAGCCGTCCAACTCATCGTGAGAAGATTCGGCAGTGGGAAAAAGGAGGGTTGTAGCTCTCTGTCCGAACTCAGTATTTTGCAACCACCAATACCCACCCGCGAATGTGCTTCCATATAAGCTAGGACCGGGGTGATGGCATCTTCCACAAAAACCGTGTCGGGATTGAGAAACAGCAGGTATTCTCCCCGAGCGCGGGCAATTCCTTGATTGTTGGCACAGGCGAACCCGCGATTCTCATTGTTTCTGATCAAAATGACTTCCGGAAAGTCCGCAGCCACGGCTTCGGCAGTGCCATCATGGGAGGCATTGTCAACAACCACTGTTTCAAAGGAGGTTTGCTGAACATGTTCTCGTAGCGAGTGAAGACACTGCAATAGTATTGCCTTCGTGTTGTAAGAAACAATGATGATTGAGACCGTGGGAAGCATTCTCCTGACTTTCCTGAGACGTGCAGCACCAGTGCAAGTTTTACCCTGGGGCATTGCCAATTTATTGATGAATTTGCTTCATGATTGCTGCCCCCGCGAGATCATGCGACGCTCATCAGCGCTGTAGCCGAAAGCCAGGGTGATTGACAAGTAGAACAGGAGCGCCGGCAGCAACAGCAACAATCTCGCCCGGGGTGACAAATGCCACATACCGAGGCTCAGGGCGAGGATTGCCACCAACGGCGCAAGGCAACGGCTTTCCAGGCTGCGCCCCAGCGAAAACTCTCTTTGCGAAAGCATCAGGGTCACCATGAGCACCGCGCTCACAGCGAGGGCGATCGTCAGTGCACCTTGGCGGCTAAAGCGGGGTATGGCATAGAGATTCCCGGCAAGAGCGAGAGTGGTTGCGAGGACCACAGCCCTGGTGCGCCGCCACTGCTCTCCTTGCGCAGTGAGCATGACACCATAGGTTTCAAGCACAAAACGGAAAACAATCATGGCGCCGGCCAACTGCATGAGCGGAATGGCGGCCGCGAATTCTGTCGAACCATAGACCAGGGAGATGATCGTGTCGGGATAATTGACAAAGACAAATGCCAGCGGCAATGACACGAACAACAGCGTTTTGTTGACGAAGCGTCCCAGGCGCAGCCAGAGATATTCATTCTCCGAGTGCAGACGGGCAAGGGTGGGCAGCATGGCCTGAATTAAAACATCGGGCAAAATTAGCGTCAACGTGACAAGCTTCATGACGGCCTGATAGATGCCGACGGAATAATCATCCTCAAAAAAGGACAACAGGAGGGTGTCGAGGTGAAACAGCAAGACAGCCAGAATCAAATGAATGCCGAACGGCCAGACACGCTGCAGCAGAGCAACCCCCTCGTCAAATTTCAGACGAAGATGGCGGCCATCAATGAGTGTCAGCGCTGTCCGAACGGCCAGGATCACACCAACCGCACGGCTCAACGTGTACGCGGTGGCAAACAACCAAAGGGGCGCGCGGGTCAGCGCCATAATGGCCAGACTGAGCAGCAAGGCGACATTTTGCAGAAAGGAGATTCGTGTTTGATGCTGCAATTGCTCAAATCCCCTGAACAACGCGAAAACAAAATTGCTGATTGCGGTGAAAACCACACTGGGCACAAAAAGACAGAGCAGCAGACGGGTGCCGGGGCTGAAATCAGAACCGCCGATCAGCAACATCATAACCACCAGCGCACCCCCCACGAAGATCACTTTGAGGGAGGCAAAACGGCAGAACAGTTGCGTGGCATGTTGACGTTCGCGTGCAAGGTCCGTGGTAAACAACAAATCGATGCCGAAGTCAGAAAGGTACAGAAAGATGATCGCCAGCAAATGGGCAAGTGTAAACTGGCCAAAAGCTTCCGCACCAAAAATACGGGCAACCCCCCAGAACAGCAAGGTGTTGCTGCCCAATTGAATGAAAGCAGACAAAAATGAGAAAAGAGAGTTCCACCGTAATTCCGAGACCCTGAGCATGAGCAAACTGTCATTTGTCGAGAGAGAATCGCCATGGTTCTTCCCCGCGATTTCAATCGCTTGATGGAATGAGCGGGGTTCAAGTATGGCCAACTCGCAGGATGCGATGCAGGTAACGGTTGAGATCGACCAGCATGGCGACTGCAAGCGCAGTCAGGAGACTAATCAACCATTCTCCCAAACGGGTGATCTGATAAAAAAAAGAAAACATGACGATCAGGTACAAATGGGTGAGCACGATCAGATTGACCAGCCGCGGCTGTCGTTTCGTACGCGTCATGAAAAAAGTGCATAACCAGCCGATCAGGAAAGGTGCCAGCAGGACGCCAGCCAGGCCGAAATCGGCATGCAACTCGCGCAGGTAGGTGCCGGTATTGGTGCTCACCGGAACGTTGTAAAATTTTTGGAAAAAGGGGACTGCGTCAGCCAGCTCAAATTTGGCGAGCACGCGAAACAATGGTGCAAAGGTATTGGCGCCGGGAAAAAACGACTCGCCACCAGCATTCCAATAGGCATTGAAGACACCCACATGCGAACTGAGATACAAATAAACCGAAGGGGTTATGAAACCCGTGCCTGTAAACTCACCCAATTGACGCGACATTCCATAAAACACCTCATTGGCACCGCGATAGAAGCGAACAAATTCGAAGGCACCAACCAGGATGATCCCGAGAAAGACCAGTAAGATCACGCTTCGAAACCTGGCGCGTGCCGCTGGTGCCGCGCCGCCAGCCGGCATGCGGCGTTTTGTGAGGAAAAAAGCGCTGAAAAACAGGAGCGAACCAATCAACATCTTGGCTCGCCCGGCCTGGGCGATGTCCTCCATGACCAGGGTGAGCAACGGCAGCAAGGCCAACAGGGTCATACGACCTTTTCGTGCGGCATAAATCCCACCCAGACAGCAGGCGGCCAAAGCGAAGGAATCCACATAAGGGATGACACCGATGCTGGCAGCATGGCCGGTGGTGCGCAGCCGGTAAACCTGGTAACCGTTGAGCAAGACATTGGTGATGCTGCCAAACCGATTGATTAGAACCACCCAATGATTGATTACGGCAAACAGCGCCAAAACTGTCAAGATCAAAATCGCAATCGCCAGCAACCTGGTTTCCTGGTTGTGGGCAGACCAGGAGCGCGGTGAGCAATCGCCGGTTTGACCAACTGCCACCGCGCGGTTCGCCAGAGCCGGGAGAACGGAGCCGATTAAAAAGGCCACCCACGCCGTCAAAACCATCAACCAGACTGCGATTGCCAGGCGGGGATAACGGATCAATCCAATTTCATACAGCGCAAGACCCATTCCCCAGATTATCGAGTAAAGCGTGATATGATTAAACCAACGGCGGAAGCAGAGGCGCCCCACCAAGGCACCCAGCAAACCACACAGCAAGAGCAAAAGGGGATGTATGTGCATGGTCCAACTGGCCGTAGTGTTTTAGACGAGGAAACGATTGAGGGACAATCAATCGCACTGCATTTTGTTGTATAAACTTGAAAGCTGCTGGCTGACAGCTCGAGACAGAGAGGCGAGCACCTCTCGCTGCCGCGGCAAGCTTCAGCATCACGAGGGCCGGAGCAAGAGCCGGCCACTTATGTAAAATGTCAACCACAGACAGTAGGCCGCTGATCAAACAACATTCAAACAAGTCCGGCCCGTCCGCCCGAATTGGCGGGTGCCACCCGAGATTGTTGAACCAGTGTCAAAAAAGCAGGTGGTCAGCTCTGAAAACAGGGAACAGAACAAATGCGTTCGCATGTGCTATTCGCATTTGGCCAAATAATACACTGTGGAATCACCGCAATTTGCAGCGTTTAATTTCTCCGCCTGCGCTTTGAAGCCCGCGATCTGACGTTTTGAAAAAAGATGAGGCGCGGTATCAACCAGGTATGACACGTCCGCCATCAGGGGTATATCTTTGCGATATTGTTCGCTGCCCCAGAACTGAAAGTCGTTTGAGTCAAAGCGTTTTTTTATCAATTTCAGGCTTGCTTGCTGGGCCAGTATTTCGATGCCCTTGGCAGAATAAATAAAAAGATGGCGCGGCGCATCCAGTTGCACCCAATTGGTGCCGTAATGCTCCCAGGCATAGCAGGGGACGACCGGCGTGCGGATCAGACACATGCCGTTGGACGCCAGCAGCCGCGCGGCGTGCTGCAACGTATCCCCGGGATTCTCCAAATGCTCCAACACGTGGTGAAACATGATGAGGTCCCACGTGCCACCAATCTCAAAAAAAGTCCGTTTCAGTATGTGCAGGCCGTTGGCATATTCGAGATCCCTTTCCAGAAAGGGTTCGACGCCCATGGTGTTCGTGAAGCCGAGGTTTCGCAAATCCCACAGCAACATACCTGTGCCGCAGCCGACATCCAGAATTCTGGTGTCTTTACTCAGGTATTCGACGCCCGACAGGCTGAACAAGCTCTCATTCGGGAATTTCCGGTAAAGCCACTTGCCGAGCGCACCTTTGCCACACACCGCGTAGCGATCGCGCAGTCTTTTCATCAATTTTTGTACGGGATTGTAGTTTTGGGCGTCCGGCAAGTGCGTCAAACTATAGTAATTCGCAGGGTAGTATTTTGAAAGGTCGGCGGGGATTTCTGCAATTTGCAGACAGCCGCAGTTAAAACACTCGTAATAGGTGAACCATTCGCGATAGCCAAACATCATCTCGCGTACGCGATGGGTTCGTTGAAGGCCGGCCTGTCCGCAAATTTTACAGGTCATAAACCGTGCTGCCCTTTTTCCTCCGAGGCCGTTGCCCCCAGCAACTTGCGATAAAGCGAGCCGTGCCTGAGTTCCTCTGCCATCGCGCCCACCTTCCAATTGCGCTCTTTTTCGCGCTCATAAATTTCGCGGATGAACGCCCAGGTCGTGCTGAACATGGCGGCGAGAAAGACGAAAATCAGGATGATGAGCGTGCGGTGCGGCCGGCTCTTGCGTTCCGGTGGCACGGCGTGGTCGAGTACCAAAACCACCGGCGTGTCCTTGTTCTCATCGATTTTGGCCTGCTCATACAAGGGCAGCAGGAATTCCATCAAACGATTTTGAATCTCAAACTCGCGAAAACGCCGGAGATATTCGGTTCCCAGCTCCGGTACATCTTTGAAGGGGACGAAGAAATTGAGGGAGGATTGCTGAAACCAGTCATCCGTGCCGTACTTGATCTCACTCAGCCTGCGATTCAGTTCCATCAGTTCAAGCTGCAGGGCTTGTGTGCGGGGGTTTTCCGCGCCAAACATGCGGCGTGCAATGTCGAATTCCATTTGCTTCTGCACCTGCGCGGATTTCAGCTCAGCCGCCGCCTTGATGGCACTTTCGGTTTGCTGCGGCAATGCGTAGATGCCGTATTTTTGCTGGAACGCTTTCAGACTGTCTTCGGCGCGGCGCAAATCCTCGACATTTTGGCGATAGCGTTTTTCAATGAATTCGCGATTGTTGCGTGCCTCCGTGGTCCCCAGTTCCCGGCTGATTTCGTTGAGCAGCTTCACGAAATAGTTCGCCATGTCGGCGGCGCGTTGCGGGCTTTTGTCATAAACCGTGATGGTGATGTTGCCCTCGGTTGCAATGTTGAATTCGACATTCTCCCGCAGGGTGCGTATGGCCTCTTCCACCGAATTTTTGCGACTCTTGTAAACACGGACGAGGTCGAATTTCTGCACCACTCGTTCCATCGCCGAGCGGCTTTCCAAAATCGCGATGTAACTGTACGCATCGGATGAACCGCCCAGCCGCACACCCAGACCCGCCAAATTTTTGAACAACGTGGAGGCACTGCCTTCCAGCATGCTCAACAAACCACCGGGCCGTTTTGGCGGCAGCACAGAGGCCGTGGCGGCATACCAGTTTGGCATGAGCAGTACGATGCCGGTGGTGAGCACGCCGGTCAGCAGGATGCTGAGTACGATTACCTTGCGTCGCTTGAAAAGAACATAAAGGTGGTCGAACAAATAGCTCTGTTTGGGCTGGCCATCCATCCGATCATCGAGAGGGTGAGAGTTGTTGTTGTCGGCCATGGAACACTCTTGTTTATTTTCTCAGGGCAATGACGGCAATGATGATGGTTGCGGTTTGTGAAAGAAGCTGAAGGGTTTGGGATAGTTTTATACGCCCGGAAACCGGCACAATGATCGAATCGCCCCGTCGTACCTCGAGACGAGTCCCCTTCTCCTTCTTGCCAGTGTCTGAGCGCACGACGACGAGGTTCTCCAGATCCGCCATCTCCGAGGTACCGCCGGCAAAACCGACATAATCGATGGCGGAATAACCATCGACATAGGGAACATTGCCGGGATTCTTGACAGCTCCGTGAACATAAACATGGCCCTTCATGCCGGTGACAATGATGCGGTCGCCATGCTCCACTTTCGTGCTGCCGGAAACGCCGTGGTGATTCGTGCTGTCTCCGAACAAATTCACCGCAACCGGCGGCTGTTTGCCGCGCACCAGGAAGATCTTCTCCAGGTCAGTCCAGCGGTGGATGGCGCGGATGCGATAGAGCAGCTCCTGCAGTGATTCGTTTTCTGCGATTTGATGGGGGCCGGGCTGGCTGACCTCTCCTTCGATAAAGGCGGTTTTGCCGGTCAATTTGACACGAGGCACATAGATGACATCGCCGGCACGCACGTAGGGATCCTGGCCGAGATCGCCCTCGTAATACAGTTTGTACATGTCAAGTGTGTCAGTCGTGCCATCGGCATGACGCACTTCCACATGACGCTGATTCGCCCAATCCGTCCAGCCTTCGGCTTGTTGAATGAAGTAGGAGATACGATCGAGCGCTGTGGCGTTGAATGAGCCGGGCGCCTGCACTTCACCAAAGATGTGGGCCCGCACCAGACGCAATTGCGTTAAATCCGCGGTGACCGTGATGTTGCGCGGGTCATATTTGGCGGCGCATGCGCGACTCACTTCCGCTCGCACCATTTCCAGCGTCATATTTTTCACATCCAGAGTGCCCACACTTGGAATGACAACTCTGGATTCAGGCGTGACAGAGGTGGAAATGCTGTTGTCCTCGCTGGAGGGTCCCCAGAAGCTGATCCGCAAAACGTCCCCAGGCCCGACACGATAGACGGCCGGATCAACCGGGCCTTCGATGGCTTGTGGCAGCGGACGCTGATCACTTTGCCGCTGCAGATATTTGGCGAGTTCCTTTTCGTCGATTTGCAGCTTGTCATTGTGTTTGGACTGGCCGGTGAGCAAATTGGCGGCAATGAGCAGAAAAGAAATGGCGAGTTTTGTCGCTTTCATATTGGCGAGAATATTCTCCTTACGATCGAAGGTTGAGCAATCGGATCTTCGGGGGCGCAAATACTCCCGCATTGCCCGCCCGCGTCGAACGGATTGCCGGGGCGTTTGCGTGAGCGTGAGGAAATCACCGCGCTGCCGGGAATGGTTCCACTGTCTGTTTCAAAACGCTGCAGCCCATGAAATCGCGCAGCACTTCCGGCACCACGATGCTGCCCTCTTCGGTCTGATAATTTTCCATGATGGCGATGATGGTGCGCGGCAGCGCCAGCCCCGAGGCGTTGAGC
The DNA here is from genome assembly GCA_034506255.1 of candidate division KSB1 bacterium. Classification (NCBI taxonomy): domain Bacteria; kingdom Pseudomonadati; order Candidatus Zhuqueibacterales; family Candidatus Zhuqueibacteraceae; genus Candidatus Coneutiohabitans; species Candidatus Coneutiohabitans thermophilus. The sequence goes on along the minus strand of JAPDPX010000003.1, from coordinate 41,250 downwards.
GTGTGCACGAATTGCGGCTTGGCGCCCGCCGCCGGCCGGAAACGAATGTTGGCCCGCCGGGCCTGAAAATCCTCGAAATTCGAACAGGAGGAAACTTCCAGCCACTGCTTGACGCCCGGCGCCCAGACCTCAAGATCGTAGCACTTCGCGGCCGCAAAGCTCATGTCGCCGCTGCACAGCAGCACCACGCGATAGGGCAAGCCGAGCAGTTGCAGAACCTCTTCGGCGTTCTGCAGCAGCTTTTCATGTTCCTCGTAACTCGTCTCCGGCCGCACGAACTTCACCATCTCGACTTTGTCGAATTGATGCAGCCGCATCAAACCCTTGGTGTCCTTGCCGTAGGCACCCGCTTCGCGGCGGAAGCAGGGCGTGTAGGCGGTGTAGTAAATTGGCAGGCCCTCGGCCGGCAACAACTCACCGGCCAGCAGATTGGTGACCGGCACTTCCGCGGTGGGAATCAGGAAGAGATCATCCGCTTCGATGCGGTACATGTCGTCTTCCAATTTGGGCAACTGGCCGGTGCCGAACATTGCCTGGCGGTTGACCGCGAAGGGTGGCAGCACCTCGGTGTAGCCATGCTTCTCGACATGCAGGTCGAGCATGAAATTGATCAAGGCGCGCGCCAGCCTGGCGCCTCGGCCGTAAAAGTTGACCCAAAAAGAGCCGGTGACTTTGGCGCCGCCGGCAAAGTCGATCAGATGCAGCGACTCGTTCAACACCCAGTGGGGCCTGGCTTCGAATTCGAATTGCGGCGGCTCACCCCAGTGCCGTACCACAACGTTGTCGGCCGAGCTTTTGCCCTCCGGCACGCTGGCATGGGGCAAATTGGGAATGCGAATCTGCAGTTGGTAGAGTTTCTCCTCGACCTGTTTGAGCTCGGCATCCAGCGCCTTGATTTGCTCGGCCACCTGCTTCATTTCCGCCATTTGGTCGGCGGCCTCCCGGCCCTGCTTTTTGGCCTGGCCGATTTCTTCGGAGACCCGATTGCGTCGCGCCTTCAACTCTTCACTGCGAATCAAAAGCTGGCGGCGTTGCTCCTCCAGCCGGGGGAATTCCGACAGGTCGAGATTGACATTTTTCTTGCGCACGCCGGCTTCGACAACGGCGAAGTTCTCGCGGATGAATTTGAGATCAAGCATGTATGCAGTCCTTACTTGCGATGCCCGGCCGCCTTGCGTGACAAACTCCGGCCGCGCACCAGAAGCAGACATCAGCGCGACCGATTCGATCACAACGGCTGTGAAATTCAAGGCGCAAAAGTATTGAAGTATCATTTCAAATGCAAGCTGTTCGTGCAGCTCCCCGGCTTCGATCACCAAGCCGGTGGTCAGGGAGTGGTGCTGGCCAATATCATGCTGTCGCCACGGGCTCGATCTATCAAATGGAATCAACGACTTGAACCGGCTGCATCACACCGAGATAGCGCCCAAAAACTGCTTGACTTTTCAGGGAGAATAGTCTAAGTTTGCTGCCTGTTTGCCAAAGCCAATTGTCTGCAGCCCGAGGAATCAGCAGAAAGTAGAAAGATGAAAAGAACCTATCAGCCTCATAATCGCAAACGCAAAGCCAAGCATGGTTTCCGCGAGCGCATGTCCACCAAGAATGGCCGGAATGTCCTCAAGCGCCGTCGCGCCAAAGGCAGAAAGCGCCTCACTGTCAGTGACGAATGATGTGCATCGCCGGTATGGCCTCCCCAAAACAGCCATCCTGCGCGGGGCCAGACGTTTTCAGGAGCTGTTTGAAAAGGGCCGGCACCAGCACGGACAGTTGGTGGATATGGTTTGGATGAAAGCCGGCAGCCGGCAGGTGGCATTTGCAGCCAGCAGGCGGGTGAAGCGTGCGGTGCAGCGCAATGCCGTCAAGCGCCGCCTGCGCGAAGCCTACCGTCTGGAGCAACACGAATTTGCTGCCGGCGCCGCGATCATCTTCATCGGGCATGCGCGGATTTTGGAGGCTGATTTCGAGGCCGTGCGGGCCGGAATGCGCAGACTGGCGCGCATTCTTGCCGCGGCTGCCAATTGACGAACATTCTGTGGTATTGCCCACCGCTCCTGAACCATTCCTGCGATGAAGACAATTCTGGTGCTGTTGATTCGCGTGTATCAACGCGTGCTCTCACCCGCCCTTCCGCCTGCTTGCCGTTTTTATCCGAGCTGCTCAGAGTACACGTGCCAGGCCATCCTCAAGCACGGCGCGCTCAAGGGCGTTTATTTGGGTGTCCGGCGCCTCCTCCGCTGTCACCCCTGGCACGCCGGCGGCTACGATCCTGTGCCCTGAGCTTCATCAGCAATCAATTCCGCGGTGGTATTCGTTTTCATAAATCAGGTATGTAAAGATGCAATTCGACAAAAGAACACTGCTGGCTTCCCTGCTCATTGTGCTGATTTTCGTTTTCATTCAAAGCGATTTTTATGAGCGGCTTTACGGCCGGTTGTTCGGCCGCGCAGTGCCGACGGCACCCGCCGCGGTCAAAACCCAAACCTCCAAAGATTCCACCGCGGCGGCTGTCCTCACTTTTGACACCGGCGATACCCTCTCCGCCACACCCGGCAGGGAGATGGTTGTTTGGCAGAAGGAAAAGCAGTTCGAACGTGAAATTATCGTGGAGACGCCGCTGTATCGCGGCGTGCTCTCGACCCTGGGTGGAACAATCAAAGAATGGCAGTTCAAAAAATATTTTCTCCACAACGGCACACCCATCACCATTGTCCAGCAGGGCACGGACAACCTTTCGGTGGTTTTTCCCGGCGAAAGCGACAGCCTGAATACCAGCCAGTACAACTTCACTTGCAAAGACTCGAGCATTCACCTGCCGGTGGGGGGAAAACACAAGCTGGTGTTCGAGCGTGAATTGGAGCCGGGCAAACGCGTGCGCAAGACCTATGACTTCTCCGCCGACGATTACACCATCGGCCTGCGCCTCGAATTGGAAAACGTCAATGATCTTGTCGCGGGCTACCATTACAACCTGCGCTGGCGAACAGGCCTGGCACCGACCGAACCCAGCCTGAAAGCCGATATGGCCGAGGCGCGGGCGTATACTTTCATCGGCGAGGATCTGCTGGACCTCGACGTCGGTGACAAAGCACACAAAGAGCTCAAGGAGGATGAACGCGACATTGCGTGGGCGGCGACACGCACAAAGTATTTCACCTGCGCCATTGTGCCCGCTTCGCAGCCGGCGCGCGGCGTGCTGCTTTCCGGCGGCTCAACCTATGTGCCCGGCCAGGAAACCCGTCTCAAAAGTTATCAGATGGACCTGAAAATGCCGCTGGCACGCCAAAGCGCGACGGTGCACGATTTCAAAGTCTATCTCGGTCCCATTGATTATGACCGGCTGGAAGCTCTGGGCACACACCGTCTGATGAACCTGGGCTGGAGCATCATCCGGCCGTTCAGTTGGATGGTGCTCAAATCGCTGCAGGGGATGCACAATTTCGTGCCGAACTATGGCGTCGTCATCATCATCTTCGCCTTCCTGATCAAGATCATCCTGCATCCGCTCACCAAGAAGACCAACGAATCGATGAAGCAGATGCAGCTTTTGCAGCCCAAGATGAAGGAGCTGCAGGAGAAATATGCGAAGGATCCCCAGCGCCTGAACGAAGAGGTGATGAAGCTCTACCGCGAATACGGTGTCAACCCCCTGGGCGGATGCCTGCCGTTGCTGCTGCAGATGCCGCTGCTCTTCGCCATGTTCACGGTGTTCGGCTCCACCATCGAATTCCGCCAGGCACCATTCGTGGGCTGGATTCAGGACCTGTCGGCACCGGACACGATTTTTCACCTGCCCTTCTCGCTGCCACTGTACGGCAACCAGGTGGCGCTGCTGCCCCTGTTGATGGGCATCACCATGTTCATCCAGCAGAAAATGTCGATCACCGACCCCAAGCAGAAGGCGATGATCTACCTCATGCCGATCCTGTTCACGCTGATGTTCAACAATTTTCCCTCGGGGTTGAATCTCTACTATGCCCTCTTCAATGTACTCAGCATCCTGCAGCAAAAGTACATGACCAAGCCGCCGGAGGATCTCGAGGAACGCCGCAAACGGATGAAAGAACTGGCGCAGCTAAAGCGCGGTGGCTTGCATGCCGCACTCTCCCGCAAGCGCTTGTTGAACAAGTAGGCCGCGATTGGCAACTGCTGCCGGTCTGCCGAGATCCCACATTGCAGACGAAGCGCCTTCTGCTTCGCGGCGGTGTGGGATTTCAATTTGCAGGGCAACACGCAGGCCCCGGCCCTGCGCACCGGGGTTTTAATTATGGCTGCTGCCGAACAAGACACCATCGCCGCTATTATGACTGCCACGGGACGCGGCAGCGTGGCCGGGCTGCGTCTCTCCGGACCATCCGCCTTTGCGATCGCCAGCCGCCTGCTGCCGAAGGGTGGGGAGCTGGCGGACTTCGCCCCGCGGCGCTCCCATCTCACCTGGCTGTGCGATCTCTCCGGCAATCGTCTCGATCAAGTCATGATCGTGCGCTATCCCGCGCCGCATTCCTACACCGGTGAGGACGTGGTCGAAATATTTTGCCACGGCGGCACGCTGGTGCCGCATCTGATTCTCGAGCAACTTTGTGCCGCGGGCTGCCGCCTGGCTGAGCCCGGCGAGTTTACCAAACGCGCCGTGCTCAATCACAAGCTCGATCTGATTCAGGCCGAGGCGGTTGCCGAAATCATCGCTGCCGAGTCGCCGGCCTATTTGCAAAATGTCCTGTCGCATCTCGAGGGGGCTTTTTCAAGCCAGGTGAGGGCGTTGCGGCAGCGCTTACTGCATACTTGCGCGCTGCTCGAACTGGGCCTGGATTTCAGCGAAGAAGATGTCGAGTTTGCTGATCGGGCGCAATTGCAGGCGGAATTGGCGCAACTCGACCTCATGATCGCCCGCCTGCTTGCCGGTTTCGAACGCGGCCAGGCCTTGAAGGAGGGCTGGAAACTCGCCATCATCGGCAAGCCCAACGTCGGCAAATCGAGCCTGATGAATGCGCTGCTGCGGCATGAGCGGGTCATCGTCAGTCCGATACCCGGCACCACCCGCGACACGGTGGAGGAGAGGATCCGGCTCGGCGGGCACCTGTTTCGCCTGATTGATACCGCCGGCATTCGCCAGCATGGCGATGCGCTCGAGCAAATCGGCATGACGCGCTCGCGCCGCGCGGTGCAAGCGGCGGACATCATCGTCTTCGTCACGGATGGCTCGGGCGCCGCCGACCGGGAGGACGAAGCCATAGCCGAAATCTGCCGGGCACGCGCCGCCACCGGCTCTTTGTTAGGAATCCTACATGTAAGCAACAAGGCGGATCTGCCGGATTCCCCCCACGCTTTTCAGTTCCAGGCAGCGGAGGTGGCAAGGATCAAAACCTCGGCCACCACCGGCCACGGCATTGCTGAACTGGAAAACGCGCTGGTCGAGCTGGTCACGGCCAAAGCGTCTGCAAACAGGGAAGAAACGGGCTACGTCAATCTCCGCCAGCGCCTCTGTCTGGAGAAAGCACGCACGGCATTGCATGCCGCCGCACAATCGCTGCACGACAATCTCTCGGCGGAATTCGTTGCCGTGGACCTGCGTGAAGTGATTTTTCAGTTGGGTGCTTTGATCGGCGAGGTGACCAACGAGGATATTTTGGGGGAAATCTTCGCAAATTTTTGCATCGGCAAATAGTCGGGCAGTTCGCGTCGCAACGGACCGGCAAAGTGCGCCGACAAACAGTGTCCGACGCAATCCTGTGCAACTGCCGGGACGCTGCTCATGGCAATCCGGCTGGAGCGGAATGCTTCATTGAAAAATCACTGCGAATTCCTTATCTTCGCCCCATCTTTCAGCGGGAATCGAATGGAGAGGCTGTTGCCATGAAAACTACTGACGCAGAGGTCACCGCCGGCAAACGCCGGCTGTTGATCGCTTTGGCGCGGCGCCATGTGCAGCCCGGCTCGGGCAGTGCCACGGCCTTTCTCACTAAAAGGACAACCACCATGAGCTGGCCCGATCTCGTTACGATCCTCGCTCCGATAAAATTTGCGGTCGTTGGCGCGGTCGCCAGCCGGCATTACATGCCGGAACGACTCACGCAGGATATTGATATCGTCATCCTGGCTGAGCAGCAGAGCGAGGCCCAGGCCAGGCTCCAGGAAGCGGGCTACCGGTTTGAGGGAACGTTGACGATCGGGGGTTCTAGCTGGCGCAGCCCAGAGGGGAAAATAGTTGATCTCATCGCCGTCCGTGAGTCATGGTGGCCGCACGCCCTCGCTGCCGCGCAAAACAATCGCGATGCAGAGAACTTGCCTATTTTACCTCTGGCGTACCTCGTCCTGATGAAGTACCGCGCTGGTCGTCTGCAAGATCTGGCAGATATTTCCCGCATGCTGGGGCAGGTGGATGAAAGTCAGCTCGCCGAGGTGAGAGCACTTTTCGATCGTGAAGCTCCTTCCGAAAAGGAAGATTTGGAAAGCATCATCCAGCTCGGCAGACTGGAGTATGAAACCGGAAAGTGAAAAGGTTTTTCACTGCGGAGAATAAATTTCGATGTCGGATTCGATTTATGATGTTGTCGTCATCGGTGCCGGTCATGCCGGCATCGAAGCTGCTCTTGCCGCCGCACGCATGGGTTGCCGCACCCTGCTGATGACAATGAACGTCTCCACCATCGGACAAATGTCCTGCAATCCCGCCATTGGTGGCGTGGCCAAAGGGCAGCTCGTCCGGGAACTGGATGCCATGGGAGGAGAGATGGGCCTGGCGATCGACGACGCCGGCATACAATTTCGCATGCTGAACAAAGGCAAGGGCCCGGCAGTCTGGTCGCCGCGCGCGCAGGCCGACCGCGTGCAATATGCAGCGCGGGTCAGGCTGGCGTGTGAACGGCAGGAGCATCTCGATATTCGCCAGGACATGGCAACCGGTCTGGTGGTTGAGCATGGCAAAGCCGTTGCGGTGGAAACGATGCTGGGGGGGAAAATTGCATGCCGCAACATTGTCATCACTGCCGGAACCTTTCTCAATGGCGTCATTCACATCGGATTGAAAAGTTACGAGGCCGGACGCGCCGGTGAGTTTGCCGCGAAGGGACTGACGGAATCTCTGCTTGCCCACGGCATTGAGACGGCCCGCCTCAAAACCGGCACGCCGCCCCGCCTGAACGGCCGCACGATCGACTATTCCAGCACCGAGAGGCAGCCGGGCGATGAGCCGCCGCCGCCGTTCTCGTTCTGGCACGACAAACTCGAGCTCGAGCAGATGCCGTGCTTTCTCACCTGCACCAACGAACGCACGCATGAAGAGCTGCGCAAGGGGCTGGATCGCTCGCCAATGTACACCGGCCGTATCAAGGGAGTGGGGCCGAGATATTGTCCTTCCATAGAAGACAAGATCACCCGCTTTGCCGACAAACCGCGGCATCAAATCTTCCTGGAACCGGAGGGGCGCAATACGACGGAAGTTTATATCAACGGTTTCTCGACCAGCCTGCCGGAAGAGGTTCAAACTGCGGCGATTCGGACCATCCCCGGTTTGGAGCACGTTCAGATTACCCGCATGGGTTATGCTGTGGAGTATGACTTTTTCCAACCGACACAGCTCTACCCATGGTTGGAGTCCAAGAAGATCAGCCATCTCTTTTTTGCAGGACAAGTGAACGGCACCACTGGCTATGAAGAGGCGGCGGTGCAGGGCTTTATGGCGGGAGTGAACGCAGCGCTGAAGTGCAGGGGAGAGGCGCCTTTTGTGCTCAGTCGCAGTGAAGCTTATATCGGCGTGCTGATCGACGATTTGGTGACCAAGGGCACGATTGAGCCTTATCGCATGTTTACAAGCCGGGCGGAGTACCGCCTGCTGCTCCGGCAGGACAATGCGGATTTGCGTCTCTCGCAGTATGGCCGGCAATTGGGATTGCTGACAGAAACGCAATATCAGAGAGTGCAACGCAAACAGCAGGCGGTGGTCGGGATGATAGCTGCACTCAAAGAGATTCAAGTCGAACCTGCGGAGATAAACGATCGCCTGAGAGCGCGCGGCACGACTCCGATCCAGCAAAAGGAAAGTCTGCACAAAATCTTGCGGCGGGCGGAGGTCAGCTTGTCGGATTTGCGTGGCTTTGGCAGGCTTGAGCTCTGGGAACACTGGCAGGATCCTTTTTGGGAAAAAGTTGCGGAGCAAGTCGAAATCGAGGTCAAGTACGCCGGCTTCATTGCCCGGCAACGGGAGGCTGTCGCGCGTTTTCAAAAATTGGAAGATAAGCGGCTGCCCCACAATCTTGACTACAGCAAACTCATAGCACTCTCCTCCGAAGCCCGGGAAAAATTGAATCGCATCAAGCCCACAACATTTGGACAGGCTTCGCGCATTTCCGGCGTCTCACCGGCAGACATTGCCGCTCTGCTGGTTTATGCCAAAAAGGGCTTCAAGCATGTTTCACGTGAAACAGCGGCGGAGCTTGAAATCGATATGATGGAAGAGTAAAAAAAAACGAGTGACCTCGTCTGGTTGGCCAACCATAAATCGGGCGAACAAATTTACTGGACCGACTTGTTGGACAAGACAAAATGAGCAGGGATGAGATGAAGTTGATAAAGCCACATCCCGGCAAAACACTTTTTCAGAAGTCAAGCAGCGGAGGTTGTTTCACGTGAAACAGTCCGCATTGCCCGCCCAAATCTCAAGCTTAGTATCAAAGCAGACGGGACAGGATGATTGCCTGTAATTGCTTCACGAGCTCAATGACGAGGCCCGATCAAGACAAGAACTGATGAGTCTTCTCTCCTTTTTGCCAGCCGGTTTTCCGCTCAGCGCATCTCAGCTCGCCCAATTTGAGCAGTACCTCCGGCTGTTGTTGGAATGGAATCCGCGTGCGAGCCTGGTTTCCAAATCCGATGAAAATGAAGCGCGCCTGAGCAAACGTCATGTTGTCGAATCCCTTGGCCTGCTGGGTACCGGTCTGCTTCATCCAAAAGCAACCGTGCTTGATCTCGGCAGCGGGGGAGGGTTCCCCGGCATCCCGATAAAGATCGCACAACCTGACCTTGAGATCACCCTGCTCGATTCGCGGCGGATGAAATTTCTGTTCCTGCAGGAAGCGATTCGCGCGTTGGAGTTGAAAAATGCCATTGCGGTCTGTGCCCGTGCCGAATCGCTCGGTCCCGAATTTCATTCGCGCTTTGATTTTGTCGTCGTGCGCGCCGTCGCAAGCCTTGTCAAACTCTGGCAATGGTCATTGCCGGTTTTGAAAGCCGGTGGCTGCCTGCTTGCACAAAAGGGTGGCGACCTCGAAGCAGAGTGCAAAGAGCTGCTGGCGGTCTTCCCGGGTCTAGTATTGAGTCAGGTAAAATACCCGGCGGAATGGGAGATCGAGCCCTCCCGCTTCGTGGTGGTGATTAAAAAAACCTAAACTGGTGCAGCCGCAACACCGGCATCAGCCCGGGAGAAAGGGTTGGCCGGCGCAAGGCTAATGTTGAGAGGAAGGGAAGGAAGATGAGCAAACAGGTTTTCGACGAGATCAAGGACCTGATTACCGAGACGCGCAACCCGCGCACAATGGACATTGATGCTAAAGATACCCTGGAGATTCTGCACCTCATCAATCAAGAAGACAGATTGATTCCGGACATTGTCGCGCAGGAGATTCCCTACATTGCGCAGGCAGTGGAAATTGTGGTGGCAGCATTCAAAAACGGCGGCCGGCTGTTTTACATCGGCGCCGGCACCAGCGGCCGGCTTGGCATTTTGGACGCATCGGAATGTCCGCCCACCTACGGCACTGATCCGGAGATGATTCAGGGCATCATCGCCGGCGGCTACAAGGCACTGGTGCGGTCGCAGGAGGGTGCGGAAGATATCCGTGAAAACGGCGGGGCGGATTTGCGCGAGGCCGGCTTCAATCGCAAAGACGTGGCGTTCGGTATTGCTGCCAGCCGCCGAACCCCCTACGTTCTGGGCGCATTGGAATATGCCCGTGAGATCGGTGCCAAAACCGTCTATCTCACTTGCAATCCCCGCGCAGAAATCACGATCCCGGTGGATGTGGCCATCTGCCCCGTTGTCGGGCCGGAGGTAATCATGGGCTCAACACGCATGAAAGCCGGCACCGCCACCAAGCTCGTGCTCAACATGCTGACCACCACCGCCATGATTCGCCTGGGAAAAGTCTATGGCAATATGATGGTCGACCTGCGCATGACCTCGAAAAAACTGGAGGAGCGCTCCAAGCGCGTAGTGATGATGGTAACAGGCGTCAGTTATGAAAAGGCTGCTGCCGTGCTCGACAAGGCCGGCGGCCATGTCAAGACCGCTTTGGTGATGCTGCTGGCAAACGTCCCAGCCCAGGAGGCGCATGCGCGACTGGAGAGGGCCAACGGTTTCATTCGCGCCGCAATTGCCCAGCCAGTGGCAGCAGACTGATGTATTGAGGCGGCGCCGGTTTACGCAGGAAAGATGAATCACGGTGGCGAACGGGCGCTGCAACAACATGGTTGGCAAAAAAAGCAGGGGCAGTCTCACAACCCTGCACGGTGTTTTCCATGGCAGTTGATCCGATGTCTTTTTCGGCAGTGGAACAAATCAAAACAATTCTCTCTTCGGCAAAACCATTCGAAGAGATGATGAACAGACTGGCGGGCGGCGCCAACTTGACGTTGCACGGTGTAGCCGGTTCGCTGCCGGCGCTGCTGGTCGCGTTGCTGCAAAGGCAGAGCAATAGCCCTTTTCTTTGTGTGCTGCCGCATGCCGATCAGGCTGAACTGATGCGGGATGAGCTGGCGGAGCTGCTGGCAACGGGCGAAGCAATCTACTTTCCCGCCATCAAAATGCTGCCGTGGGGCCATCCGGATCCCCAGCCGCTGTCCCAGCAGATCGAAACAATCGAACATCTTGTCGAATACACCGGCAACAAGCAGCCCGGCAGAGCCCGACCGCCGGTGGTGCTCACCACGGCTGCCGCCGTGCTCGAACCCCTGCTCGCGCCCCAGACTTTGCACACCAAAAAAATCGAATTGCGGCCCGGCGATGAGATGCCCTTCGAGACACTGGTGTCACAATTGATCGAGCTGGGTTTCCAGCGCCAGACCCTGGTGGAACAGCCGGGCGAGCTGGCGGTGCGCGGCGGGATCATCGACCTCTTTCCACTGTCACGCACGCTGCCGGTGCGCATCGAGTTTTGGGGCGACCGCATCGAATCGCTGCGCGAATTCGACCCCGCGACCCAGCGTTCCGAAAACGAAATTGCCCAAGCCATTCTGTTGCCGCAAAGCATTGCCGAGCTGACCTGGAACGACAGACATATTGAGGATTCCTCACTATCCGGCCGGACGCCGTCCTGCACGCTGCTCGACTATCTTCCTAAAGAGACGATTGTCTGCTTCTTCCAGCCGGCGCGAATTCTCGCGGCGCTCTCCTGCCGGCAGACGCAATCCGATCCTGATGATGAGGACTGGCTCGCCACTGAGACAGCAGTGGAAGACGGGGCAGAGAGCTGGTCTTCTTTCGCGACGCGTTTTCAGCGCTTCCGCCGTCTGACCTTTGGCAGACAGCCGCAGGGCAGCAGCGATGAGATCATCGACTGGCATGCCACACCCCAACCGGCCCTGCATGGCGACTTGAAAGCCCTGCGCCGGGATCTGGAGGCTTTCAGGGAAAAAAGCGGCACCGGCCGGCCGGCACCGATATTTTTCGTTTGTGAATCATCGACACACGCGGAGCGCATCGCCGAGCTGCTGGAGGAGAGCGAGCTGGCTTCCTTCGCCATCAACGTGCTCAGCGGCCCAATCCACCACGGCTTCAGCCTGCCGCATCTGCCACTGCTGGTCTACACGGATCATGAATTCTATGGCCGGATGCGCCGCATTCGCAGGCGCCGGAAGCCCCGCCGGGGGCTCACTTTCCGGCAGCTTAAAACGCTCAGACGCGGGGACTACGTCGTGCACGTCGATCACGGCATCGGCAGCTATCAGGGCCTGGAGCACATCAAGATCGGCGGACATGAACAGGAATGCCTGGTCATCCACTATCTTGACCGTGACAAGCTTTACGTGCCGCTGGACAAGATGGATCGCGTGCAGAAATACACCGCACGGGAGGGCACGGCGCCCAAAATTCACAAACTCGGCTCGCCGGACTGGGAACGACTCAAAGCCCGAACCAAAAAACGCATCAAAGACATTGCCCGCGACCTGATAGAACTTTACGCACAGCGGCAGGCGCAAAAAGGCCATGCCTTCTCTCCCGACACCGTCTGGCAGCGTGACTTGGAAGCTTCTTTCGAATACGAGGACACCCCGGATCAAGCCAGCGCCGTGGCACAGGTGAAGGCGGACATGGAAAACGAACGGCCGATGGATCGCCTGGTTTGCGGCGATGTCGGCTATGGCAAGACGGAAGTCGCCATTCGCGCAGCTTTCAAAGCGGTGCAGGACAGCAAGCAGGTGGCCGTGCTGGTTCCAACGACTTTGCTCGCCCAGCAACATTACAACACCTTCCGCAATCGTCTGCAACGCTACCCGGTGAGGGTCGAGGTCCTTTCCCGCTTCCGTTCGGTGGCAGAACAAAAAAAGATTGTCGAGCGTCTTAAACAGGGGGAGATCGACATCATTGTCGGCACGCATCGCCTGCTGTCCGCGGATGTCGGCTTCAAAGACCTGGGTCTGTTGATTGTGGACGAAGAGCAGCGCTTTGGCGTGCGCCACAAGGAAATGCTCAAGAAGCTGCGTGTGAATGTTGATGTGCTCACCCTGTCTGCGACGCCCATCCCGCGCACGCTGCATATGGCGCTCACCGGCGTGCGCGACATGTCCAACATCAACACGCCGCCCCGTGACCGCCTGCCGATTCACACCGAAGTCGTGCAATTCAACCGCGACCTGGTGCGCCAGGCCATCATGCGCGAGATTCACCGCGGCGGCCAGGTGTTCTTCGTGCACAACCGGGTCAGCTCGATTCACCGCCTCGCCGGTTTGCTGCGCGCCCTGGTGCCGGAGGTGGAAATCGGCGTGGCGCATGGCCAGATGCGTGAGCACGAGCTGGAGGAGGTGATGCTGAACTTCATTCAGCGGCGCTATCACGTGCTGGTGGCGACCATGATCATTGAATCCGGCCTGGATTTGCCCAACGTCAACACCATGCTCATCAACCGCGCGGACCGCTTCGGGCTGGCCCAGCTCTATCAACTGCGCGGCCGCGTCGGCCGCAGCCATCACAAGGCTTATTGCTATCTTTTGGTGCCGCCCATCCACAGCCTGTCGCAGGAGGCCATCAAGCGTCTGGAGACGATCGAGGAGTTCACCGATCTCGGCAGCGGCTTTCAAATTGCGATGCGCGATCTGGAAATTCGCGGGGCGGGCAACCTGTTGGGTGCGGAACAAAGCGGCATGATCGACGCCATCGGCTTCGATCTCTACACCCGCATTCTCGAGGAGGCTGTGCGCGAGGCGCGTCAGGAAGCGCAGCCTGAGCAGGCTGCGCCATTCGTGCCGGGGGAACCCTGCCGTGTGGATCTGGAGGCGGATGCCTATCTGCCCGAAGACTACGTGGATCCGCCGGAGGAGCGTGTGGCCATCTACCGCCGCCTGGCGGAAGCCGGCTCAATGCAGGAAATAGAGGCGATTGCGGATGAGCTGGCCGACCGCTTCGGCAAGTTGCCGCCTGCCGCGCGCAATCTACTCGGTCTGGCAAGTTTGAAAATCCTCGGAACAGCGCTGGGTTTGAAGAGTTTGCGAGTAGTGGCAAAAGAAAGTCGCGGCCTTTTTTCCGCGGCGGCCTGCCCGGCACCGGGCAAAAATTTCAAAGAATGGATCGGCGCGCTGGTCAACCGTGCACCTTATCCGATCGAATTCTTCGAGAACGGCGGCCTTGGCTTCCGCATGGCCGTGCCACCGGGACAGGCTGCCATGCCCATGACCGTAAAGCTGCTGCTGGGGCTGCAACAAGACCGGCCCTGACGGTTGTCACCAGCTTGCAGACGGCCCCGGATGATGACGGGCAGGTCAACAGCCGATTTCGTGCACGACGAGTCCTTCCCGGGTGTGCGAGATCCCCGGCTTTTCATAGATCAACACGCAATGGTTGTGAATCATCCTGGAAAGAACGGAACGTGAAACGAAGAACCTCAAAGTGGCGGCCTCTGGTTTTGCTGATGGCGGCCTGTTTTCTCTCCGCCTGCACCCACAAGGAAGAACAGGTGGCGACCGACGCCGCTGATGTGATTGTGCGCGTGGGCGATGCCACGCTCACCCTGCAGCAAATCATCGCGGAGATTCCGCCCACCATGCGCCACAACATCAGCAGGGAACAACTGCAAGGCTACATTTCCAACTGGATCACCACCCAGCTTTTATATCAGGAGGCGAAACGCCAGGGTCTGGATAAAAAACCGGAGGTGCAGGCGCGGCTGCGGCACGTCGAGCGCGAACTCCTCGGCGAGGCCCTGCTCGACCAGGAGATCAGCAACCGCGACTGGACCGTCAGCGAGAGTGAAATTCAGCAGTTCTATCGCGACCATGGCGAAAGCTTCAAACGCAGCGAAGCGGAAATTCAGGTGTGGCACATTGCCGTGCCGCGCCAGCAGACGGCGGACTCGCTGCGGCGGGTACTGACCAGCGGCACGTTGTTCAGCCGGGTGGCGCAGGAGCGCGCCCAGGCGCAGGGCCGTCCGCAGTCGTGGGAGATGTACCTGCCGGAATCGGAAGTGCCGGGGGCCGCACGGGAAATTCTCAAACTGCGGCCGGGTGCCATGAGCACGCCCATTGCCATGGACAACGCCTATCATTTATTCTATGTGGTCGAGCGTTTCCGGCCGGAGAGCCTGCGCCCGCTGGCGCAAGTGCGCAATGAGATCGAAGCGAGGCTCAAGGCGCGCAAACAGGAGGAACGCCATCGCGCCCTGCTCGCCGAACTGAGCAACAACACGACCATCGAACAGAACTATCAATTGCTGGAAAACCTGGCAGTGGACTCGCTGCCCACCCCGCCCCGCAATTCCAGGCCATAACGGAGAAGAACATGTTTCGACCTCTCACAACGCCTGTTGTTTTGCTCTTGCTGCTCATTCCCCATCGTGGCCCGGCGCAGGAGGTGCTCGATCGCGTCGTGGCAGTGGTGGATGACAAAATCATTTTGCAATCCGAGCTGAGTCAGTATGCCTACCAGCTCGCGATACAACTCGGGATCGATCCGCGCCGCGAACCGGCGAAGTTTGCCCAGTTGCAAAAAAACGCGCTGGCGAGCCTGGTCGATCAAAAAGTTCTGCTCACCAAGGCGCAGGAGGACAGCGTGGTGGTGGACGAACGCCAGGTTGACCAGTTGCTCGAAGACCGCATCAAGAATATCACGCAGCAACTGGGCTCGGAGCAGAAAGTGGAGGAATACTTCGGCCAGCCCATGCGCAAGATTCGCCGCACCCTGCGCCGCGACATTTCCGAAGGCTTGCTGGTGCGCAACCTGCAACAACAGAAGTATCGCAACATCAAAATTTCACGGCGGGAGGTGGAAAACTTTTATCACACCATGAAGGACAGTCTGCCCGCCATCAAGGAGTCGGTCAAACTCAGCCACATTCTGATGAACATCCAGCCGGGTGAGCAGGCGCTGGCCACCGCCCGGGAGAAGGCCGAGGGCCTGCTCAAGCGCATCCGTGCCGGGGAAAACTTCGCACAGCTCGCCAGCCAGTATTCCGAAGACCCCGGCTCCTCGAAACGTGGCGGGGAGCTCGGCTTCATCCAGCGCGGCGATTTCGTGCGCGAATTCGAAGAAACCGCCTTCGCCCTGCAACCCGGCGAAATTTCCGGACTGGTGCAAACGCAATTCGGGTTTCACATCATTCAAATGATCGACCGCCGCGGCGAGAAGATCAACGTCCGCCATCTCCTCATCCGGGTGGCCACTAGCGCCGGCGATGAGGCCCGCACCCGCGACAAGGCGCAAACCCTGCGCGAAGAGCTCGCCACCGGCAAGATCACTTTCGAAGAAGCGGCGAAGCAGTATTCCAACGATGTCACCACCAATGAAAAGGGCGGTGATCTGGGCTGGTTCGAGATCGATCAACTGCAGGTCCCGGAATTCGTGCAAGTGGCCAAAACGCTGAAGCCCGGCGAGATTTCACCGCCGCTCAAGACACAATTCGGCTATCACCTGGTGCGCCTGGATGCGCGCCGCGAGCCGCGCCAGTTCAACCTCAAGGAAGACTGGGAGCAAATCGAGGATATGGCGCTCAACCACAAGGCGGAGCAGGAATTCCGCAAGTGGGTCGAGGAATACAAGAAGGAACTGTACATCAAGATTGCCGATGAAAGCTGAAGCCACAATGCCCGGGAGACGCCCCTGCCGCGGTCTGGTTGCGACGCTCGTGCTGCTGGCGACGCTGCCGGCTGCTTCCACGCTTTTTGCGCAGCAACAACTCCGCAGCGAATTCACGATGGCGCGCATCAAGTACCGCGGCGGCGGGGATTGGTACAACGATCCCTCCATCATCCCCAACCTGCTCCGCTTCCTGGCGCAAAACACCACCATTCTCACCGCCAGGGAGGAACGCCAGGTCGAACTGACCGACCACGAGCTCTTCGCGTATCCCGTGGTTTTTCTGACCGGCCACGGCCGCATACAATTCTCGGCGGAGGAGGCGCAACAACTGCGGCTCTATCTCACCAGCGGCGGTTTTCTCTATGCCGACGATGACTATGGCATGGACAAGTATTTCCGTGAAGAAATGGCCAGGGTCTTTCCCGAAAAGAAATGGGTAGAGCTGCCCTTCAGCCACCCGATTTATCACTGCCATTTCGAATTCCCGGCCGGGGTGCCGAAAACCCATGAACACGATGGCGGTCCGCCCAAAGCCTTTGGCCTGTTTCACGAAGGCCGCTTGATCGCATACTACACCTGGAACACCAACATTTCCGACGGCTGGGCCGATCCCGAAGTGCACGGTGACCCGCCCGAGGTGCGCGAACAAGCACTGCGCATGGGCACAAATATTGTGGTGTATGCCCTGATGAACTAGCCCAGCCCAAAGGGCCATGTTGTCCAAAGCATCCGGTTCTGCCTGCGGGCAATTGCTCAATTGCGTCTCCCTGCAAGACTGGTCGATGCGCGGCGAGGGGGCACTGATGCGCAGGGCATTGCAACAGTTTTTTTATGGAAGCCTTCGCGGCTGCAGCGCCCCGACCGGCTGAATCCTGAAAACGACCGCACGGCTGACTGTTGTTATTTTATGCCGCGACTTTTTCAAGGCGGGTCAAATCGTTGAACATCGACTTGTTGAACCGACGCCTGATCAGGCAGGTGCTTGCTGAATTTCCTGAACTGAAAAGACCAGCCGGCTTCTAATTTACCACAAAGCAATCACCCATGTCCGTCCACGAAACTTATCTCGAACTCCAGCGCCGCCTGCGCGAGCTGCGCCGGCAGGAGAGCCGCCTGCTCTGGCTGGGCCGCTTCGGCCTGTACATTGCCGTATGCGCGGGCATGGCACTGCTCGCGCCAGTGCTGGCGCACAGTGTGGCCGCCATCCCCCTGTTTCGTTGGATGCTGACGCTGGCGAGTCTGGCCGTCGTGGCTTATGCGACATGGCGCCTGGTGCTGCAGCCGGTTCTGAACAGTCTGGCGCATCCTTCCGGCGCTCTTCCCATCGATCTTGCCCTGCGCCTCGGCAAACTGCATCCGGAAGTGCACGATCGTTTCGCCAACGCCCTGCAAGTCTATGCAGATTCCACGGCAGAGCAGGGGAGTGCGGTGCGCAAGGCACTCGCCGCCGCCGCGCTCACCCGGGTCTCCGAGCAAGTCAAAGCCCTGGATTTCAGCGGCATTCTCCAGCGCACCACGCCCCGCAAAAGGGTGCTCACCGGGCTTGTCGCGTTTGCGCTCTGCGTGCTGGCCTGGGGTGCCGCGCCCGGGTTCATGTTCACCGGCGCCACTGTTGTTCTCAATCCCCATCGCCAGATCATAGAAACCGCCACGCAATTTTCCCTCACGCCCGGCGATGTCGAAATCGTCAAAGGCGAAGACCTGATCGTCACCGCCCGCCTCAATCATTTGACCACGGAGACTGTGCAGCTCGAATGGCAGCTTCAGGGCACCAGGGCGGTCAATCAAGCCGTCATGAAAAACAGCGGCAGCCTGGTTTTCCAGCACAAATTCGAACGTGTACGCGAGAGTCTGAGCTATCGCGTGCACCTCGGTGAAGAAACCAGCCGCTGGTACCATGTCCGCGTGATCGAACCGCCGCTGATTCGCTCGCTGCAGGTCACCATTCACCATCCGGATTACACCCGGCGGCCGCCGCAGGCGCTGGCGGAAAACCTGGGCGATATCATGGCGCTGCCGGGTGCACGCGCCAGCTTGCAGCTCGAGGCCAGCAAGGAGCTGCGTGCTGCCGCGGTGCATTTCAGTTGGAACGCCAGCCTGCCGCTGCAGCTCAGCGGAGAGACAGCCCGCGGAGAGTTCAACATCGCCCAGCCGGGCAGCTACACCATCGTGCTGGAAGATGCCAACGGCCTGCACAATATCGATCCCATTCAATATCGCATCGAGCTGGAAACCGACCAGACGCCGGCGGTGCGCATTGCCTTTCCCGGCCAGGACGTCGATCTCGATGAAAGCATGCAACTGCCGCTGACCGTGCTGGCCGAGGATGATTATGGCTTTTCCTCGGCTGAAATCGTCTACGAGCACTTTCCGAGTCTCGGGGGCGAAAGCCGGACCGGTCACTGGCCGCTGCCCTTCAGCGACCGGCATCAGCCCCGTCTGACGTTGCAGGCGGTTTGGGATTTCACCACGCTCGAGATGCAACCGGACGATGTGGTGCGCTATTTTGCGCGCGTGCGGGACAATGACGTGGTGCGGGGTCCCAAAGCTGCTCACAGCCAGACCTATCAGGTGCGCTTTCCCTCGCTCTATGAAATCTATCAGGAAGTCGCCAACGTGCAGAGCGAAACGGCGCAAGACATGCAGGAGCTTTATCAACAAGCCAGACAGGTCAAGCAAAAGCTGGACGACCTGGCGCAACAATTGAAGAAGGACCCCAATCTCGATTGGGAGCAGCGACAGAAGCTCAGTGAAACGGCGGGGGCGAGCGAGCAGATGCGCGAAAGCCTGCGGCAAATGCAGGAACGGCTCGCGGAGATGATTACCACCATGGAGCGCAACGATCTGCTCAGCCTGGAGACACTCAACAAATATCTCGAACTGCAAAAGCTGCTGCAGGAGATCAACTCCCCGGAATTGCAAAAGGCCCTGGGCGAGCTGCGCAAGGCAATGGAAACGCTCGACCCGGAGAAGCTGGAAGAGGCGATGAAAAACTTCCAGTTTTCGCAGGAGGAATTTTTGAAGGGCCTGGAGCGCACGATCAACCTGCTCAAGCAACTGCAGGCGGAACAGAAACTCGATGAGGCGCTCAAGAAGACGGCGGATCTGCAGGAACGGCAGCAGGAGATAAACGAAAAGGCGGCGAAGCCCTCCGACGCGCAGACGCGTGAACAATTGGCCGCACAGGAAAAAGCCCTGCAGCGGGACAGCGAAGCGCTGGAACAACCGCTGCAGGAGATTTCCTCGTTGTTGCATGAGCTGCAACAGCAATCGCCGGCGCAAAAGGTCGAACAAGCCGCGCAAATGATGCAGTCGGAAAACCTGGCCGGTGGGATGGAGCAGATGTCCGAGAGCCTGCAGCAGGGACAAATGGCACAGGCGCAACAACAGGGCCGGCGTGTGGCGCAAACGCTGCACCGCATGCGGGAGGCGCTGGCCGGCGCGCAAAAAGAAATGCGCGAAAGCCAGCAGCGCCAAGCCATGCAAGCCTTGCAGCGCAGTTCGCTGGATTTGCTGCAGCTTTCCAAGCGCCAGGAACAGCTCGGCAGCCAGGCCGGCAGCACCCCGCAGAATGAAGACATGACATTCAATCATACCGCCGACCAGCAACAGGAGCTGCTCTCCGGCCTGCGGCGTGTCGCAGAACAACTCCATCAAACTTCGCAAAAGAGCTTCGCCGTGACACCGGAAGTGGCGCGCGCCGTCGGCCAGGCGATGAACAGCATGCAAAATGCGCTGCAACAGCTCGAACAGCGCAACGGCCGGCAGGCGGCAACGGCGCAGCGCCAGGCGATGCAGAGCCTGGATCGTGCGGTCGCCGGCCTGCGCGCGGCGATGCAGCAGATGAGCGGTCAGCCGGGCATGGGGATGGGCATGGAACAATTCCTGCAGCGCCTGCTCGGGCTTTCCGGCCAGCAACAGGGCATCAATCAGCAAACCGAGGGACTCACCGAGCAGGGCATGAGTGCGCTGCAGCGGCAGGCCGCCATGGCGCGCATGGCCGCCGAACAAGCTGCCGTGCAAAAAAGTCTCGAACAGTTGCTGCAGGAGTTCGGCAACCGCGGCGAGATTCTTGGCCGTCTCGACCAAACCGTCAGGGACATGGAAGAAGTGGTGAAAGATCTGCAACAGCAAAACGTCAACCGCCAAACCCTGGAACGCCAGCAGCAGATTCTCTCACGCATGCTGGATGCACAACGTTCGCTGCGCGAGCGTGATCACAGCAAAGAACGCCAGGCCGAACGCGCCAGGAACTACCGCAGCATTGATCCCGGCGCCCTGCCGGACGACCTCGGCGGGCGCCGGACGCGCATGCAGGAGGATTTGATGAACGCCCTGCGCGAGAAATACTCCCGCGACTACCGTGAACTGATTCAGAAATACTTCGAAGCGCTCACCCGACAGCAAGAGGGGGAAAAGAAATGAAGTTTGCCCGGGGTCTGCAATCTCACCGAACCCCTCCGCCCGTCGGGCGGTCACCGGCACGGAGAATTCACACGCAAATGATCACAGGAAAATCCCGCCGCCGGCCGGCAAAACCTGCTGCCGTGTGGCTGCCGTCAAAACTGAGTTGCCGGCAAAGGGCGCAGCGACGAAGCATGGTGCTGTTGTTGCTCCCCCTGGCGCTCAGCTTTCGGCTCGCCGCGCAGAATCCCCAGCTCAATGCCGCCCGCCTCAATCAAGCCCAGACTTACGAACAATTCGGGCAATACGAGCGTGCGGCGGAGTTGTATCGCTCGCTGTTTGAGGGCGACCCGCGCAACGGCGGCTACTATCAGGGCCTGAGACGCTGCCTGCTGAGTCTGCGGCGCTATGAGGAACTGTCGGGCGTGATCAACCGGCGTCTGGCGATCATCAATGATCTCCATACCCGCATTGATCTCGGGGTTGTACTTTACAATCAAAACCAACAAGCGGCGGCGCGCAAATATTGGAACGATCTGCTGGAAAGCTTTCCCGCCACCGGCACCTATGCCGCCGTGGCCGCGGCCATGAAGGAGACACGGGCCTTCGAGGAAGCGCTGCAGGTTTATCAAAGTGCGCGCAGGCGCTTTGGCCAGGAATCGCTGTTTGCCGTGGAGTTGGCGGAATTGCATCTTGCCAGGCTCGATTATGCGGCCGCCACCGCGGAATACTTGCGCCATTTGCAAGCCGATGTCCGCCAGTTCCCGTTCGTGCAACGCCGTCTCATCGAGCTGGTGCGGGAATCAAACGAGGCCGCCGCACAAGTTGAAAAGACCATCACTGCCCACCTCGATCAGAGCGCGAACGTGCTCGAATTGCGGCGTCTGCGGGCGGCAATTCTGCTGGAGAACTGCCGCTACGCCGCCGCGCTGGCGGAATATCAGGCTTTGGAACAACACGCCACCGCGCCCGCGCAGGCCGGCACCGAACTCTTCAATTTTGCCGAACAAGCCCGTTTGGCGGGCGCATGGGAATATGCAGCACAGGCGTATCAATTGCTTCTGGCGGACCGTCGCAAATCACCCTTTGGCAACCCGGCCGCGCTGGGCCTGGCAGAATGCCATGAACAGTTGGGGCAATACCGTCAGGCACTGGAGGTGCTGCAGGCACTGATCACGCAGCAGGGCGCGAACCACCGCAATCAGTGGGTGATGCGTGCGCGCTGGCGGCAGGCGGAAATCTACTTCACCCGCCTGAAGGACATGCCGGCAGCGATCGACAGCTACACGAAAATCTACGAAAACACCACCGATCCGAATGCCAAAGACCGCCTGGAGGCCATCTTCCGCCTGGGTGACTGCCATCTTGCACTCGGTGATTTGCCGCAGGCCAAAAGATGGTATGAGACCGCCCGGCGCTTTGGCAGCAACCGCCCCTTCGTTGAGGACAAGGTCAAATTCTTGCTCAGCCGGCTGGAATTCTACCAGGGCAACTTCCGCGCCGCCAGAAATATTCTGGAGGGAATCGCCGCTGCGCCGGCGCGCAGCAACGAGCAGGAGAGCATGGTCAACGATGCACTCGAACTGCTGCTGCTGATTGATGCCAATCTTGCGGACAGCTCGACCGCCCTGCGGCGTTACGCCCGCGCAGAATTTCTCGCCGCAACAGGCAAATTGGGCGGCGCCATCGACACGCTGCAGGTCCTGCTCGCTGCGCATCCCCATGCTCTGCTGGTTCCCCAGGCGATGTACAATATCGCACGCTGGCAGCGTGAAGCCGGCCAGTATCTGCAGGCGGCAACGACGCTGCAGGCCCTGTTGTCCGAACACGGCGAAAGTGTGGTCGCGGACCGGGCGCTGTTTCACCTGGCGGAACTGCATGCCAATCAGCTCAACGATTATGCCCAGGCGCAAAAGCTTTATGAAAAACTGCTGGAAAGCTATCCGCACAGCCTGTATCTTGAAGAAGCCCGGCGCCGCGTGCGCAGCCTGTCGGACAAGCTGAAGCCGATGTAGTCGCAACCGTCATTCTGCATGGAGTACAAAAAGGATGCGCATTCTCCCCGCTGTTGTTTGCAGCCTGCTGTTGTTTTGGCCGCCGGTCCATGCCCAGAAGACGCTCATTCCCATGGATCTGCAGCAAACCGATCATCTCAAGGCTTATGGCATAGCCTATTGGGCGCTGGATCGCGGCATTAATGTGGAATGGCTGCTCAACTACCGCGGCGGCTCCTTCATGCTGGATCAATACAGTGAAGTGGAACGCGAGTGCCGCGTGCGCGGCGTCACGTTCGAGAGCATCAGTGGCAGCCAGGCGGCGCAGATCTACGCCGAAATTGAAGGGGCCAACATGGAGGTCGTGCTGCTCGAAAAAGCGCCGGCCATCGCCATCTATACGCCGCCCAACAAACAAGTCTGGGATGACGCCGTCACCCTGGCGCTGGATTATGCCGAAATTCCCTTCACCACCCTGTGGGACGAAGAAGTGCTTGCCGGCAAACTCGAGGAATATGACTGGCTGCATCTCCATCATGAAGACTTCTCCGGGCAGTATGGCCGTTTCTACGCGAGCTATCACAACGCCGCCTGGTACAAGGAAGAAGTCATCAAGAACGAGGCCATGGCCAGAAAACTCGGCTTCGCCAAAGTGGCGGAGTTGAAGAAAGCGGTGGCGCGTGCCATCAAGGAATATGCCGTGCGCGGCGGTTTTCTTTTCGCAATGTGTTCCGCCACCGACACCATCGACCTGGCGCTGGCCGCGCAAAATACCGACATCTGCGCCGCCATCTTCGACTACGATCCGCCCTCGCCCAATTGCCAGCAGGAACTCGACTACAGCCAGACGCTGGCCTTCACCGATTTCCATCTGGAAATGAACCCGATGGTGTATGAGTTTTCAGATATCGACTATCCGCCCAGCTTCAATCCCGCGCTGCGCAGCGCCGAGGCGGATTTTTTCACGCTCTTCGAATTTTCGGCCAAATACGATCCGGTGCCCACCATGTTGACCCAAAACCACGTTTCCGTGGTCAAAGGCTTCATGGGACAGACAACCGGCTTCCGGCGCGACCTGCTCAAAAAGCAGGTCACCATTCTGGCGGATGTGCCGGGAACACCGCAGGTGAAGTACCTTCATGGCAACATTGGCCGCGGCACGTTCACTTTCTATGGCGGGCACGATCCCGAAGATTATCAACACATGGTTTACGACCCACCCACCCAGCTCTCGCTGCACAAAAATTCTCCCGGCTACCGTCTGATTTTGAACAATATTCTTTTTCCAGCAGCAAAGAAAAAGAAACGGAAAACTTGAGGGACCGTGCTCCGGTCTGCACGCCGGCACGACCTGCCGGCACTGCGGTGTTCGGGCTCATAATAGAATGCGCGAGTCCAGGGTTGGCAAGCCATGATGAAGCCAGAAAGCAAGATCATCGTACTGACGCTGGGCGACATCAACGGTATTGGGCCGGAGGTGACGCTCAAAGCGCTGGCACACTGGCAGCCGCCGCCAACGGTTCGCCTTGCATTGCTTGGACCGCTCTCCGCACTGCGCTTTTGGGAAAGCAGGCTCGGGCAGAAACAGCGCATCCCCGTCATTTCCAGCATCAACGACTGGCAAACGCCGGCAAGAGTGGCGTTGGTGCAGGCGGAATTCGGCGAACCGGCAATTACCCCCGGCAACTGGAGCAAGGCCTCGGGCGCCGCAGCAGCGCAGGCTCTGCTCCACGCCACGGAATGGGCGAAGCAGGGAATGGCACAGGCCATCGTCACCGGGCCAACCGCAAAAGTGGCCCTGGCTGCCGCCGGTTTCAATTATCCCGGGCAGACCGAATTCATTGCCGAACGCTTGGGCGCCACGACCTTTGCCATGATGCTGTTGGCGGGCAAAATGCGTGTGGCCCTGGTGACCACTCATTTGCCGCTGCGCCAGGTGGCTGCGGCGGTGACCAGCGAAAAGATTCTTGCAAAACTGCGTGTGCTGCAACGGGACTTGCAGCAGCGCTTTGGCATCGCCACTCCCAGGATTGCGGTTACCGGTCTGAATCCGCATGCGGGAGAATCAGGCTTGCTGGGCGATGAGGAAGAGGAGCAAATCAAACCGGCCATTGCGCAGGCGCAAGAAGAGGGCATTGCAGCGAGCGGGCCCTATCCCGCAGATGCGCTTTTTGGCCGCCATGCCAACCGGGATTCCATGGCTGAGAGCGGCGAAGCACTGTCAGTCGATGCTTTTCTGGCGATGTATCACGACCAGGGGTTGATCCCGTTGAAGATGCAGGGCTTTGGCCGCGCGGTGAACTACACCGCCGGTTTGCCGGTGATTCGCACATCACCCGACCATGGCACGGCATTCGACATCGCCGGCCGCGGCATCGCCAGCCCAACCAGTATGATCGAGGCATTGCAACTTGCTGTGGACCTCATCACCGCGCGCGGCGGAAGTTGAACCTTACAGTTGTGTCGCAGGGTTTTACGATCATCTCATGCGGCACGTGAATTATGCGCGCTGGGCGGAATATGTCACGGCGCTCTTTTCGCTCGCGGATCCTCCGCAAGCCGCAACCCCGCAGGATGGCGACGGCTGGCGGGTGAAGCGCGTGCTGGAGCTGGCTTGCGGCACGGGCCAGTTGTTGTCGGAGCTGGCACGCAGCGGATACCGGGTCTATGGCTGCGACCGGGCGCAGGCGATGGTGGCTGCGGCACGGCGGCGGCTGTTGCAACACGGCCTGCCCGCCTGCGTGTGGTGCGCAGACATGCGCGCACCTGTGGCCCTGCTGCAGGTCGATGCCGCGCTTTGCCTGTATGACAGCATCAACTACTGCCTGGAGGAGGAGGATCTGCGACGCCTCCTCACCAGTGTGGCGCAGGTGGTGCGCCAGGGTGGTCTGTTCATTTTTGATGTTTGCACCCAGCACAACTGCCGCAGAAATTTTCGCAATTACGTCGAGCGGGATGCCACCGCAGATTATTCCTACACCCGCTACGCCCGTTACCAGCCTCGCCAGCGGCTGCAGTACAACGATTTCACCATCATCGACGAAGCCAATCGCGGCCGGATCATTCGCGAGCAACACATCCAGCGCATTTATGCCCTAAAGGAAATCCGCGCACTCATCGACGCCAGCAACTGGTGGCGGGAGGCCGCCTGCTTCAGCGGCATGTCACGACGTACCGGCAGCGAAAAGGCGGAAAGAGTGCATTTTGTACTGAAGCGAATCCCGGCTTGATTGTCTCGAGGAGTGCGTCACGATGAATCTCGTCCGCCTCGCCAACGTGTCTCTGCAATATCCCGGTGGCGAGGTTTTGAAATCGGTGAATCTCACGGTGCGCAAGGGGGAATTTGTTTTTCTCGTCGGACCCACGGGTGCCGGCAAGAGCACGGTCCTGCGCATGATCTATATGGCGGAGAAGCCCAGCGAGGGAACGGTGGTGGTGGGCCGCTTCAATTCCAAAACCATCACCCCCGCCCAAATTCCATTGCTGCGGCGCCAACTCGGCATCGTGTTTCAGGATTTTCGCCTGCTGGAGGACCGCAATGTTTATGACAATGTCGCTTTTGCATTGATCGTCACCGGTTGCAAACAACGGGAGATCAAACGCAGCGTGCTGCGCGTGCTGGCCAACGTCGGCCTGAGCCACAAGCGTTACCGCATGCCCCATGAACTTTCCGGCGGCGAACAACAGCGGGTGGCGATCGCCCGCGCGCTGGTGAACAATCCCTTCATCCTGCTGGCGGACGAACCCACCGGCAATCTCGATCCCGTGACCACTGCCGGCATTATGGAGCTGCTCGAGAAAATCAATGCGCGCGGCACTGCAATTCTCATGGCAACGCACCACTACCATCTGGTGGAGGGTGCCGGCAAGCGCGTGGTGCGCATTGAAGGAGGCGTGACGATCAATTGAGCTGGTGGTACTGTCTGAGAGAGGGCCTGGATGGGCTGGCGCGAGCCAAAATGGCGGCGTTGCTTGCTGCGCTCACCGTGGCCATTGCTTTGATCCTGACCGGCATTTTCACGCTCGTCACCTTCAACCTGGTGGAGATCGTGGCCGGTTTGCGCAGCCGCATCGAGCTGGAAATCTTCGTCGACAACGGCCGCGATGAAGCCGGCATCCAGCGCCTGCGCCGGCAGATCGAAGCGCTGCCGGGCGTGGCGCGGGCACGCTATATCTCGCGTGAAGAAGCCATCGCAATTTTCCGCAAGGAGTTCGGCGAGGGGTTCATCGATCTGCTCGCCTCCAATCCACTCCCCCCCTCCTTTCAAATCACCCTGGAAAAGAGCCATCAGCACAGCATGGCTGCCCAACAACTCGCAGGCAGGCTGCGCACGCTGGAGGGTGTGGAAGAAGTGGTCTACCGTCGCGACTTTGTCATGCGGCTGGAGCGCTACCTCGACTTTGCCATGATCGGCAGTTTGGTGGTCGGATTGATCGTGGCGCTGGGTTCAATTTTCGTCGTCATCAACCATGTTCGCCTGGTGATCCACGCCAAGCGGCGCCTGATTGAAACCATGCAATTGGTGGGTGCCAGCCGTTTGTTCGTGCGCGGCCCTTTTGTCATCCAGGGATTTGTCCAGGGTTTGCTGGGCGGGGGCCTGGCCTCGGCCTTCTTCTTGTTGCTTAAAAAATTTTTGCTCGCGGATTATCCTGACATCGTGCGCATTCCGGCCTGGTTTCTACCGGCCCTGGCAGCCGGCGGCGTGCTGCTTGGACTCGCTGCTGCACATTTGGGTGTGCGAAAATACCTCGAATAAGCGAAGCGTTTCACGCACAGCCGCTTCTTTTTTGCGCCTGCAGCAACTCTCGCTGCCCGCCAATCTGCGATGGCAAACCGCATCATTCCAACAAACATGGGGTGATCGGCGGCAGGGCGGAGCCTTCCGACCAACTTACCGGCTTTTTCTCACAAACAAAAAACGCATGCGAAGCGCAACAACGATGATTGCCATGCGATCAGGCCTTGCTCTGTCACAGGATGTTTCATTTTTCTTTAATCGAATTTAATTTCTGCTTGACAATCAGAGGCCATTTTCTATATTGCCGCAGCCCAAAAAAAACTGACCTTGGTGGAGAAAATGTGGATAACTCATCGAAGTCGTTTCAAAGGAAGAACTAAACTCTAATTTTGTCTGCACTCTCCACCTTTTTGTGCAGGCTGCCGGGTTATGCAACCGTAATCACTTCATTAGCAAAAAGTTGCAATCATTGGTGTGACCCAAATCTGTTTTCAAATGAACACGCCAGATTGCCATTTCATAGATTTAGCAGACTTGCGCAATTCCATATCCACAATGATTGTGGATAACTTGTGATTATCTCAACTCGGCGAGGGCATTTTCATCCATGCTACAGCAACTGTCAGCAGAGCAGACCTGGTCAGAATGCCTATCCATCATTCGTGAGCACCTACCCGACTCCACCTTCGGCACCTGGTTCGAAAGTACACGGGGAAAACAGTTTAACAATCGGACAATCACTGTTCAGATTCCCAACGGCTTTGTGTATCAATGGCTGGAGGGCCACTACCGCGAACTCGTACACAAAGCGATCTTCCAGGTCACGGGCGAAGATTATAACGTCGTGTACGACATTGCCAAGCCGGAAGACAACGAGGCACAATTTCTCGACTCGCTGTCGGAGGGCATCACCGCACCGCAGGCCCGCTTGACTCATGACCCGGTCACACAACTCAGCCCCCATTACAAATTCCAAAATTTTGTTGAAGGTGCGAGTAATCAATTTGCCAAGGCCGCGGCAGTCGCCGTGGCGGAGGCGCCCGGCAAAACTTCGTTCAATCCCCTGGTGGTGTATGGCGGGGTGGGGCTGGGCAAGACGCATCTGATCCAGGCAATTGGCAACCTCACCCTGGAGCGCGGCACGGTCGGTCGCGCCCTCTATGTCTCAAGTGAACGCTTCACCAACGAGTTCATCAGCTCCATTCAAAACAACAAAACCACCGAGTTCAGCTCCAACTACCGCAATGTCGACTTGCTCATAGTCGATGACATTCAATTTTTCATGAACAAGGAGCGCACACAGGAGGAATTTTTCCACACCTTCAACGCCCTCTACCAAAAGGGGAAACAAATCGTTCTCTCCTCGGATCGCCAGCCCAAGGAAATCAGTGGCATCGAGGACCGGCTGCTCTCCCGCTTTCAATGGGGTCTGGTGGTGGACATTCAACCGCCGGATTTGGAAACGCGCATTGCCATCCTGCAACGCAAGGCTGAGGAAAACGCCATTGATCTGCCCAGCGACGTCATTCAACTCATCGCACACAATGTGACCAGCAACATCCGCGAGCTCGAAGGTTCACTGATCCGGTTGCT
Organism: candidate division KSB1 bacterium; assembly: GCA_034506255.1. Lineage (NCBI taxonomy): Bacteria > Pseudomonadati > Candidatus Zhuqueibacterales > Candidatus Zhuqueibacteraceae > Candidatus Coneutiohabitans > Candidatus Coneutiohabitans thermophilus. The sequence goes on along the minus strand of JAPDPX010000003.1, from coordinate 12,244 downwards.
GGCCTTTGCCTCGGTACAGAAACTCGACATCACCCTGGCGCTCGCCAAGCACGTGCTGAAGGACATGTTCATTCAAAAGTACCGCAATCTCACTGTCGAGGACATCCAAAAGGAAGTGTGTGAATTCTACAAGCTTCCTGAAGACATGATGCGGGCGAAGACGCGCAAAAAGGAGGTGGCACTGGCACGCCAGATTGCAATGTATCTTGCCAAAAAGCTGACCAAACATTCGCTCAAAACCATCGGCCTGCATTTTGGCGGGCGCGATCACACCACCGTCATCCATGCCATCGAACAGGTCGAGGCCATGCTGGAGGCAGATTCCCAAATCAAAGCCGAAGTGGAGACGCTCAAACAAAGATTGAGTGCATCCTGATCCCCTTTTCGCCATTTCCCGCCGCGCTTCATGCCCCTCCACTGCTGAACGTCGCGACACAACAGTCCGTGCTGCGGTGCAGTGATGATTTTACCGTTATTTTCAGGCATGCCATTGGTACTCACCGCCCGGCACCCTGCCGTCCCGAGCATGCCAGCCATTTGGGACCCCAGGACTGGTTAAAGCATGCCGTCTTCTCCGCCCGGCTATTTGAACAACCCTGTTGAAAAATTGTTAATCCTGGTGGATTGCAGGTTGATAAAAACACTGCAGGCGTGACTTTTTCAACGTCATTTCCCTAGCCAACATTTTATCCCCAGAGAATTCACAAGCACATGCTGTAAATCCGAGCGACGTCACCCAACCCAACCCGCGGAAATCTCAATACCTCAGCAGGATGGTTTTTTAAATTATCCACATATCCACCGGCTCTACTACTAACTACAATAAAGAATCAACTTGATATTAAAGACAATAAATCGTATTTTTTGACACGTTTTTTAACCATTTCGGATGACAGCCAATGAAATTCACGATTCCCCAGAGTGCCCTGTATCAAGCACTTCAGCGCATGATTTCCATCATTCCGCTGAAGACCACCATTCCCATTTTAAGCAACATTTTGTTTGATTTGCGCGGCAACCGGTTGCAGCTCACCGGCACGGATCTGGAAGTCTCCATCATCACGAATCTGGATGTCATTGGCGAACGTGATGGCTCCGCGGCATTTCCCGCGAAACGACTTTTCGATCTGGTGCGCGAATTGCCGGACACCCCGCTGGCTCTGGAGGCAGACGGCAGTCATCGTCTCAGCATCCAAACCGATCGCGGCAACTACAAAATCGCAGGCGAATCGAGCGACGAATACCCTCATATTGCCACCGAAAAACAGATGACGCACCTGGATTACCGCGGCAGTCGCTTTGTTCATCTGGTCGACAAGGTGGTTTTCGCGGTGAGCACCGATGAGCTGCGCACGACGCTGATGGGGGTGTTGCTGGAAATTCGCCAGGAAGAATTGCGTCTGGTGGCAACCGACGGCCATCGCCTGGCCAAAGTCAGGGATCTCAAATTCACGTATGAGGGCACGGCCAGTCAGGTCGTGATTCCGGTCAAGGCATTGCATCTGCTCGGCCGCAATCTCGAGGGAATCGACGAAATGACGATCGGGATGAGTGCCGAGCACATCACTTTTCAAGTGGGACAATCCACCATTTATTCCAAGCTGATCAGCGGACATTATCCGGCGTATGAACGGGTGATCCCGACAGCCAACCCCTTCACCCTGATCGTCGATCGCGAACTGCTGAGTGCCACCGTGCGGCGGTCGAGCATCTTTGCGAATCAACACACGCGGCAGATTCGCTGGGAGCTGCAACCCGGCAGCCTGACAATTCACGCCCAGGATGCCGAGATGAGCGGGGATTCACATGAAACCATCAGCGTGGACTACAGCGGCGAGCCGATGGAAATCGGCTACAATGCCGGCTACGTTTTGGAGATCCTGCGCCACATCGACACCGAACAGGTGATGTTCAAACTCAAGGACAGCAGCAGTGCCGCCATCATCGAGCCGGTGCCGCAACAGCAGGACCTGGAGGTGATGATGTTGTTGATGCCGATCCGCATCAATGAATGATATATGATCCTGCGCCGGATGAGCCTGCGCCAGTTTCGCAACTATGACGCGCTCGATCTTGAATTTTCCGATGCACTCAATTTCATCTGCGGCCGCAACGGTCAGGGCAAAAGCAATTTTCTCGAAGCCGTTCATATGCTGGGTGTGACCCGCAGTTTTCGCACGGCCTCTGATCGCGAACTGGTCAAGTTTGGCAGCCACGGTTTCGAGATCATGGGAGAGTTCTTTGATGAAGCGATGGTCAAACGCCAGGTGACGCTGTGCTATCATGTGGAGAGGGGCAAGGAAATCAGCCTCGACCGCAAACGCCTGGCGAGCAGCGCGGCCTTGATCGGCAGGTTTCCGATCGTCCATTACGCACCGGAAAGCCATCGCCTCACCGGCGGCGCACCGGCGGAACGCCGGCGTTTCGTTGACATGCTGTTGTCGCAAAGCTCGCCCGCCTATTTGGCGGACTGGCAGGCTTACCAGCGCGCGCTGAAACAACGCAATGCGCTGCTCAGTCAAAACCCGGGCGGCGGCACGGACCTGGCAGCATGGGATCAAGCCCTGGCCAGTCACGGCTGCCGGATCATTGCTGCGCGTTACCAGTTTGTCGATTCCTTCGCGAATCTTGTGTTGCAGGCCTATCGCGACATTTCGGCATCCTCCTCCTCCCTCCACCTGAGTTATCACAGTCAGCTCGCGCTCAATGAGGCGACGCCCGACCACTATCACAAAATGCTGGCAGCCTCCCGTGTGTTCGAGCGGCAGCGCCGGCAGACCCAGGTGGGTCCACACCGCGATGATTTCAGCTTCGTGCTCGACGGTCATGATCTGCGGGTGTACGGCTCGCGCGGCGAACACAAATCCACACTGCTGGCGCTCAAAATGGCGGAAGCCACCTATCTCGAGAAAAAATCCGGCACCGCGCCCATCATTTTGCTGGATGATTTGCATTCCGAGCTGGATGCCAACCGGTTTGCCGCAACGCTCGAACACTTTCAGCGCCGCGGCCAGTTGTTTGTCACCTCACTCGTGACACCGCCGCAGAGCGTGCCGGCGGCACATTTCGAAGTGGCAGAGGGAAGAATAACGAAAGTGAATCACCGGCCGATGCCGGCCCCGGCAGGGGTTGGCGGCCGGACGGCGTGAGCACAGGTTTATGGCAAAGGCCCTGGGCGACGTGCTGCAGGAATTGTTGCACCAATATGGGCTTGTGCAGCGCGTCAAGGAATATCAGGCGGTGAATCTCTGGCCGGAGGTTGTCGGCGAGCAGGTGGCAAAAGTCGCCAGTGTCCGCGAGGTGCGTGACGGCTGTCTTTATGTGGAAGTCACCAACAGTGTGTGGCGCAATGAACTGTACTACATGAAACCGGAGATCATCGCCCGGATCAATCGCAGGATTGGACAAAATCTGATTCATGACATCCTGCTGGTCTGAAGCCGGTGGGAGAGCCCGGCAGAAAGCCCGCCGGATTCGGGCAGGCGTGCCAGCACATGCCGCCGCATTTCGTCGCGGGTGGCGGCTGATCACGCCACGCCGACGAGAACGAGGTCAAAATCATGGCCACGATCAAGAAGAAATCTCAATTGCAAAATAAGAAGATGACCCGAAGCGATGGCAAGACCACCGCTGCCCGAGCCAAACCATCAGTGGCCGGCAAGCAGGCGGTCTTGCATCAGCAGCCCGTGGCTGAATCCAGGGTCAAGGACACCAAGACGAGACAAAATCAGGAAAAACCCATGAGAAAAGAGGAAGTGCTGGAATACAAGCAGACAAATGTGGAGGCGGGAAACGGGGCAGCGCAGCCGTCGCCGCCGACGGACAAGGATAATTACACTTCAGAATCGATCACGGTGCTCAAGGGCCTGGAGGCGGTGCGCCGCCGGCCCGCGATGTATATCGGCGACACGTCGGTGAAGGGGTTTCATCATCTCGTTTATGAGGTGATCGACAACTCCGTGGACGAAGCGCTCGCCGGCTTTTGCGACAACATCGAAGTCACCATCAACAAGGACGGCAGCGTCAGTGTGGAGGACAACGGCCGCGGCATCCCGGTGGATACGCACAAAGAGATGAAGAAATCCGCCCTGGAAGTGGTGATGACGGTGCTGCATGCCGGCGGCAAGTTTGACAAAAAATCCTACAAGGTTTCCGGCGGTTTGCATGGCGTGGGCGTGTCGGTGGTGAATGCCCTGTCGGAATGGCTGGAGGTTTATGTTGCGCGCGACGGCAATCTCTATTATCAGAAATATGAGCGGGGCAATCCCGTTACGCCGGTGAAGGTAATCGGCAAACGCAAGACGACCGGCACCAGGGTGGTTTTTTCTCCCGACCCTGAAATTTTTGGCAAGCGCAAGTTCAGTTTCGACATTCTGGCGGAGCGGGTGCGGGAACTGGCGTTTTTGAACAAAAATCTCAGGCTCACGATCGGCGATGAGAACACCGGCAAATCGCACAAATTTCAATTCAAAGGCGGCATCGCGGAGTTCGTGAAGTATCTTGACGAGGCCCGGGAGCCGATCATGAGCAAACCGATTTATCTGGAGGGCGAACGGGAGGGCGTGCCCATCGAAGTCGCATTGCAATACAATGACGGCTATAACGAAAACATCTTCACCTACGTCAACAATATTCACACGATCGAAGGTGGCACGCACATGGTTGGCTTCAAGGCGGCGCTCACCAAAACGATCAACGCCTATGCCACCAAGAGCAATCTGCTGAAGGAAAAAGACAATCTGCAAATCACCGGCGATGATGTGCGGGAGGGGTTGACTGCGGTGGTCAGCATCAAAGTGGCAGAACCGCAGTTTGAGGGCCAGACCAAGACCAAACTCGGCAACAGCGACATTCGCGGCATTGTGGAGTCGTTTTGCAATGAGGGGCTGGCGGCGTTCTTCGAGGAGAACCCTTCGATCGCGCGCAAGATCGTGGAGAAGTGCAAGCTTGCAGCCCAGTCCCGCGAGGCCGCACGCAAAGCCCGGGAACTGACACGGCGCAAGTCCGCACTTGACGGTGGTGGCCTGCCCGGCAAGCTGGCGGATTGTTCCATTACCGACCCCGAACACTGCGAAATCTACATCGTCGAGGGGGATTCCGCCGGTGGTTCCGCCAAGCAGGGCCGCGACCGCCGCTTTCAGGCAATTCTGCCGATCAAGGGCAAGATCCTCAATGTCGAGAAGGCACGCCTGGACAAGATTTTGTCGAATGAGGAAATCCGCACCCTGGTCACGGCGCTCGGCACCGGTATTGGCAGCGATGATTTCGACCCGGAGAAATTGCGCTACGGACGCGTCATCATCATGACAGATGCCGATGTCGACGGCTCCCACATTCGCACGCTGCTGCTCACTTTCTTCTTCCGCTATATGAAGCAGCTCATCGAACAGAACCGGATCTATATTGCGCAACCGCCGCTTTACCGCGTTTGGAAGGGCAAGGAGGAGTATTACTGCTATGATGATGATGAAAAGGAGGCGGTGTTGAAACGATTCGACAGCAAAGACAATGTCAACGTCCAGCGCTACAAGGGTCTCGGTGAAATGAATCCCGAGCAATTATGGAAGACGACCATGGATCCGGAGCAGCGCACCATGCGGTTGGTGACCATTGAAGAGGCCTATCAGGCGGACGTGCTGTTTTCAACGCTGATGGGCGACAAAGTCGAACCGCGCCGCAAGTTTATCGAAGAGAATGCGAAATATGTCAGAAATTTGGATGTTTAGACAGGGTTGGAATCTGCAGGTGCCGCCCCCCGGCTTTGTGTGGCTGTTGCCACGGTCTGCTGCCACCGGGCGACGGTATTGCCAACGATCACGCCCGCGATGGCTCGCGCCGGGTGCAACCTTCCTGGCAGAAGAAGCGGGAGACCGCCGGGGAAAGGCATGTCGCAGTGACTGGCGGCAATAATTATCGAGCGGCATCCCGACCGTTGGTTTTCAGAATTATTCATTTGCAAAACTCCCATGGACCTCAAACGCGACAAAATCATCCCGGTGTATCTCGAGGAAGAGATCAAGGATTCTTATCTTGACTATTCCATGTCGGTCATCGTGGCGCGCGCACTGCCGGATGTAAGGGACGGCCTGAAACCCGTGCACCGGCGCGTGCTCTATGGCATGCACGAATTGAATCTGCGGCCGAACGCGGCTTACAAAAAGTCTGCGCGCGTCGTCGGTGAAGTGCTGGGCAAGTATCATCCCCACGGCGATTTGGCGGTGTATGACACCATCGTGCGCATGGCGCAGGACTTTTCGCTGCGTTATCCGCTGGTCGATGGCCAGGGCAATTTCGGATCGGTGGACGGTGACTCGCCGGCTGCGATGCGATACACCGAAGTGCGGCTCACGCCCATCGCCGAGGAAGTGCTGCGCGATCTTGAAAAAGACACGGTGCCGTGGAATCCCAACTTCGACGACACGCTGAAGGAGCCGGCGGTATTGCCGACGCTGCTGCCCAATCTGCTGGTCAACGGCTCTTCTGGCATTGCCGTCGGTATGGCCACCAACATTCCGCCGCACAATCTCGGCGAAATTGTCGATGCCCTGCACGCGCTGATCAAGAATCCCGATCTCAGCATCGACAAGTTGATGAAGATCGTCAAGGGGCCGGATTTTCCCACCGGCGGCATCATTTACGGCATGGAGGGCATCGACGAAGCATACCGCACCGGCCGCGGCCGCATACAGGTGCGGGCACGCACCGTGCTGGAGGAAGTGCGCGGCGGCCGCCAGAACATCATCGTCACCGAGCTGCCCTATCAAGTGAACAAGGCTGCCCTGCATGAGAAGATCGGCGAACTGGTGCGCGACAAAAAGATCGAGGGCATTCGCGATGTGCGTGATGAAAGTGACCGCGACGGCATGCGCCTGGTGATCGAGCTGAAAAACGACGCCGTGCCGGAGGTGGTGCTCAACAATCTTTTCAAGCACACGCAGATGCACGTTACCTTTGGCGCCATCATGCTGGCGCTGGTGGACGGCGTGCCCACCGTGCTCAACCTCAAACAGATGCTGCAGCATTTTCTCGATTTTCGCCACGAGATCGTGGTGCGCCGCACCAAGTTCGAGCTGGACAAGGCCGAAAAGCGCGCCCACATCCTGGAAGGTTTGCGCATCTGCATCAACAACATCGACGAAGTCATCGCGATCATCAAGAAGGCCAGGGATCCCCAGATCGCCAAGGAAGGCTTGATGAAGAGATTCAAACTCAGCGAGATTCAGGCCCAGGCGATTTTGGACATGCGACTGCAGCGCCTCACCGGCCTCGAGCGCGACAAGATCGAGGCGGAATATCGCGAGGTGCAGAAACTCATCAAGGACTTGAAAGCGCTGCTGGCGGACAAGGGCAAGCGCATGGATTTGATCGCGAAGGAGCTGAAGGAGCTGCGCGACAAGTATGCCGATGAGCGCCGCACGGAGATCGTGGCGGAGACCAGCGAGTTCACCATCGAAGACATGATCGCCGAAGAGGACATGGTGATCACCATCTCGCACAGCGGCTTCATCAAGCGCTTTCCGGTGTCAAGTTATCGCCGGCAGAGCCGCGGCGGTCGCGGGGTGACCGGTGCGAAAACCGGTGACGAGGATTGGATCGAACATCTTTTCATCGCTTCGACGCATCACTACGTGCTGTTTTTCACCACCCAGGGCAAATGCTACTGGGTGAAGGTGTATGACATTCCGCAGGCGGGCAAGGGTGCCAAGGGCCGGGCGATCGTGAACATGCTCTCCCTGGCGCCGGAGGAAAAGATCGCCGCTTTTGTGTCAGTCAGGGAGTTCGATGAAAAGCATTTCGTTGCCTTTGCCACAAAGAACGGCCTGGTGAAGAAGACGGCTCTGAGTGCGTTTTCCAATCCGCGCAAGACCGGCATCGCCGCGATCAGCATCGAAGAAGGCGATGAATTGATCGAAGCCAAGATCACTGATGGCAGCATGGATCTGATGCTGGGCACGCACAACGGCCAGGCCATCCGCTTCCATGAAAATGAAGTCCGCGAGATGGGCCGCAGCGCCAGCGGCGTGAAGGGCATCGAGCTGGAGAAAGGTGACTTCGTCGTCGGCATGGTGGAACTCAAGCGCGAGGCCACGATCCTGGTGGTGAGCGAGAATGGCTACGGCAAACGCAGCGAGCTGAAGGACTACAAAGTGCAGCATCGTGGCGGTTCGGGTCTGATCACGCTCAAAACCACCGAGAAAACCGGCAAGATGGTGGACATCAAGGAGGTCATCGATGACGATGATTTGATGATCATCACCGAAAAAGGCGTGGTCATCCGCCAGAAAGTGAAGGACATCAAGGTCATCAGCCGGAACACCCAGGGCGTAAAGCTCATCAAGCTGGACAAGGATGACCGGATCGCGGCGGTGGCACGGGTGGTGGCGGAGGACGAAGAAGACGAAGAATAGAATTAGGGAGATCATTGCGCCTGGCGGCGCGACGGGCATGCTGCCCGCACAACCTGTCTAATGAGTTTGCCCGGCGGGGATGACGCCCTTTCGGGGAGGATGACGATTCATGCCAGACGACATCCAAAGCACGCCGGTGCCGGCCCTTGCCAGTCGCACGCGGCGGCGCGCCAAGCGCGATTATTGGGAAAAGGAGCGGGAAAAGCTGGTGCTTGCGCTGGAACAGCGTTTGATCGCCAATCGCGATGCCATTCCCCTGCGCGAGCTGCTGGCCGCGGATATTCCTGAAATTCTCAAAGGTTTGTTCCGCCAGCGTGCGCACAAAATCGTGCGCGAGGAAAAGCCGCTCGGTTTGCACACGGTGCGGGAATACAAGCTGGATGATGCCGAGATGCGCCAGCAATTGCGCCGGCTGCGCGACATGCTGGCGGAGCGCCTGGTGTTTGACCGCTCCGAATTGCGGCCGGTGCTGACCTTTGGCGTCGGCCTGCAGTTTGACGTGCTGGCCAGACCGCGCAGCGCGCTGGAACATCTTCTCTATCGTCATGAAGTGGAACGCGAACGGGATGACCTCCTCATTGTCCTGCGTGGTCTGGGCGAGGAACAACAGTATTTGCGCGCCCTGTTGGATCGCATAGCCGCCTACCCCCGCGGGCCGGTTACCAAGGAAGCTTTTCGCGCGGCCTGCCATCAGGTCGAACTGGAAGTGTATGGCAAGAACCCCGTGCCGGCACTGGTGCAGGACCTGAAGCAATATCAGAGCTATTGCGCCTCGCTGCTGGGCACTGCAACTCCGCAGGATGGCTTTCTCATCGACAATCAAACCGTGCTGGCCATGCTGTTCGAGCGCAACCTGGCCGAACTCGCGGAAAACCTGCTGCCGGAATTCACCAAGAAGGAAGCCTGGGAAATCAGCGAGATCGAAAATCTGGTGGCACGGCACCTCGAAAACGGCAGCGCGACGCTGCCATTCATGCCGGGCGAAGGTGGCACGCTGGTGTCGCTAGACATGACCAAGGTACTCGAAGAGGCCGCCAGCGAAATCGAGAGCCAGCTCGTGCAGGCGGCGGTGAGCGACCTGCAGCAGATGCCCGCTCCAGCCGCCTCAGCCGGCATCGTGATTCGTGAAAAAGCCGAATGGTATCCCGCCGGCACACAAGCCGCCGGCACGGGCGAAACAGTGGTGCCCGCTGCAGACCCTGTCCCGCAGCAACCGTCACCGCCTGCCGGCCAGAGTGTGACGGCAAACAAGCTCAAAATTCGCTTCGACACGGAAGAGCCGCTGGTGCAGCGTGCCAAGATTGAACAACAACCGCCGGGGCCATTTCCCTCGCTGTATCACCTCATCGACGACAAGAACCGCAAGGCTTTCATTCGAAAAATCTTCCAACGCGATGCGGACGCCTATCTCGAATTCATCGACCGGCTGGAACCGTTGCAAACCTGGAAGGAGGCCAAAGCAGTGCTGGATGCCGAGCTATGCCTGCGCAACATCAATCCCTACTCCAAGGAAGCCGTGCTGTTGAGTGATGTGCTGTTTGGCAGATATTTCAGCAGGCGCTGAAGACGCCGGCGCGGCACACACCCCGTTTCACTTTCCCTCTGGCCAATCTGACCAGCCACGTTGATGGCTGCGCACGCGGCGCTGATGGTGCTCCGGTGCAACACGCCGCCGGCTTCCGGCACCCGTTGCTGCCCTGCTTGCGTGTGCGGAAGATGTTCTGGGAGCGTCTTGTTTTGAATTGACCACCGTGCTTGAACCCAAATTTGTTTGCAGCCTGCAGCGTCGCTGTCCACCACTGGGGGGCATGGCGCACCCGTGCAAATTCGGCTTGCTTTTCTCTGTCGGCAGTTTAGATTGCGACCCGTGCCACGCAAGCCAGCGGCAGGCCCGCGTTTGTGCAGGGCATGGGTAAACGATCACTGCAAGCGAAACGGCAGGAAAGCTGTGAGAGGAGAGTGCGTTGTCGAAATACTCCCAGATTGATCTCGCCCGCGTCAAAACCTACCCGGTGCAGCAGCGCTTCAGCAAAGTGCATCGCGAAGAGCTGGCGCGGCCATTTCGCCGCGGCGATTTCTTTGAGACTTTCTATGAGTCACTGCCCGACATCCTGGCGGCAAAGGATCTGCGCGAGTTTGTTCAGCATCTGCTGGCGGCGCGGGCACACGGCAAGCCCATCATCATGATGATGGGTGCGCACGTCATCAAAGTGGGATTGTCGCCCGTTTTGATCGATTTGATGCAGCGCGGCTTCATCACCTGTCTGGCGATGAACGGTGCCGGCGTGGTGCATGACACCGAGCTGGCGCTGTTTGGCCAAACTTCCGAGGAAGTTGCCGAGGGTTTGGCCGACGGTTCCTTTGGCATGGCTGCTGAAACCGGTGAGTTCATCAATGGCACGGTGGCGCGGGCCCGCGGTCGTGAACTGGGCCTGGGTGAGGCGATGGGTGAAGCGCTGGCGAGGGTGCCGAACACCGGTGTGAAGCTGAGCCTGCTGGCCAATGCCTACACGCTCGACGTGCCGGCTACGGTGCATGTCGGCATCGGCACAGACATCATTCACCAGCATCCCAGTGCTGATGGCGCTGCTTATGGTGAATTGTCCTATCGAGATTTCAAGATTTTCGCCGCACAGGTGGCACGTCTCAATCAAGGCGGAGTGGTGCTCAATGTCGGCTCCAATGTGCTGTTGCCGGAAGTTTTTCTCAAGGCGCTGACGGTCGCGCGCAATGTCGCGCCGCCGGTCAACAACTTCATCACCGCCAACTTCGACATGTTCAACCATTACCGCCCGCGCATGAATGTGGTGCAACGGCCCACCCTGCAGGGTGGCAAGGGTTACAATTTCATCGGTCATCATGAGATCATGATTCCGCTGTTGGCGGCGGCCGTGAAGGAGTTTGCCTGAGTTGCTCCCGCTCTGCGGCTCAGGTGTGGCGCAGCTTTGCCACCGCGGCGGCCAGCACGTTGACGGCCGCATCGATTTCCCCTTCCGTCGTGTATCTTCCCACCGAAAACCGCAGTGTGCCCGGGGCATATTCGCGCGGCACCTGCATCGCTTGCAAGACGTGTGAGATGACGGTCTCATTCAGGTTATGACAGGCGGCACCGGCAGAGGCCGCCACCTGCCCGTCGATCTCTGCCAGCAATTGGCCGGCATCCACCCCGCGGAAACTCACACTCAGCGTGTTGGGCAGGCAATGTTCCGGATGGCCGTTGCGCCGCAGCTCCGGAATCCGGCGCTGCAGGCCATGCCACAGACGTTCGCGCAAAGCCTGCATGCGCGCCATATTCTGTGCCAAATCCCGGCCGGCCAGCTCACAGGCGCGACCCAGGCCCACTATGCCGGCGACATTCTCCGTGCCGGCGCGGCGTTGGTGTTCCTGTTTGGCACCGTGAATCAGCGGTTCGAGCGCCAGGCCGCGCCGCACCACCAGCGCCCCCACTCCCAGCGGCGCGTAGAGTTTGTGTCCCGCCACTGACAGCATATCCACGCCCAGGTCATCCATCTTGACCGGCACCTTGCCAACCGATTGTGCCGCATCGCAGTGAATTACGAGATTGTGACGGTGGGCGAGTGCGGCAATCTCCGCAACCGGCTGCAGCGTGCCCACCTCGTTGTTGGCGTGCATCACGCTCAGCAGCGCCGTCTGTGGCGTCAGCGCAGCCTCCAAATCTGCAGGTTGCACGTATCCCCTCGGTGAACCGCATCTTTCCTCTGGGTGAATCGCTGCGTATCTTTGCGCAAAATTCACCAGGAGGAGTCCCATGTGGTCTCGCAGACGGCGGGTGTGTCCCGCGGCGCGTCTTGCCCTCATCAAAAAGTATCTCGCCA